>JAAXHE010000301.1:0-9797 GCA_012271065.1 Candidatus Latescibacterota bacterium
ACATTACTCGCTTATTTAAGGACTAAATGCCGTCCGCTTCGAGCTTCGCCAGTTCTTCTTCAGCGACTTCAAATGGTACAGGCATGTAACCATCCTTGATAACGACTTCCTGACCCTCTTTCGAAAAAATGTACCTGCAGAACTCTCGCACCATCGGGTCGAGCGGCTTGCCCGGTGCTTTGTTAATATAGATAAACAAAAAGCGGCCGAGCGGATAGGTGCCGTCGAGGACATTCTCCATGCTGGCGTCTTTGTATCCATCCGAGGGATCATCCGCGAGAGGTACCACACGCACGTCCGACGTCCTGTATCCAATTCCGCTGTAACCGATTCCGAACCGGTCTTCCGCAACTCCCTGCACGACGGAAGCCGACCCGGGCTGTTCCTTGACCTCATCCTTGAAATCGCCCTTGGAAAGGGCGTTCTTCTTGAAGAAACCATACGTACCGGACGCCGAATTCCGACCGTACATGCTGATCAAAGCCGTTGCGTGATCGCCGGTCCAACCCGCTTCACTCCAACGTTGTATGTCGTCGGGATGCCCTCGTCGGCGTGTCTTCGAAAAAATCGCGTCCACCTGCTGCAGTGTCAATCCTCTAATGGGATTGTCCTTGTTGACGAAGACCGCCAGGGCATCGAGCGCAGTCCGTAACGGCGTGGGCGGGTACCCGAACGCCTGCTCGAACTTGTCCACCTCCGTCGCCTTCATCGCGCGTGACATCGGCCCGAACTGCGCAGTGCCTTCGATCAGCGCGGGCGGCGCCGTACTGGAACCCTTGCCCTCAATCTGGACGTTCACAGTCGGATAGTACTTGCGAAAGCCCTCAAGCCACAGCGCCATCAGATTGTTCATCGTATCCGATCCGATGCTGCTGGCGCTACCCGAAATTCCTCGCGCTTTCGTGTAAGCCGGAATTCGCGGGTCGACCTCAAGCGTCTGTGCCTGGACCGGAACCACGGTGACAATCAGCGAAATCGCACCGACAATTGTACGCATCATCCTTTCTGTACCTCCCGATTATGCAGGTTCTTTGTCGGATTGAGTACGAACGATCAATCAACCATGATTCGTAAGTTTTCCTGGACGTTAATTCGAATATGTGCTGGTGAATAAAGGCGATTAGAAGGCCGAATACCAGGATACGCCAGGTCACTGGACGCGTTCGCGACCTCTCCTACCATCCCCTCGGAAGCGGGTAGACGGGAGACGGTAGACGGGAGAGCTATCCTGCCTTGTGGAGTCTCTTCTCCTGCCGGAGGCAAGAAGGAATAAAGGATCGGGCAAGGGTTTCTTCTACCGTCTTACCTCTACCCTCTACCCACATTCAGGCTTTTTGTGGCCAACTTGACTGTGGTCATTTTTCCAATTGAGGTTAATTTGTGGAAAGTTACAATCTCTCTTCAACAACGCAGGAAATCGGAAAACACCGGCAGAAACGCATGGAACAACGGTCATAACGAAAGGGCGGAACATGCATGAATGGGTTCATGTGCTACTAGAATCTGTAGCATACCGTTATTCGGGGAATCACTTCGGTTTCTGCGTCCGAGGACCGGTTTATCGTCGCCACCACATTGGGCATGATGTGGATGTTCCTGGCAGGCACGACGTCGACTCCGCCAATAATCATGTACTCCTCGTCCTGCTCTGTGCTGCCGTTGGGATCGAAAAAGTCCAGGCGCCCGAATACATCGACCCGGGGTTTCACGTTGACGGCGCCGAAGGCGGATACGCCTCGAATCTGTACGTCGTCGCCTGACAGCGCTTTTCTGTTATTTCGGACGAATCCCTCTAAACCGAAACGGAAGTTCTCGACGGACGTACCCAACATCCCCGCGTACGTGACGCGGTCTTTTCCTCCGGGTTTGCCTTCCCAGTCGAAGTAGACTGTGGCCTCAACGATGTCCGTGGGTTTCAGATGAAGCAGGGAGTACACTTTCTTTCCATTGTCCGCCTCCGGACGCTGGCCGCTGCCGTTTCCGAACATCAGTTGGGCGTTCACTCTGCCTGCACCGTCCAACTTGCCCTTGAATCCCACCCCGATATCCGAGGAAGAACCGATCTTGCGCTTGTCCATGATTGTCTTTTCGATTGATCGGTAGCCCCATATTCGCTCGGAGACATTCCAGGTGGGCGTGCCGAACAGCCCCATGTATACCGTCCGTCCGTTTGAACGGTATCGCAAATAACCGTGTTTCACGAACGGCCTCATCTTGTCCTCGCCGCCAAATCCCGCATCGTTTGCTTCGTAACGCACCCGTCCGGACCAGCGGTCATTCCATTTGAGGTCGTAGGTCAGATAGATCCTCCGGAATTTGAAACCGTTTTCGTTCTTGTCCGTTCCGGCGACCACGAAATAATAATCGCCGAAGGCAACCCCTTTAATTTTGCCTTCGGCGCCCTCCACAGACCCGAAAAGACCCAGACTCAACAACGCGGCAATTCCCCGGACAATCCCCTTTATCGGCATAGCTCCTCCCCGTATTGGCGGCTAATCAGCCCGGACTTCCTTCCAGGCGGTACTTGCGTCTTCCCAGATTTCTCGCACCGAGGCGGCGACTCGACTGCCAGGGCTGGAGCGCGGTTCCGTCGCCGTCGGGATAATAAAAATTGAATGTATCAATTCAGGTTGGTCCAAATATGCGGCCCTTCTGTTACGAAGTGGTCACTCTTGTGTTACAAAATGGTTACGATGTCCGGTCTTGGCGTCCCGCGGCGGAAATGCGCTGCGTTTCTGCGCCGGTTCATCCCATCTGGCGCCGTTGCGGAGGGATATCACTTCAGCGCGCCGTCGGTCTTTCTTGTCTTTTGCATCGGTTCAACGTATTCTTATACCAACAACTTATGCTCGATTTGGGATCGGCGTACGCCACCTTACTCCGTCAACGGGGCGACAGCGCGGGTGAAAGCGGAATCATCGCCTGGCTTCACGAATTGAAACAGCTGTCCGGACCGTACATCCCGGGCGAGCTCTGATGGATAACCTGGTATGAAAAACAAGGTATGTACACTGCGTCTGCCGGCATCGGTGAATCCACGCAGCGTATGGAACGAGGCCATCGGCTCCCATTTCTGCGAACCGATGGACGACACAGTGCACGTCCAGACCTTTTTCGACACCTTCGACTGGCGCCTCTTCAACAGGAACCTGGTGCTGTTACAGGAAAACGACCGTTACCTTCTCTACAGCCTGCCGGACCGTGAAACCGTCGCATCGCTCAGCCTGCCGCGCGGAACCGGACCGGTATACAGCACGGATTTTCCCGAGGGACCACTGAAAGAAATCCTGCGGGCGCATTTGAGCGTAAGGGCGCTCTTGCCACTCGCGCGCGCAAGAACCCGCAGGCGGACCGTGCGCGTTCTGAACCGGAACGAAAAAACCGTTGTTATCGCAAAGCTCGAACAGGCCAGGGTGGCGGACGCCGCGCGTAACGGACAACCGTTCAACACGGTGGCGCTGAGGCCTGTCCTGGGGTATGAGAAACATCTGCGACGGCTGAACCGGTCCCTTTGCGCCGCCGGCGCGGAACCCCAGACCGAAGACCTGTTCCACGCAGCCACGCGGGCGGCCGGCAGGAAACCGGGAGACTATACCTCGAAACTCAATATCGTGCTGGAACCCGGTCTGAACGGCGCAGAGGCCGCGAGGCGGATTCTGGGGCACCTCTTCAGGACGATCAGGCGCAACGAAGCGGGCATAAAGGAGGACATTGATACCGAATTCCTTCACGATTTCAGGGTGGGCATCCGGCGTACCCGATCGGCGCTAAGCCAGATCAAATCCGTTTTTCCGGAAGTCCCCCTCGGCCGCTTCCGCAAGGACTTTACATATCTCGGAAAACTCACCAACCGCCTTCGCGATCTGGACGTCGCCCTTCTCAAACAGGAGACGTACCGGTCTCTTCTGCCCGGATATCTGCGCTCTCGGCTGGATCCGCTATTCGAATCCCTGCGGGCGGAACGTACGGGAGAACATCGTCGGCTGGCCGCCGCCCTGGACGGCGCCCGGTACCGGAAAATCGCCGCGGACTGGGAAGCGTTTCTGGAAGGCCCGCAAGAGTCCGTTTCGCCGGACAATGCGGAAGCACCTGCGAAAGGGCTGGCGCAGAGGTTTATTGGCAAGAGATACGGTCGCGTGATCGAACTGGGAGCGGCGATTGATGCGTCCACGCCGGACGCCGACCTGCACCGGCTTCGGATCGAGTGCAAGAAACTGCGATACCTCCTTGAGTTTTTCTCGTCGTTTTTTCCTGCTGGAGAGATCCGCCTGATTGTGGACCACCTCAAGAGCCTGCAGGACAACCTGGGCGACTTCAACGACTTTTCCGTTCAACAGGCCGACCTGAAAAAATACCTGCGTGCGTTGCCCTCGGAAAAAACTCATCCGGAAACCTTCGCCGCCATCGGCGGGCTGATCGGCTGCCTTTACCGCGAGCAGCAAAACGTCCGAGCGGCGTTTTCGAAGACCTTTGCGGAGTTCAACCGGGCGGAGGTTGCCGCCACGTTCCGACGCCTGTTCGCCTGAAGGCAGAGAGCCAACCAGGATTCGTTGTCTTTTAGTGACACAAAACCGTATATACGCCAGTATATAAACACGATTTGACTTCGGATTACCAGGATACCTCAGGTCACTGGACGCGAACTGCAAAAACGTCGTTTCGGACGACCCTTATGCCCCGTTTCAGGAGTCTTCGTCGCGTCACCGCGTTGCTGTCTTTTTTCAATTGGGGCTGATTTCATGGCAACAGTCGCCCTTTACAACATCAAGGGCGGGGTGGGGAAGACCGCGGCGGCGGTAAACCTGGCCTACCTCGCCGCGCGCGATGGCGCACAGACCATTCTGTTCGATCTGGACCCCCAGGGATCGGCGGCGTTCTACTTTCGCATCAAACCCTCAAGAAAACTCCCCGGGCGAAAATTCCTTCGCGGGGGGCGAAGGATAGAGAAGCGCATACGCGGTACCGACTACGAAAACCTGGACCTGCTTCCGTCAAACCTGTCGTTCAGAAACCTGGACACGACGCTGAGTAAGCTCAAGGGCTCCCCAAAACGGCTCCGTCGTATTCTGAAACCCTATCGCAAGACGTACGACTTCATCTTTCTCGACTGCCCCCCGGGCATCGGCCTGGTGTCGGAAAACATGCTCCTTGCCTCCGACATCGTGCTGGTGCCCTGTATTCCAACCACGTTATCCATGCGAACCTATGACCAGCTGGTGCGGTTCTTCGGATCCAAAGGCCGGGACGTCTCCCGGATCTACCCGTTCTTCGCCATGGTCGAAAAACGGAAACGCATGCACAGCGAACATCTGGCTGCCGGGAGGGATCGGGAACACCGGTTTCTGGATACGCAGATTCCCTACGCATCGGAAGTCGAAAAAATGGGCATCCGCCGGGAACCGGTCCCATGTTTCGCTCCGGGCTCGCCTGCCGCGAACGCGTATCAGGATCTCTGGCTTGAACTGAAGGCGATCGTGCAGAGTTGCTGAAAGGCGTCGGCGAAATTCGTCAAACCCCCGAGCAACAATGACTTGCAAGCGCGATTCCGATTGACTGATGCATTGTGTTGGCTTATCTTGGCGCTTTCCGGATGTCCATGGCGTAGCTCAACCACGAGAATCGCAGTATGAAACTGGACGATCCAAAACTGTATACCAACCGGGAAATTTCCTGGCTTCGTTTTAATGAACGAGTACTCGAGGAAGCCCGGGACCCGAGGAATCCTCTGCTGGAGAGGGTGAAATTTCTCGCCATCGTGGCGAACAACCTGGACGAGTTCTTCGAGATCCGCGTTGCAGGATTGCTGCAGCAGATGGAAGCCGGGGTTCCCGATGCCGGTCCGGACGGGCTGTTGCCCGAAGAGCTGTACGAAGCCGTTTCCACTGAAGCCCACCGGATGGTCGGTGAACAATATGCCTGCTGGAACGACGAGCTGTTGCCCGCGCTGAAAGAGGCCGATGTGCATATCCGTTCGTTGCAGGAACTCAATGCCGCTGAACAGGAATTCATCCGGGACTACTGGCTGGATGAACTGCATCCGGTCATCACGCCCCTCACCGTCAACCCGGCCCATCCTTTTCCACGCGTGGTGAACAAGTCGCTTTGCCTGGCCGTATCGCTCAAGGACAGCGAGGGCGACACCCTGTTCGGGGTCGTTACCGTTCCGCGCGTGCTGCCCCGTCTCATCCGTCTGCCCAGGGAAGACGAGGGCCGGCGCGTGGATTACGTGTTTCTGGCTGACCTCGTACGCGCGCACATCCCCGAGCTTTACCGCGGTTATGAGATACTGGGCACTGCCGCGTTTCGTATCACGCGCAACAGCGACCTCTACCTCGATGAAGAAGAAGCCGACGACCTTCTCCTGGCCATCGAAGATGAACTCAAACGCAGGCGCAAGGGCGATACGGTCCGGCTGGAAATCGACGCGGAGGCGCCTAAACAGATCGAACGGAGGCTGCGGGCGATTTATCGTCTTCGCGAAAAACAGGTCTACCGCGTCAACGGACCGGTCAATCTCAATCGCCTGATGATGCTCTATGCGGCCACGAGACGTCCGGACCTGAAAGATGCGCCGTACCATCCGGCGGAATACCCCTTCGCCGAAGATCTCGACCAGCTCTTCGCCGAGATCCGGCAACGGGACATCCTGCTGCACCATCCATACGACTCGTTTTATCCGGTCGTTCAGTTTATCCAGTCCGCCGCGCGGGACCCGGACGTATTGGCCATTAAACAGACTCTTTATCGTACGACCGAAGACTCTCCCATTATGGATGCGCTGCTCAAAGCTGCGGAGGCGGGCAAAGAGGTTACCGTAATTGTGGAACTCAAGGCCCGGTTCGACGAGGCTTCCAATATCCGATGGGCTCGGCAACTGCAGGATGCCGGCGTATACGTCGCGTACGGCGTGGTCGGCTTAAAAACGCACTGCAAGCTCTCAATGCTGGTCCGTCGTGAATCGGATGGTCTTCGCCGGTACGCCCACATCGGTACGGGCAACTACAACGCTACGACGGCGCGGATATACACGGATCTGGGTCTGATGACTGCCAGGGAAGACATCACCAGCGACGTGGCCGAGGTGTTCAACCTGCTCACCACCCAGTCTGAACGACCTGAAGTCAGGAAGCTGCTAGTCGCGCCTTTCAATATGATAGATTCCATTCTGGCCAAAATCGATCGTGAGATTGAACACGCCAGGGCCGGACGACCCGCCCGCATCGTCTGCAAAATGAACTCGCTTCAGGATGCAAGGGTCGTGCGAGCGCTCTACAAGGCTTCCCAGAATGGCGTTGACGTCGACCTGATCGTCCGTGGGATTTGCTGTATCCGCCCCGGCATTCCCGGAATCAGCGATCGCATTCGCGCAAGAAGTATCGTGGGGCGTTATCTCGAGCACAGCCGCATTTACATGTTCGAAAACGGATCCAAACCCGAGATATATACCGGTAGCGCGGACTGGATGCCTCGCAACCTCCGGCGACGGGTGGAGATCCTGTGTCCCGTCGAAGATCCGGTACTCATCCGGAAGATCCAGTCCTGGATTCTCTCCCCGTGCCTGGCGGACAATATCAAGGCCCGTGAAGTTCTGCCGGACGGCGACCATCGCCGCGTGGAAACCACGAACGGACGGACAGCCGTTTCCTCACAGGAAGTCCTGATGGGGCTGGCGAGAGGGGAACAGTTTGAGATTCCGGACTTCTTTGCCGCCAACGGACCGGGCACGCAGGCCGTCTGAGTCCCTGCATGAAAATAGGAGGACGATCCTGCCGTCCTCCGTACCCGGTTCATCCTTACGTGGCTGCGCTGCGCGGTTATGCTATCGGAAGGGTGAAGCCGAACGTCGACCCGGCGCCTAGTACGCTCTTTGCGTACACCCGTTCCCCGTGCGATTCGATGATATGTCGTACAATCGAAAGCCCCAGACCGGTTCCACCCAGATTCCTCGAACGTCCCTCTTCCACGCGGTAAAACCGTTCGAACACGCGCGGCAGCGAATCCGAAGGGATGCCGATTCCGTCATCCACGATTTCCAGCGCCACGCGTTCGGCTGAGCTGACCGGGCTCGTAACCGAATCCGGACGCCCGGCATCCGCCGCCAGAACAAACAGCGGCGTGTTGTCCGAACCTGCGATATCCTCATCCGTCCCGATCCGCCCTGCAGCAACCCGCACCTTCCCGCCTCCCGGTGTATATTTCACCGCATTGTCCAACAGGTTCACCAGAGCCTGCTCAATCAGCTTCGGGTCGCCGCGAACCGTCAATTCATCCGGAACCTCCACCAGAATCGAGATGTCCTTGCCGGCGGCCTGCTGGCGGACCGAATCGCACGCCCTGTCCACCGCCCGCCGGATTGCGAAGTCATACATTTCTATCTTCAGACTGTCGGACTGCAACCGCGACAGGTCGAGCAGATTTTCCAGCAGAAGCTGGAGCCGGTCTGAATGCGTGAGGATGGTCTGCACAAATCGATCGGCGGTTGCGCGGTCTTCGAGCGCACCTTCGGCAAGTGTATCCGCGCACCCTTTGATGGCCGTTAGCGGCGTACGTATTTCGTGCGATACATTGGCCACGAAATCCTTGCGCGCACGCTCCAGCCGATGCAGTTCGGTCGTATCGTAGAAGACCGCTACCACACCCATCCCCCCGCCATCCCGGCGAACGGGTCCCACGTGTACGTCGAAATGTCGTTCGGGAATACCGGACGTCGTCATCGCATGCGTAAGGGCCTCTCCGGTATTCAGGGTATGTTCGATTGCCTCCTGGACCCTTACGTCGCGGATCATCTCCACCGGGGGCCGGCCTTCCGTGGTGGAAGTCACGCCGAAGAAACGCTCGAAGGTGCGGTTGGTCAGCAGAACGCGGCCGTCGCGTCCTGTAACCAGGATCCCCACGGTTATATCCGCGAGAATCGTCTCGAGTTGCGACCTTTCAGCGAGGATTGCCGCGATCCGGTCCCGGACCTGCCGCCTCGTTGAATCCAGCGCCCTTGCGAGATCCCTGATTTCTCGCGGCGAGGCTTCGGACGGAACCCGTTCATCGAAGTCGCCTGCCCCTATGGAGCGCGCGACCCCGGTCAGTTTCCGCAACGATCGCGACACCGATCGGGAGACGCAATAGGTCAGCAGCAGAACCAGGGCCAGCCCCAGCCCCAGAAAAGTGGCCAGCAGGATTTCGTGAACCGTACGGTTTACGTACAGATGCACGGTTACCATGGCAATAGCGAGCACCGCCGCGCATAGCAAAGTCAGCCGCCAATGCAATCGCATCTCACGCGCCTTTCTCGAACTGCGCTGTCCGGAAATTCACAAAAATGACCCGTGCCATTTCGAAAATGGAGAGACACAGGCCATTTTGAAGTGCAATCCGGAATACAGGATTTCACCTGGTCCTGATGCGCTGTCGCGGTATGTTTTCGCGGGTTACGGACCGCCTTATGCTGCCTGTAATGGAGCCAACTCTTCTGGATCGAGCAGCGGAACGTCCAGCTCCCTCAACACTTCGTTAATCTGGTCCGACGTCACTTCGTTCGGAGCCGTGATCTCCAGACCGATCGGGTGTCCTTCCGCCTCGTAATCAACCAACAATCCCTTCCGAATCTTCTCGGTCCTTACGCTCCTTGCCCTGACCATTCCGGGAAAATACAGGTACGCTGCCAGCGGTCGCCCGTTTCGAAACGTGATTTCCAAATATCTGTCTCTCATCGCTCTTTTCTCTCTTCGACCGGATAGGCCGTGACAATGACAAGCAATTCACACGGAGCGAGGGCATCCTGCCCTCGAACTTCGCGTCACCTA
>JAAXHE010000301.1:9807-18505 GCA_012271065.1 Candidatus Latescibacterota bacterium
CCGATGTCGAGGGCAGGATGCCCTCGCTCCCGGAAACGCCAACCACACCGGTCCCAAATCGGTTTCTGTCCTGGACAGCCGTGGTGCGGGGTGATTTCCAGTTCCCATTTCCACCAATAGGGCCAATTCATCTTCGCCATCCGAATGGAGTCCGGACCGGCCTATTGCAAATATAAGAAAAGCCGGAAAGCCATGACACTATTTTGGGCCTCTTGTGCCGATTGATTTCACTCACGGATTTTTCGTAGTCTCGTAGTCTCGTAGTCTACAGTGTTGTTTTTTATTTTCTAAACAGCTTCTTAGATGCGCTTTCCTCCGGCGAACCCGTTGTATTCATCCAGGAACCACTCGGCCTGCTTTGTCATGAAGACGCCGATCTCCTCGCCCTTGAAGCCGAAGGATATCCTGAGCCTTCCAAAATACATGTCGGTAATGAGGACTTCCATGTTTAGCGTCTGTTCGTCGATCCACGCGACCGATGCCATGCATTCGTATTCAATGCCGGGGACCGAACCAATCTGCTTGCCGAAGTAGCTGCGTTGCGGGAACTTGCCGGACACCATACGCCCGATGCCGAACCGCAGCACATTGTCGCCTTGACCGTTTGTGTACTCCCAGACGCCCTGGTCGCCCTCGAAGGACAGGCGCATGCGTGTGATCCCCATCGGGTTGTCTTCCAAAGCATACCTGGCCCCGTTGACCGTCGATGCCGCCGCCGCGTTGCGTCTTCCGGGAACCGGCAGGACTTCCAGCCGTCCGATTCTATCCGAGAGTTCCGCCTGCGCGTCGGGATCCTCCGGAAGCGGCGCGTCCGAAAGGTAGGGAAGGAGCTCCTCGCGCATCACGGAAGGAATGGCGCTGCCGGCCGGTGCGCCCTGCGTGTCGGCGATGCACGCGAACAGAAACCCTTTGTCGGGAAAACAGATGGCATACTGGCTCCCCATCCCTCGGAAGGAGAATCCATTCTCTTCCTCTCTCCAGATCTGATACCCGTATCCGCAATTCCCCCTGATGGCATTGTCGATCCGTCTGGCGGTCGCGGCGCGCACGTACTCCTCGGGCAGGACCCTTTCGTCGCCCCACGTGCCTCCGTTCATACACGCCAGCGCGACTCTGGCCAGATCGCGAAGCGTGCAGATGACGCCCGATCCGCCCCACGACACGCCCTCGGGCGTACGGATGCACCACGCATCGGCGGAGAAGCCGATCGGATCCAGGAAACGCGGTCGCATATAGTCCAGAAGGGGCATGCCGGAAAGCCGTTCGACCAGGGCCGTGAGCACCACGGTTGCCGCGGTGTCGTATGCAAAGATCGTTCCGGGAGGATGAGAGGGGGGCCGGTTGAAGAAGGTCCAGACCCAGTCAGGATCGTCGCGTGTATAGGAAGTTCGCGAATGGGGAGTCGACATCGTCAGGAGATCCCGGACAGTCGAAGCTGAAAGCCACGGATGAAGGTCTTCGGGCACTTTGTCCGGAAAGTAGCCCGCGACCCGATCATCGAGGGCGAGCATGCCTTCGTCAATCATCAATCCGACAGCCAGCGCCACGAAGCTTTTGCTGACGGAATACATACGGTGCTTGCGCTCAGCCGTCCACGGGGCCCAGTAACCCTCAGCCGCGATTCTGTTGTGACGCGCAAGCAGGAACCCGTGCATGCAAATGCGCTCCGAATCGACCCGCTTGAGGAAATTCAGGACCGCCCGTGAGGGTATCCCCTGGCTTTCAGGTGAAGTCGCCGACGTAAACATCTCAATCCCTCAATGTTCTTCCATGAATCGGTAACCTACGCCTCGAACCGTCTCCACCATTTCGCTGGCGCCGCCGAGTTTCTCCCGAAGTCGCCGAATATGCGTATCCACGGTCCGGCCGTAACCGGCGTAATCGTAACCCCAGACGGTGTTCAGCAATTCTTCGCGGGACTGCACGCGCCCCCTGCGCTCTGCCAGCGTCGCCAACAGACTGAATTCGGTGGATGTCAACGCCAGTGTGTCGCCGTCCACGGTTACCCTGTGGGCGGCTTTGTCGATGGTAAGAGGACCGAATGTCATCGCGTCCGTATCCGACTCTTCCCCTGCTGAATCCCGCCCTTCCGCCAGCCGCCTCAGGATGGCCTGGATGCGCAGCGTCAGTTCACGGGCGGAAAACGGCTTTACGACATAGTCGTCCGCTCCCAGCTCCAGCCCGACCACGCGGTCGACTTCCTCGGCGCGCGCGGTCAGCATGAGAATGGGCAGGTCCCGGGTTTCTGCGTCCTGCTTCAGCAGCCTGCAGACTTCCAGCCCGTCCATGCCCGGCAGCATGACGTCCAGTACGACCAGATCGGGAAGCTCCTTCCGGATCAATTCGAGCGCCGCCTCGCCTGAATCGACGGCAGCCACGGTAAAACCCGCCTTCTCAAGGTTGTAGGAGACGATCTCCTGAATGTCGACTTCGTCTTCAACCACCAGAATGTTGCCTGTCATGGATGCCCTCGCATAAGCAACAGACCCGTCGCCCGCCAGGTATCTGGACGTCATCTCCTCTCCAGTTTCCAATATACAAAAAGGAACAAAATGGGCAATGCTCCAGTGGCCAGTATTGAGCTACCGGCCGAAATAGACCCCGTTTGCCCACCACGCAGGATATCGACGAGCCAGGAGGACATTCCGAATGATGCGGCGAATGGGTGTATTCATGTTCCCGGGAAAGGACACTATACGTGAGAAAAGGAAATCTCGCCCGGCCAGGGGTCACAGCGCCCCAATCGGACGGACACCGTGTCTCCGGGCGCCACGTCAGCGGAAGCCCTGATATCCGTCTGAAACGCGAAATCCAGCACTTCAACGCGTAGAGTCCGCTCGCGCGTATCCAGCACCACGGCTTCAAACACTCGTCCCACGCGATCCTGCAGATAACGGAACAGCCAGTACCGCTCCCGCCGCCGCTCGATGCGGATCAGGTTGCGCATCCGTTCTTCAGATTCGAAAACCACACGCTGGATGCGTTCATTGTCATAGGGAAGAGGTTGATCCAGCAGATACGCCCCCACCTGACGTTGAACGGCCAGGTCCGTGTACCGGCGCAACGGCGAAGTGGCCTGGCAATACGCATCCACACCCAGTCCGCCGTGCGGTTCCGGCGTCAGGCTTATCGACGCCCGCCGCATTCGGCGCAGCACCCTGTACCGGCGTAGCACCTCGTTCTCCGCGTCGCTGAAATCCGCCGGGTCCGGCGCCGTCTGAACACGGTACACCACCGGAATATCCCGGTCCCGGCAGAACCTCGCCATCGCCGTGTTGGCCATCACCATCATCTCGCTCACGAGGAGGTTTGCAGGGGACCTGCCGTCCTGCAACGATACCTGGACATCCCCGTTATCCGTTATCCGGATCCGCCGATTCGGGTGTTCCACGTCTATTGCGCCGTTATGCAGGCGCTCTATACAGTGCCACTCGGCTACCGTTTGCAGCTCCGAAAGATCGCCGTGCAGTGCATGGGACGGATCCGCCAGAATTCCGTCCGCGGCTTCATACGATAGCTTTTCACGGCATCGTACGACCGACGGGACGATTTCAACGCATTCGACCGACCCATCCGTGGAAACGTCGAAAAGCTGACTCAGAGCCAGCCTCGGCGCGCCCGGACGCAGACTGCCCAGATCGCTGGACACCGTCTCAGGAAACATGGGAATCTTCCGGTCCGGGAAGTAGAGGCTCGACACCCTCGAGGCGGCCTCCCCGTCCGTCTCCGAATCCAGGGGAACCAGCCCTGCAACGTCGGTGATGTGTACCCCGACCTGTCGGGTACCGTCGGCTTTCATCAGGACCGATACGCCGTCGTCCATGTCGGTCGTTGCCGCGTCGTCGACCGCGTATACCGCAAGATCCATGAGGTCCCGACGCCGGCCGTCATCCAGCAACGGCGCCAGACACAAACCGTCCGCCTCCTCAATGACAACCGCCGGAAACTCGACCGGTACCTCGGCACGGATCAGGTCCAGGTGTTCATCCGGTCCCCATACACCATCGTGGACAAGCCGATTGAAAACAGTATGCGGGTCCACCCGCGCGCCCGCCATGCGTTCCACCCAGTCAGCGTGAACACTCCTCTCATGGTGCAACACGTAATCCTTGAGCCGATCGACCCATCCTGCGACCCATTCCGGCGACTCTTCCCTGCATTCGCGCAGCCAGCGCCCAAATCGGGCCTTTTCCTCGACACGCGCCGCCTGACGGACAGCAGAGGCCTGTCGGGTCCGGCCCTCTTCCTCGCTCAAGGGGCGGTACCCGCCCCCCCGCCTCTCCGCCTCGAAATAGAGGTTCTGCTCGAGGTGGACCAGCAGCGCAGCCCGTTGGTCCGCCGTGACGTTTCCGCCGAAATAGAGATCCGCCAATTCATCCACGGTCCAGACATCCGCGTCATCACGAAGCAGTTCCCATGCGTCCTCTAGATCTATAGCTTCGCTCCCCTCCTCCGCGCGCGACATCCACTCGGCCGCGCCGGTCCAGTCATCGGCGGTTTCACCTGTGCTGAGCAACACGTTCTCGACCGGTGTGATCACGGATTCCTTGCGGCCTGTTGCGAAACGCACTTTCCCGCCGCGCGTAGTCAGGCAGACTCCCGCCATCAACCGGTTGCGGTATCGGAAAAAGGCAATTTCGTTTTCCATGACATCCATATCAATGTCCGGTCCCGGATATATCTCACCACCCGACCGCCGGCACGCATCGGACTATTGTTGCGGCTTTCTGGCGACGACGTCGATTTCCACAAGGATTCCCGGCAGGACGGACTGCACCGTGGTCCTGGCCGGCCGGACACCCGTAAAGAACTCCGAATACACCCCATTGAAGGCGGCGAAATCGCCGATATCCGCCAGGTGGCACGTCGACTTGACCACGTCTTCCATGGTGCAGCCGGCCTCACGCAGGACCTTCCGGATATGCTCCAGCGTCGTGCGCGTCTGTGTCTCTATGTCATCGCCGATCACCTCGCCCGTGGCCAGATCCAGCGACGCATGCCCGCTCACGTAGACCCAGCCATCCGCTTCCACCGCCGCCGAATACGCCCCGGTATCCACCTGTTTGTCGGGGTGTTTGATCTCCCGTTTTCCCATGGTTCCACCTCCCTTGGTAGAGTATCCTATTGATTGTAATTGACGTGTCAATATAGCGAATTCCCATGTATCTATCCAGCCGGATCTGCGTATCGGAATATTGCCGCGATGCGCCTTGCGTTTCGCCGACGAGGGCTTTATCTTTGCGAAATCTGCAGCGTCCGGAAGGGCTTCTTCGCGTCTTGCGACTTCCGGGCGCCTTGGGAGCCGCGCGAAGACCGCGGGGAATATTAAAACAGCTTCTGAGGAGAAACGCCACGTGGTCAACATCGCAGATCAGACCTCCGAAGCCGTACCCGACGTGCGCCTGGCCGAGTCCCGTCACGTACACACGCCATGGACGCTGGCCACTTATCCTTCCCTGAATGCATGGAAAGCCCGCGCCGCGCAGATTCGCCGGCACGTCCTCGTTGTCGCGGGGCTGTATCCGCTGCCTGAGAAAAGCCCCCTCAATGCGCGCATTTTCGGCCGTGTGGAACGCGGGGGCTATTCCGTGGAGAAAGTCTTCTTCGAGTCGTTGCCGGGTTTCCTGGTGTGCGGCAACCTGTACCGTCCGTCTGACGATGGACCCCACCCGGGGATCGCCTGCCCGCACGGCCACTGCCGACGTGGTCGCCTTGAGAACGACGACGCGTCCTTTGCTTCCATCCCGGGCCGATGCATCAATCTGGCTCGACAGGGCCACGTTGTTTTTTCATACGACATGGCGGGGTATAACGACAGCAGCCAGATCGAGCATCGGGAATTCGGCGGACGCAGGGAAGACCTGTGGGGAATCGGCGTCCTAGGGCTGCAGCTCTGGAACAGCATCCGCGTTATCGACTTTCTGCAGGCGCTGCCGGGCGTGGACCCGGGCAGGATCGGCTGCACGGGCGCTTCGGGCGGCGGAACCCAGACCTTCCTGCTGGCAGCTGTGGACAACAGGGTCGGGGTGGCGGCCCCGGTCAATATGATTTCGGCCCATATGCAAGGCGGATGCAACTGCGAAAACCAGGGCAATCTCCGCCTGGATATCAACAACGTCGAGATCGCGGCCGCCATGGCGCCGCGCCCGCTCTTTCTGGTTTCCGCCTCCGGCGACTGGACGTGCAACACGCCCGAACTGGAATACCCTGCAATACGGGAAATCTACAGATTGTACGACGCCGCGGACAGCGTCGCGACCGCACAGGTCGATGCCGGGCACAACTATAACCGCGAGAGCCGTGAATTTGTCTACCAATGGTTCGGACGGTGGTTGCTGGGCAGGGACGAGCCATTCCAGGAAACACCCTTCACCGTCGAACCCGATGAGAATCTGCTGGTTTTCCATGACCGGAAGCCGCCCGCCGCCGCGCTGGATTCAGACGGACTCACGAGATCGTTGATCGCCCGGTCCGAGTCGCGCCTTAATGACACCCTGCCCGACACCGCTGCCTCCCTTCGCAGGTTCAAGGAGCGGATGGCGCCGGCGCTCCGGCATGCTGTCGCGGCCCGATACCCGAAGGCGCCGCATGCCAGGGATTTGGGGCGAACAAGAAGCAGGAGACATATCGTCCAGCGGCTCCTTCTCGGCCGGCCCCATTCCGGCGACCGCGTTCCGGCGCGGCTGTTTCTGCCGCGACACGGACAGGAGAAGTCGCAGGGCACACTGCTGGTACACCCCTGCGGAACCGACGCCCTCTCCGACCCCGAGAGCGGCAGGCCCGGATCCGTCGTCGACGACCTGCTCCGAAGGGGCCAGCGGGTTCTGACCATCAGCCCGTTCCTGGTTGGCGCTTCGCCATCAAACACCGGTCTCCGGGACACCGGGGTGCCGCATTTCCATACCTACAACCCCAGCGACGCATCTTGCAGAATACAGGACATCCTCACGGCCCTGGCCTATCTCCAGCGCCGCGAAGACGTGACCGTCTGCCATCTGGCGGGCATGGGCGAGGCCGGACTGTGGTGCCTGTTCGCGCGTGCCCTCGCGCCCGACGTCGGGCGCACGATCGTCGACGGACACCGTTTCCGAGCCGGCGACGACGCGCATTGGGCCGAACACCTCTTCATCCCTGCAGTCCGCGCCGCAGGCGACCTTCGCACGGCCGCCGCGCTTATCGCCCCTTCACCGCTCTATGTTCACAATGCCGGCAACAACTTCCCCGCCGACGATTTCCATTCGTGTTACCGCGCCGCTGACGCCTGCACGGAACTGCGGATCTCTTCGCGTCGTGTCAACCGGACCGCGTTGCACGACTGGCTTACGAATCCCCCACTCCCTTAACCTGGACGCCTGAATGAAGATCGCCCACATTTCCGACTTCCATCTCCGCCACCATCTTCCGGGCACCTCCACCATATCCCGGCGCCTGAGCCGGCACATGCCGGAGCTGATAACGCAGGCGGTGGGCCGCATTCGCGGGGAATCCCCCGATCTCGTGGTTGTTACCGGCGATCTGGCCGACCACCCGTTTTACGGGATGCACGACGAGGAGCTTATCGCCCTCGGCGAAAAAGATCTCCGCCTGGTCCGGGAATGCTTTGCGCCTCTGACATGCCCCGTCGCCTGGCTCTACGGCAACCACGACCATCCGGAGTCCTTCCGCCGTGTTTACGGCGACGTTCCCGCGGATTTCCACGTTGCCGGGCATCGCGTTCTGCTGTTTTTCGACGATGAAGTGGAAAACAACTTTCCCCAGCGCATGGGGAAGCAGCGCGAACGCTTTCTCGCCGCGATGAATGACGACGACCCGTCGCCGCAGGTCCACCTTCAGCACTACCTCGTCGCGCCGGCGCGCGTGGGCGGCTATCCCCACGCCTACAGGGAAGCCGGCAGCCTAAAGGCGGCCCTTCTGGCCGACAGCCGGGTGCGCCTGGTACTCAGCGGTCACTATCACAAAGGGGACAGCCTGTTCAGGGAAGGCCACGTTCACTTCGCCAATGCGCCTGCGTTCGGGGAGCCGCCGCATCCGTTTCGCATCTACGACCTGAGCGGGACAGGCATCGATCAACACGAATTTGAACTGCGTTCGACGGAAGGGCGAAGACGCAGGGCGGTCTTCCTGGATCGCGACGGTACCCTCAGTCCCGCGCCCGCCTACCGCACGGGTCCGGACGCCTTCAGCCTTCTGCCGGGCGCAGCGGAAGCGCTTGCGAAGTTGAAGCGCGCCGGATTCGCCCTGGTCGTTGTCTCGAACCAGACCGCCGTCGGACAGGGGTACGTCACCACCGAAACCGTAGGCGCCGTGAACGACCGCATGGCCGCGCTGCTTGGACCTTCCGGCGTGGAACTGGACGGGGTCTACTGCCGCTATGGCGGTCCGAACGCCGTGCTGCCGGAACATCGAAACGTCCCGGCGGAAACCAAGCCCAGCCCCGCGATGCTGCATGCCGCAGCCGAAGACCTCAATCTGGACCTCTCCATGTCCTACATGGTCGGCGACCGGAAGACCGACGTGGACGCCGGGCGCAACGCCGAATGCCGCGCGTCCATCCTGGTGAAGACGGGTTCCGGTCCGGAAGCGCTGACGAAGATGCCTCCCGGACACGCGGATTTCGTCGCCGGCGATCTCGCCGCCGCCGCGGACTGGATTCTGGAGTACGGATAATGGCCCTACTACCCTTTGACGGCTAACGCAC
>JAAXHE010000003.1 GCA_012271065.1 Candidatus Latescibacterota bacterium
GATCAGGTCCGCCATCGTGTGATCCACGTAACTTGGATGCCGACGGTCCGTCAACGCCCCCACGATACGAGACAGGACGCCGGTTTTCGCCGCCACCTCCCGAAGCAGCATCACCCCCATATCGCTGGTGAGCGCCCCGCCATCGAAGACCGCTTCCGCCTGCTTGCCCGAAACACTTGCGAACGAGAGCGTGCGTTGATTATCTTGAACACCCACGGTAGTTTCCTCCTCTTTCATTGTGTTATGGTTATTTGCGTAACCACAATATAATACAATGACTTGGGTATGGAAACTACCTTTTTTATGAATTATTCAGGTGAAGAAACCAGGAGGGAATCGACTTACTCGTTTTTCAGTGGGGGGTATCCTGCCTTCTCGAAGATCAACGAGCTCAAACACCTACCGCCTGCCGAACCGGACTTCGCGGGGTCGCCGGGTTGGTCGTGAGACGCGTCTTTAAAGACTCCCTGTGCCTACGATACTTGAACTTTGCCCGTGATTCGCATATGTTTCCGATATGGCCGGCAGGAAAACTGTCAATCGCCGGCGAAAGGTTCACCTTCCGACGCAGGTTGCCGACATGCAAATGGAATCCTGCCAAATGTTGAGCAAACGAATCGCGAGCCTGCTCGAACCTCGCCCGGAGGTTCTTGAGGCTTACCTGTACGGTTCTCACGCGCAGGGCCGGGCACAGCCCCACAGCGACATTGACGTTGCGGTTTACATCGATGAATCTATCGCTGAAGAAGGCGCATTCGGATATCGGGCGCAACTCATCACGGAGCTCATGGCCGGCCTCCACAGCAACGATATCGATCTCCTGATTCTCAACCAGGCCCCACCGGCTCTGTACTACCACGTGCTGCGCGACGGCATACGTGTCCAGTCCCGTGATCTGGCTGAGACAACGACACGGGAAGGGTACGCGGTTTCCCGATACTGCGACTTCGCTGCCCATCTTGCGAAAATAGATGAGCGTGTCGCTTGGGCGCCTTGCGAAAGTAGTCGAGCGCAAGCCCCTTCTTGAGATACTCTGTCGGATCCTCCGCCCGGAGTCAAACCGTTCAATCTTTCCCTTCGTCGACGCTGTCCTTTTCCCAGATTTCTCCGAGCGCGTAGTCCTCAACCCACGAGTCGAGTTCTTCGGCCTGGGGTCTCTCAAACTCCGTCGCTTCCTGATTTCGTTGCACGACCACGATATCGTCCGCCTCGAAGCTGTCGACGAATGCGCTGGACTGCGTGCTGACCAGCACTTGGGCATGCTGGCTTACGGAACGAAACAGGGAGGCAATCACGTCCACCGCGCAGGGGTCCAGTCCGAGCTCCGGTTCGTCAACCACAATCAGGGTTGGCAGTTTCTCGGCAGGCTGCGACAGAAGCGAGATCAGACAGATGGCGCGCAAAGTGCCGTCCGAAAGCTGGTGAGGCCCGAAGATGAGATCGGACTCGCGGTGCCGCCAGTTGAGGATGATATCCCTTGTATCCGCGGGCTCAAGATCGAAGTCATCGAAGAACGGCGCCACCTGGCGGATGGTGGTAACAATGCGCCGGTAGTCGGTTTCACTGGTGGACTTGAGCGCGTAAAGCATCGCCGCGAGGTTGCCCGCGTCGGGCTTGAGCCAGCGGTTATCTCCCATATAACCGTATTGTCGGACTCTTGAAGTCGGCGATGTATCGTGAAAGTGATAGACGCGGCAACGATTCAACAATGCCCGGAGCGTTCTCGCCGTGGGCTCCCCTCGTTCCGCCAGATCTCCAATCTTCGTTTCCAGATGCCCGACGCCCAACTCTACTGTTTTGGGGCTGGGATAGCCTTCCTGGTGGAACGCAACCGTCTCTTCCGCGAATATCAGTGAATCGCCCGCGGCGTGGAACAGTCTCATATGGTAGGTGTCGGTTCCGTTCTCCACCTTGAATACCATTCTCGCTTCCAGCTGTGGGGTCACTCTCGGGCCGAAGTGCAAATTTCCGGTGGCCCGACCCGTGGCGCCGATGTGCTGCTGGAGGCGTACAGCCATCAGTTCATTCACCAGCTTGAAAAAGGCGATGAGATTGCTCTTGCCGGCTCCGTTGGCGCCGATGAGGACGTTGAGCGGTCTGAGTTCCAATTCCATCTCTTTGATGGACCGGAACCCATTGATCTCCACATTTTTCAGTGTTGTCATCGCAAATCCCCTATTTACCAGGCTGTCGACATCGCGTTGCAAATTGAATGGTTAGGACTTCTGCTCACGTTGTATACACCTGCAGTGAATTATCCACGAATAACGGTGGTTGCGTTGGGTGACAGGATGTATCTCGATAAATTCAGCGAAGTCTTATATGACACAGCGTAAGGAAAAGCGGAATCCGATCCGGCAGTGCGATGTTGCGCGGTCAAAAGAGGTAACGATTCATCGCTTTTGCGAGGAAACGTGAGCATTTGTCCTACTCTCGGCTTTTGTCCTGCATTAGGCATCCTGCACTTGGTATCACACCTGTCTACAATCGTCTTTTCCAACCGATATCACGACATGATCCACCTTTAACCGGAGCGAGGGCAGGATGCCCTCGCTCCCGGGAACACCAACCACACCGGTCCCAAATCGGTCGCTGTCTTGGGCAGCAGTGACTTGGTATCTAATCCTGGTCGGTTTTGGCCCTTATCCTGTCTATCCTGTCCATCCATGTAAGTTTGGGTTTCAAAGAAGAGTGGCTAAAACACGTACCGCATCCCGATCTGGACTTCGCGGGGGTCGCCGAGGCCGGACTGGACGGTGCCGTCGAAGTTGAACAGCAGGCCCGCGCTGGAGGGGTCGCGGTAGTTGTCCGTGTTGAGCAGGTTGAAGATCTCCACGATGGCTTCCAGAGTGCCGTTGCCCACGGGAATGGGACGCGTGAGGCGTACGTCCCTGGAGAAGAATCCGTGGTCCTTGCGCAGGGTGTTGCGCTGGACGATGCTGCCGTCTGCACAGATGCGATCGGACGTGGGCCCCCACGGATTTGTCGAATGCTTTGTAGACGCCCGGTTATTGCCGCCGCAGGCCGCTGAGACCGGCTGTGGTGAATAAAGGCTCACGCGATTGTTCATATAGATGTCGCCGGGCAGAACGGCCAGCGCCCAGGCATTGAAGCGGTGTCGCTGGTCGCGGTCGGACCAGCCCCACTCCCGATCCAGCCGGGTCGGATCGACGTAGCGGAACGTGAAGGGGTCGCGTTCGTTGTCGTCGTCGGACCTGTCCCGGGACATCGTGTAGTTCGCCTGGAACTGCAGGTCGTCGTTCACCATCTGCCGCAGCCCCAGAGTCAGGCCGCGGTATCGCGACCGCGCAGTACTCTCGACAACGGTGAGGTTGCCGATGCCGTTGCCTCCCTCCGGCCCCAGACCGGTTGACCACGGAGATCCGAACACGGCGTCGTTAGGGATTGTCCTCGCGAGCCGTTTGTGGAGCGGGTGCTGGCCAGATTCAGTCCGGGTATGCGGGTGTAGTAGATCCCCGCGCTGGCGCGCAGGAGTGTCCTGTTGTCGCCGTGCGTGTCAAAAGCCAGTCCGATTCTCGGCTGGATCATGTCGAGGTCGGAGGGAATCCTGCCGTTGGACGGGAACCTTTGAGTGCCGTCGTCGTTGGTCACCGTCTTGCCGATGAAATCGGCGAAGAAGATCCGGGAAGGATCGGTAATCGGGTCCGGCTGGATCTGCGCCTCCCAGCGCAGTCCATAGTTGACCGTCAGTCTGCCGGAAGCCTGCCAGCTGTCCAGCACGAACAGCGCCAGTTCGTGCTGCGGGATGCTTTGTGTTCCCGCTTCCTCGACGGACAGCCCGCCCACGCCGGCCTGTTCCAGGTAGAACAGCACCGGTCCCGTAATCCGCGCGCCATCGGGGCATTGTCCGTCGATACTGAAACTGCCGTTGGAGCACTCGACGTAGCGATTGCCCTTTTCGACGAAGTTGAGAAACCCGTCCACCGAGTCGAAGATGTACCGTCCGTTGGCGAAGCCGATGAAGGTCTGCACGGACTCGACGCGGTTCCACTCGACGCCGGCCTTGAACAGGTGGCCGCCCCTGGCAAAGGAGATATTGTTGAGCAGCTGGACGCGGGAGTCGTAGTATTCTACAGGGATGAAGAAGGGCATCCCGAAGCGATATCCGTATTCATAGTCCATGGCAGTATCGGGGAAGGGGCGCCCCGTATAGGGATTAATCGGACCCTCGTAGGGACGCGGACGGTCCTCGCGGGAGACCTGGAACCGGAATTCATTGATGGTAATCGGCGAGAGAAGCGATACCAGGCTGCCGTTGAAGGCGTGCGACCAGTCTTTCTCAATCGCGTTGGCGCTGCGGGCCCAGGAGTCCACGTCGAAGGTGCCGTTTTCCTGTTCGGACCATGTATAGTTGTATTTAAAGGTGGCGGAGTGGTCCCTCGACAGGCGAAGGTCTACCTTGGCCAAAAAGGCGCGGGCGTCGTTTGTACGGTCGATCGGACCATAGTCGCCATTCAATGCCCTTTCGAACCCCGTGTCCATATAGGCTCGCAGTCGGGGGTCCATGCGTGCCGCGTCGCTTTGCCGGGTGTCTCTCAACACCTGCTGGTCGTACGCGGCGAAGAAGAACGCCTTGTCCCGCTTCAGGGGACCGCCGAGCGTGAACCCGAACTGTCCCTGCCTGAAGCTGGGCCTGCGTTCCGTGCCGTTGTGCCTCGCGATTTCGGAGAGCGCGTCGTGCTTGCCGAAGAAGTGCGCCGATCCGCTCAGCGTGTTCGTGCCCGATTTGGTGATGACATTGACGAAGCCGCCGCTGGAGCGACCAAACTCCGCGTTGGCGCCCTGTGGGACGACGACGATTTCCGCAACGGCATCCAGATTGAAGGTGAAGGCCGGGCGCTGACCCCCGCGTTGCTCGCCGAAAAACGGGTTGTTGAAATCCGCGCCGTCCACCGAGATGTTGTTGTGGATGCCGCGCTGCCCGCCGATCGTCAGTTCGTCTCCATCGGGACCCTGGACGATGCTCACGCCGGGGGTCAGGAGCGTGAGGTTGAGGAAGTTGCGCCCGTTGTTGGGCAGGTCCTGCACGGCTTCCTCAGGCAGGCGGGTGGCTGTCTCCGTCCGCATAACGTCCACGGCCGGCCTTCTGGCCACGACGACGAACTCCTCCATTTCAATAATCATCTTGATGACCAGATCAACGGTCTCTCCTACCCGGACCTGAACTGCGGTTTGACGGGCTTCTGACCATCCCTCCGCGCGTACCGTCACGTCGTAGAACCCGAGAGGCAGCAGGGTGGCGGTGAACAGGCCCGCTTCGGATGACGCCAGGACTCGCCGGTAATTGGTACCGGCTTCTCTGAGGATGACGGTGGCGCCTTCGATGGGACTGTTGAACTGATCGCATACGAAACCCCGGATCACCCCCGTTGTGGCCTGGGACTGGGCTCCCGCCGGGCCGTTTGCCAGGGCAATTAAAGCAGTACGAGGGATAGCGTGCGACCGGGGGATTGTCGTTTGCGTCGGGTCATATCAGTAAATCAGGTGTTTGGCTGTTGTGTGAGGTTAAGAAGCACTTCGTCAATTGCCAGGCACAGAAACCGTTAAATATCGTGTCGACCATGCTACCTGGTTTTCTGATGAAAGCAACCGCGTGCTTTACGAAAGAGAACGGGCAGATGCGGAGGACGGGACGCTCTGAACGCGCGGGTTCCATCACATTCATTCGGCAATTGGGGTTTTATCCTGTCCATCCTGTGTATTCATGTAAAATTTCGCTTTTTGAATTTGGTTAGACAATAAAAAAGCGACTTATCGTCGCCCTTGATTATTCCGATCCCCTCACATGTGCTTCCCTTACGCTGCCGAGCCCGGCCGTCGTAATTCGACGCGCCCGTGTTCGAGCAGCGTGACCACCCTGGCCTCCGAACACTGCATCCGCTCTGCAATCTCAGTTATGGTTTTGCCCTCGTCCTGATAAAGGCGTACCACCTCCGTTCTGTCGATCCCCGGCACGTATCCCTTGTTTCCTTTAAACCCGGCGTGTTTTGTAACCTGTATATCTCCGGTAACCTCCACCTGGCAGGCGAGGCGCAAATTACCCTTCAGCAGCAGAAAGCGCAGATTCTCCCGGGCGCCCTTCACGGTGAGTCCGTCCTGCGGAACGACCTCGACCGTGCAGGTCCCGCACAACCCGTTGCCTTCGCAATTCATGAAGCGGGTGATTCCGTTGTACAGACCGATATCGTTATCGATTGCCAGTTGCCGGAGGTTGGTGTGCGGTTTGCACTCGATCGTCTTGTCCCAGTTCGTGAACGTAACCTTGCAGACCTTCTTGCGCTCCGGCAGACTTCCAATAAAGGTGGACATTGGAACCCTTAAAGAAGCTGTCAGCTTTCAGCCGTCAGCAAAGAGCTCAGAGGTGATGATATCTAAAATCGACGTCCGCGCTCTTTAATTGCGGTTGCAGGCCCCACCCTTGTGGTCAACCGTGCCTCCCCGTCACCCCACATGCTTCTACCTTCTCACGGCCTACAAGGTATCGTTTTTCGCCTTCGGGCACAAGCGGAAAACCGCGTCGCGGGCAATTCCGCCGAAAACCGTTTGAAATGTGCGCAAACCGATCGATTTTGGTATATTAGGGTACTTCTGAAGGGCAGGCCCCTTCGACGAACGCCGCTATCGGAAACAGCGAGGATGCGCAATCCCCATGGACGAAAACGAAACGAAGTCGACTCCATCCGGCGAGACCGCCGTGCGCCAGGCCGTTACTTCCCATCCAAGGCTGTTCGAAAACAACCGGTACGTCTATCCCGTACTCTCGCGGCGCTCCGGCGGCATCTCCGTCGGCATCAATCTGAATCCCGACAAAATTTGCAACTTCGACTGCATCTACTGCCAGGTGGACCGCACGGTCCCGCCCGCGCTGCGAGACGTGGACGAAGACCGGATCGTCCGGGAACTCACTGAACTGCTTGACGACGCCCTTTCCGGCGGCCTCTTTCAGCACCCGTCCTTCCGGAGTATTCCAGACCAGCTGAAACGGATCAACGACATCGCATTCTCCGGGGACGGCGAGCCGACAACCTATCCCAGGTTCCGGGAAATCGTGGAAAAAACCGCGGACGTCAAACGTGATTTCGACCTGCCGGAGGTTAAAATCACCGCAATCACCAACTGTACACGCTTCCATGTCCCGGCGGTTCTGGACGCATTTGAAGTCATGAACAGGAACAACGGCGAGATCTGGGCCAAGCTGGAAGCGGGCACGGCCGAATATTACCACCTGGTAGAACGTACGAAGATATCTTTCCAGCGAATCGTGGACAATCTGAATCTGGCCGCGCGAAAATGGCCCCTGGTGATCCAGAGCCTGTTCATGCGCGTTCACGGCCAGCCGCCCCCCGACGTCGAGATTCTCGCCTTCTGCAGTCTCCTTTCCGACCTCCTGCAACAGGGTGGGCAGCTCAAGAACATCCAGATCTACACGGTTGCCCGAAAACCCGCCGAATCGTACGTCGCCGCCCTGAGCGACGCCGAAGTCGACCGCATCGCCCAGACCACGCGCGAAAACCTTCCAGGCATCCCCGTCGAGTCCTACTACGGCGCGTGATTCGCACCATCCTGCATGGATGGACAGGATAAACAGGATCGAAAAGGCATGATTCCGATCCTGTCAATCTGACGTATATGAGATTGCTGCGCTTCCGCACTCACGTCGCCAAGCTGCACCCATGGGACCGTGTCGTGCTGAGGAGGTCGGCAGGCCGACGATGGACCTCTTGCCAACGTCGCTCAATTCCTGATCCCGAGTCGATGTACCTGGCCTTCCAGGAATCACATCCTCGCCCGGGGGCCCAGTCCACGGTCGGGCGCGAGCTCCTGAGCCGCTCCCTGAGCCTGCGGTCCCTGAGCTTGTCGAAGGGTCGAAGGGTCGGCGAAGGTGATCCCTCTGGTTACCGACATTGGAGGTAAAGACATGAAAGCCCGTTTGCAGAGGTGGGGCAATGATCTGGTCCTGCGTATTCCCAAGACTCTCGCTGCCCAAATCGGACTTGAACCCGATTCGCCGGTCGAGATATCTCTGCGTGGCAATAAGCTGGTCATCGAATCAGCGAGCGAGTTCGTCACCATCTACCATCGAGGCAAGGTAAAGGCAATCCTGTCGCCCAGCCGACAGCGAACGGAAAAATCAGTTACCGAACACACAGCTTTCGGGATGTGGCGAGACAGGAAAGGGATGGCGGACGTGGACGCTTACGTCCGGAATCTGAGAAAAGGCCGCCTGGATGATCTTTGATACCGATGTCCTGATCTGGGTCTTCACGGGCCATGAAGGGGCTGCGCAACTTGTACAAGGGCAAGATGAACGTCGGATATCGCTCGTTACGTACGCGGAATTGATCCAGGGTGCGCGTAACAGGCAGGAATTACGGGAAATCAAGTACTTCCTGAAAGATCACGCCTTTCAGACGTTGCCTCTCACGGAAAACATCGGACACAGAGCATCCGTGTATATGGAAGAATATACCCTCAAAACCGCGCTTTCCCAGGCGGATGCCCTCATCGCGGCAACCGCCGTCGAACATCACCTGACACTCTGCACGGCCAACAGAAAACACTACCGCGCAATCAACGAGCTCGAATTGAAGACCTTTCGGCCACGGCCGGATGGCGGATCAGGCTCCGCATAGCCTATAGGGAATCCGAGGGGTTCGGGATTGCGGCGCGAACTACCAGTTCGCGCTATGGTCGAACCGCGGATAACGCGGGAACCGCGACCGCCTTCAGATCTGCGGCCAGACCTGCGGGAAATGTTTTCCCTCCATCAGCGCCCCGTCCTCGACCTCCACGAAGGGTTTCATCACGTGCTGTCCTGAGGCCACGAAGCGCGTCTCGTGGGTCATGTAATGGATGGCAATGGCGCGACGGGGGCGGCTGCTGGTGTTTGCGTGCGACCCGTGCCAAGTCAGCGCGTGGTGGTAGTGTACCTCGCCCCTTTTCACGGGACACCGGACGATTTCCACGCGGTGTCCGTTCCACTCCCCCGGCATGTCCTCGTAATTCCCGACCGACCGGATGAAGTCGATCTGGTTTCCCCACTTGTGGGAACCGGGGACCATACTCATACATCCGTTCGACTCGTCCACGTCGTCCAGCGCTACCCAGGCGCTCACCTCCGTCATCGGTGCAAGAATCGGCCACAGCGGCGCATCCTGGTGCCACATGGTGACGCCGCCCCGCTCCGCTGGCTTGTACTGGATCTGATCGTGCCAGACGCGCAACCGTTCCGCTCCTGTCAGCTGCGCCACATCCTCCACGACCCTGCGCATTCCTGTGAGTTCGCGAAACGGATCGCTCGCGGCCCAGATGTTGACAATCTGCCAGACGGGCGTTTCCGGATTCTGGTTCAGGTTTCGCAGATGAACGGGCTGCGGAACGTCCGACCGGTCGCGGTCCTCAATCACACGGTCCAGTTCGCGTCGCAGCGTTTCCACCTGCCCGTCGTCCAGCAGGCGCCCGCCGTTCAGGAATCCTCTTTCGTGAAACCTGGTGATTTGTGCCTCGGTCAGCATGGGGCCAACGCACCTTCAGGGTGGGAAATCGTTTGAGTCCAGGTTACGGCGAACCTGCCAGGATCGGATGAACAGGGTGTTCCCAGGGTCCGCCCGCCGCCATCTCTTCTCCGGCCCCTGCCGCTTCCGTTCCGCCGGTAAAACGCACGTAGTCGGGTATGTAGATGATCGCGAACGCCCGCCGCGGCCTGTCCGTCAGGTTGGCGCCCGCGTGATGGAAGTTGCAGCCGTGATGAAAGGTCACCCCGCCCGCGGCCATCTCCATCGCGACGGGCTCGGCCACCACGTGTCCCTTTTCCGCCATCTTCTCCACGATGCTTTCACCCGCCACCCCGAGCGCGATCGGTTCCTGCGGGCCCAGCTTGTGCGAGCCGGGAACAAAGTGAAGGCACCCGTTTTCAACAGTCACGTCGTCCACCGCCACCCATGCCGAAAGCGCGCCGTCCGGCTCCATGGGCCAGTAGGGCCTGTCCTGGTGCCAGTTGGTCGCGCGGCTGCCGGACCCGCCGGGTTTGACCATGGCGTGGTCGTGATAGATCCGCACGTGGCGGCACGCAGAGAGGCGCCGCGCGGTTTCGGCCAGCGCATGGTTGAACGAATAGGCTTTCACTTCCGGAAAATCCGTCCAGAGGTTCACCATCTGGTTGAAGACCTTCTCGTACGCTTCGGACCTCCGTCCGCCGTCCGGTGCACCGAGAATCCGCTCTCTGTTGGTCTCGATGGCCCGGTCGATGGCATCTCGGAGCGCGGCAATTTCGTGTCTTGAGAAAAATTCGGGAAATGCTATAAATCCGTTTTCCCGGTAAAACGCCGCGTCTTCCTTTGTCGCGGGGCTTCTTTTTGACTCGACCGACATGACGTTCTCCCGGATTCGCTCACCGCGCGCATCGGCGTGCCGACAAAAAAACCGTTGGTATTCGATGGCCCAAAATACGCATTTCGGGCATCGCTACCAACGGTTTTTTCAGAATATCAAAACGCGATGGATTTCCGGGGAGAGGGGTGGACTTCCTACGTATCGCGTCTTCCTTCCAACCGCTTTTTCAACTCCCGCAACTGTGCGTCGATCCGTTCCTTCCGGGCCGTTTTCTCCAGGCATTCGTCCTCGTCCGGGTTGCCGCCGGCGATTTCCTCGTAAACCTCGGCAGCGGCTTCTTCGTGGTCAATCCGCCGGCAGAGTTCGTCGAACCGCTCGAACGCCTCGTGGCGAATCCGAATGGGGGAGCCTGCGCCTGAAACCTGCGCTCGCGCCGCGCGGCTTCTGGCGACGAGGATCCTCTGCCGCGCCCGGGCATCGTTGAGACGGACCTTCAAGCGCGCGCATTGTCCCTTGAGCTGTTCAGTTACCCTCCGGGCCTCGGCCATGGCCTTCTCAAGCTCTTCGGCTTCCGCATCCACCTCGGTCTTTCGCTCGAGCGCCAGCCGGGCGAGGTCGTCGTTCCCCTGCGAGACGGCGCGTTCGGCGGTCCGGTCCCAGGCCGCCGCGTCCGCTCTCCGCGCCTTAAGTCTTCGTTCGAGAAGCCGCTGGCCGGCCATGGCATCCGCCACCGCGGTAGTGGCGTCGTTCGCCGCGTTCTCCATCTCTGTCATCATCAGGCGCGACATCTTCTCCGGGTCCTCCATCCGGTTCAGCAGATCGTCCACGTCCGCCCGAATAATGTTCGCGATTCTCGACAATGTCCCTGTGGCCATGTCGGTCTCCTTTCGATGGTTGGTGAGGTGTTTCCTCCCACGGATGTTCTTTGCCTCGTTGCCTAGAAACAATACAAATGCTGTGCCAAGAATCCCGTTTATAATTAAATATTTGTTTTATAATGATTTATTAAAAAACGAAAAAAGAAACCGTCCGGGATATTGGCGTGAAACGCCATCCCGAACGGCCGAAATCGCCTGTTCGAGGCAAGGGCAACCACAAGGGTTGCCCCTACAAATGCAATCACAAGGTTCGATGATGCAGAATTTCGTTCTTGTGTCTCCTTCTCAAGAAGCCGCCCGCACCCCGGCAAGTGACCTCGCCCCGTGCGACGGCTTGCCACCGGAACGGCGGGCCTGGATCAGTTCGGAAACGACGCTGATGGCGATTTCCTCCGGGGAATCGGCGCCAATATCCAGTCCGATGGGCGCGTGTATTTCGTTCAGGCGCTCCCTGCTGATTCCCTTCGCCTCCAGTTCCTTCCACATCAACGCGATCTTGCGCCTGCTGCCGATCATGCCAATGTAGGCGGCGTCGGTCCGGACCGCCTGCTCCACAACCGGCTTGTCGTGCTGGTGTCCTCTGGTTACCGCCACGATATAGGACAGGTCGTCGATTTCAAGGTGCTCGAACGCCGTTTCCATCTCAAGGGTGAGCATCTCGTCCGCCATGGGAAAGCGCTCCCTGTTGGCGAACATCGGACGGTCGTCGATAACGACGATTCGAAAGCCCACGGTGACCGCGATCCGGGCGATGGCGAACGAAACGTGCCCGCCGCCGAACAGGTAGAGCGTGGGCTCCGGGCAGATCGACTCCATGAAGACCTTCACCGGGCCCGCGGATTCGTCCACGTCCAGCGATACGACCTCAAGCAGGTCCTCCGGAATCGTATCCATTTCAGCCACTTCGTCTAGGATCACGGTGTCGGCCTCCGGCGATCCCAGCGAACCCACGACCGTCCCGTCGGCGCGCACCAGCAGCTTGGCGCTCCATTTCGAGGGATCCCCTCCGGACACGAGCGTGGCCAGCACCGCCGACTCCCTGGCCCTGCGGACCTCCGCCACGGTCTCCAGTACCGTTTCGGACCGGCCACGGTACAGCGGCTCCGTAAAGATCTCCACGTTCCCACCGCAATTCAACCCGTTTTCGCCGGCGTGTTCCTCGGTCAATATAAAACGCTGAAGCGTGGGTACGCCCGTCTCCATCACGTCCCGGGCTTCAGCCCATACATCCGCCTCGAGGCAGCCGCCGCCGACCGTACCCACGATCTCGCCATCGGGACGCACCAGCATCTTGGCTTTCTTGCTCATCGGCAAGGATCCCTTGCTGGAGACAATCGTCGACAGCGCCGCATTCTCTCCCGACGAAATCATTTCCAGGGCTTCTGAGAATACGTCCTTCATCGGAACCACCCCCTCCAATACAGCTTCTCAATTCCGGATGCCGGATTGGGACTCCGTACAATTGTGCATCGAAAGCGTTATCGCCAGACCGAGCGCAACGTTTTCGCCAGTTGCACAAGACTTTCCAGATTGTGCGCGGCCATGAAATGATCCAGATAGGGTAAGGCCGTTTTCATGCCAAGGCAAAGCGGCTGGTAACCGGGGCTGCCCAAAAGGGGGTTCAGCCACATCAGTTTGTGTACGCGTCTGCGCAGCCGCTCCATCTCCCGCCGCATGAGGCCGGCGTCTCCGCGGTCCCAACCGTCGCTCACAATGATCATCACGGTTTTGGCTTTCAACATCTCACGGGCAAATCGGTCGTTGAACTCCCGCAGGCAGCCGCCGATATCGGTACCGCCGGCCCAATCGTGAACCGTGTCCGCCACCTCCCGGAGCGACTCCTCCACGCTCTTGTTCTTCAGCAGCCTGGAGATGGGGGTCATCCGCGTGGAGAATACCCCAACCTCCACGTCGCGGATTTCCCGCTTCAGCGCGTAGATGAGCTGAATCAGGAACTGGCTGTAGCAGTCCATCGATCCGCTGACGTCGCACAGCAGCATCAACTTCGTTTTCTTGATCCGCCGCCGGCGCCTGGCAAGGGCCACGCCGTCCCGTCCGTAAAGCGCGTTCCTCCGCCAGGTCCTCCTGAAGTCGATCTCCACGCCCCGCTTCTGCGGCTCCCTCCGTCTGCTGCGCCTGTTGGCGATGATGTCGACGATCTGTGCGATGACCTGCCTGGCCTTTTCGATTTCCTTGTCGCTCATGGCGGCCAGGTCCTTGCGCATCAACGCTTCGTCGGGGCTGTACCCGATCTCGTCGGTGTCTCCCTCGCCGTCCGTGTCTTCCTCTTCCTCCGTCGCGGTTTCAACCGGTTCGTCGAGTTGATCCGACACTTCCAGGTCCTGGTCGTCGGCTTCTTCGTCGGCGACCTCCATATCAAGGGTCCGGACGGGGGCACTCCAGAATGCATGAAATACCCGGTCGAATGTCTCCAGATCGTCGAAACGGGAAACCAGCGTGGCGCGCGCGGCGGCGTAGAAATCCCCGCGCCTGCCGATATCGATGAATCTGAAACTCTGGCAGAAGTCGATCAGATTGCCGGAGTTCACATCCACGCCCGCCCTGTGCAACGCGCGGGAAAAGGCCACCACCCGGCCCATCATGCTCCCGTCTTCAACCCGTACTGGATTCATTCCGTCCAACCCCTGGGAAGATCTCCCGTTCCGTCTTTCCGTCAATTCTTCAGCCGCATTGCCCGATCCTTAAGCGCCCGCGCCTTTTCGATAATCTGCGGCAGGCCATCTTCCTGGAGTTTCTCGATATCCTCCTTGTACTTCAGCACGCAGCCGAGTGTGGCGTTAACGGTATCGGAATCGAGTTCGTCGATTTCCATCTGCATCAGCGCAAGCGCCCAATCGATGGTCTCCGCAATGCCCGGCCGCTTGTAGAAATCGCGTGTGCGCATCAGTTGCATGAACCCGCAGACCTGCTGCGCCAGCCCCGTCTGAATGCGGGGAACCCGCGAGGCGACGATTTCCATCTCTTTCTTGAACGTGGGGTAGTCGATCCACAGGTAAAGGCAGCGCCGTTTGAGCGCATCGTGCAACTCGCGCGTACGGTTGGAGGTGAGTACGACGAACGGCACTTTCTGGGCGGCGATCGTGCCGATTTCGGGAATGGTAATCTGGAAATCCGACAATACTTCCAGCAGAAAGGCTTCGAACTCTTCGTCGGACCGGTCCACCTCGTCGATCAACAGTACCGGCGGGTTGCTTCCGCTGCCCTGGATGGCCCGCAGAAGCGGCCGTTTCAAAAGAAAATCCTCGCTGAAGATGCTGCGGCCGATCTCCTGCTTCTCTATGCCCCGGGCCTCTTCCAGGCGCATCTCCAGCATCTGCCTCGGGTAATTCCATTCGTACAGGGCCGTATTTGCGTCCAGCCCTTCGTAACACTGCAACCGGATCAGATCCGTTTCCAGGATCTGCGCCATGACCTTGGCGACTTCTGTCTTGCCTACGCCCGGCTCACCCTCCAGAAATATCGGTTTTCCCAGCGCTACGGCCAGATAGACCGTTGTGGCCAGCGTCCGATCCGCGATATATCCCTCCCCACCAAACCGCGCCTCGACTTCTTCTATTGACTTTAACATCCGACCCGTATCTCCCCTTTCACAGAAGCTGCCCTCGGACCGACCTTTTTAACCGTCGCGTTCCGCATACAGTTCAACCCATGCGCGAAGCGCCTCGACCGTGCTGCGAAATGCAAGTTCGGACCAGGGAATCCGCCCCGGAGGGTACGTCCGCACCTCCAGCGTCTCGTAATTCCCCTTCAGTTCGCCTCCGACCACGACGCCCGTGTACACGACCAGGACCGCAGTCACGTTCGGGTAGGAATAGACGCCGAGCAGGTCTTCGATTTCGACCTCCAGCCCCACCTCTTCCATGGCTTCCCGGGCCGCCGCGGCTTCCACCTGTTCGCCCCGATCGACGTATCCGCCGGGAAAGACCCACTTTCCAATCCCGGGTTCGATGCCCCGCTTCAGGAGCACGACCTCATCTTCCAGCGTCACAATCACGCCGGCCGCCACTTTGGGGTCCAGGTAAACCACGAACCCACAGGCCGGACAGACGGGGCGGCAATGGCCTTCGACCGGTTTCAGCACCAGCGCCGCGCTGCATCGTTCGCAGAAGCGGACGCCGCCTGGGTGATGCGCGTTGTGATCGCTCGCCACAGAGAAGAAACCCTCCGGCAGAATGGGCCCGATCGTCTAAATATACGGGATTGGAACCGCTTCACAAGCCTTTTTCGCTTTCTGGAGGGCGTAAAAAAACCGCAGCCTTTACCAGGCATGCGGTTCCAAACTCGGACCTGCTCGGACAAGGATCACCGTCGTCATGGAGATGCCGATCCTCACGCCGCGCGGGCCCACTCTCACGATCCGTTATTCCTCTTCGCCGATATTCTCCTTCTGGTGCCGCACAATCCGCCCATGCACCAGATAGACCGCGTTTTCGGCGATATTGGACGCGTGGTCGCCCATTCGCTCCAGGTGCCGGGAAACCAGAATCAGATGAATCGCACGATCGATGGCGTCCGTTTCCGCGCGATAATGGAGATACGTGAGCAACTCCCTGAAAATCTGGTCCCGCAAGCCGTCCACCACGTCGTCTCGCCGGCGCACGTCGTTCGCCAGGTCCACGTTTCGGTTTACAAACGCGTCGAGCGCATCCTTGACCATGCCCCGGACGAGTTCCGCCATCCTGGGTATATCGATAAGCGGTTTCAGCGGGGAGGTCCGGTTGAGTACAAAGGCACGTTGCGCGATATTCACCGACTGATCGTTGATCCTCTCGAGGTCGTAGTTGATCTTCATGACAGTCGCGATCAGGCGCAGATCCCCGGCCACGGGCTGGGTCACCGCCAGCAGCTTCAGTAAATCTTCTTCAATCGTCACCTCCCACTCATCGATCGTCTTCCCGCCGGAAATCACAGCGCCCGCCAGATCATTGTCTCTGTCCACCAGACTCTTGACGGCGTGTGCAATGGACTCTTCGACGGCCCCGCCCATCTTCAGCAACTCGCTCTTCAGATGCTCCAGCCTCTGATCAAGTGTCCGTTCCATAGCGTATCCTGTCCAGGAATCCCGCGCACAATTGCCGCAGGGTGTTTTCATTAACCGAACCTGCCCGTCACATAGTCTTCGGTCTGCTTCAGCCTGGGATTGGTGAACATCTCCTCGGTCCGCGAGTGTTCCACGAGCGTTCCCAGGTAGAAGAAAGCCGTCCAGTCCGAAATACGGGAAGCCTGCTGGAGGTTGTGGGTTACAATCGCAATGGTATATTGTCTCTTCAGCTCTTCGATCGTTTCCTCAATTCGTCCGGTCGCGATGGGGTCGAGCGCCGAACAGGGTTCATCCATCAGTATCACGGAAGGCTCCACGGCGATCGCCCGCGCGATGCAGAGCCGCTGCTGCTGCCCTCCGGAGAGTCCGAGGGCCGACTCTTCGAGGCGATCCTTGACCTCGTCCCAGAGCGCCGCCGCGCGGAGGCTTCGCTCTGCCACCTCATCCAGAACGGGCTGCCGATTCTCTCCCGCGATTCGCAATCCGTACACCACGTTTTCGTAGATCGATTTGGGGAAGGGATTCGACTTCTGAAACACCATCCCCACCAGCCGTCGAAGTGAAATCACATCGAAGCCGTGGGCGTAAATGTCCTCACCTTCGATCCGAACCGCGCCTTCAATCCTCACTGTGTCGATCAGGTCGTTTAACCGGTTCATACATCGCAGCAGCGTCGACTTTCCGCAACCCGACGGCCCGATAAACGCGGTGACGTTATGTCGAGGCACCGTCAGGCTGACATCGTGCAATGCCTGGGCTTCGCCGTAGTACAGGCTAAGAGACTCGACTTCGACAACCGGATTCTCGATTTCTGAGTCATCCCTCGCCGTTGTTTCCGCGTCCATCCCTGTTGACTCCTGGTTGAATGATCCTCTCGAAAACCGTCCGGATGATGCATCTCGATGGTTCGTTCGAGAGGGAAAGTCGTTACAGACCGATCTTCTGGTATCGCTTGCGCAAACGGGACCGGACCTGGATCGCGGTCAGGTTCAGTGCGAGCACGATGAACATCAGAAGCAGGGTTGTGGTATAGACCATCGGACGGGCCGCCTCCACGTTGGGCGCCTGGCCTTTTTTCCACCTGGAGCGTAAGTTCATGCACCTGGGTTTCCACATCTATGACGTCGGCTTCCAGTCGCCCAACGTGGAGGCGGCCCGTCCGATGGTCTA
>JAAXHE010000135.1 GCA_012271065.1 Candidatus Latescibacterota bacterium
GCGAAGACCGCTGGGAATTTTAAGACGGCTTCTAAGTTTCCCACATCCGTTTGTATTTGTCTTGATGTTCCATCGTGATTGACTGGTCGTAAATCTGCTGTAGCAAACCCAGCGCTTCCAGGGCGTGTTCTGCGCCGCATTCCGTTTGCCTGTCTTTTCGAATCGACTCGATGAATTCGGTGTTCTGCACAAGGACGTCGTCGTCCAGGGTGTCGTCGCTCCGGAAGAGGGTTTCGCCGTTTAGCGTGACCCGGTTGCCGGAGACGATGAGGGTGCCCGCGTCGCACAGGTAGATATTGCTGTTGACCCCTGATCGGGCGTTGTAGGAAAGACTGAGTGCTGCAATGGTCTCCGTGGCATATCGGAGCAGCATACTGACGTCGAGTGACGTACCGGTTCCGGCGTCGAGCGGGCTGAGTTCGCCGCGAATCCGGCGAACGGGTCTGTCGATGGTCCAGAGTGAGTAGTCGAGCACATGGCAACCGTGGTGGAACAGAACATCGTCCGTCCAGCTCCGCCTGTAGCCCCTCCAACCGACGTTGTCGCGGCGCAACTGAAATTCGTGCGTATGGTGCTGGTGCACGTGGCCTGCCTCGCCGTTTGCGATAAAATCCTTTACAAACCGACCCGTGCGGTTGAAACGGCGGGTATGGGCAACCAGCAGTTTGTTTCCGGACTTGCCCGCGAGGCCGGCAATCTCGGCGGCGCCTTTGTGTGTAAGCGCAAGGGGGATTTCAACCAGTACGTTTTTGCCGGCCTCCAGCGCCAGCCGGGTCTGTTCGTAATGCGCCTCGCTGGGCGATGCGACAACGACCGCGTCGATATCGGGGTCGGTCAGGACGTCTTCGTAGCGCGTGGTAGCGTTCTCAAAGCCCCACGCTTCCCTGAATGATTCGGCGGGTTCGTCTCTTCGTCCGACGACGGTACGAAGACAGGCCCGGGAATACGCAGGAATGCCCTCGTGTGGAAGAGCGCAATGCCGCCGTATCCCACGATGGCGCAGTTGATGGTGTCCATGGATACTCCCTTTAAATCCAGCGTATCTGGCGATTCGCGGCAGGCGGTCGGTCCTGCGAATCGGGTTATGCAGTTTGACTCGGGTACAGACTATCCTTCCGATTTCCGGGCATCTCCCAAGCTATGGTGCAGGGATTGAAGCGCCGGGAATATTCCGCGGTACACGGTCTGAAATCCGGTCTCGTAGGTCGCGACCTGTTCGGCGTCCGGCTCGACCGTCCAGCTGTCGTACGTCAGTGCGTGCAGAGCGGAGTCGATGTCCGCGTAAACGCCCGCGCCGAGGCCGCCCAGTACCGCGGCGCCCAGGGCGACGGATTCCTCCACGTCTGCAATCGAGATCCTCTGATTGAACACCGAACTCTTGATCTTCATGAGAAGCCGGTTTCGTGTGTTGCCGCCAATCGCCACGATTCGATTCGGCCTGTCGATTTCGGGGTGTGACACGATGGCTTCGAGGCAGAGCCGGCTTTCGTAGGCCAACCCCTCGAGTACGGCGCGAAACATGGCCCCCCGCTTTACGTCCGACGTGAGACCGATGAACGCGGCCCTGGATTCGGGGTCGTTGTTTGGAGGATTGCCGAGGCGCAGGTGAGGCTGGAAGTGGACGCCCAGGCTTCCCGGAGGGGCCAGTTCCGCTTCGGAGACAAGGGTGCCGTATTCGACGTTACCGCCGAGAAGATTGCGGATCCACTCAACGCAGGCCCCGGAGGTGTAGATGCTTCCGAGGATATAGTACCGATCCCTGGCGACGTGGGCTCCGGTGGTATACCCCTGCCGTGCAAACTGATCGCTGAGCCACGCGCGATCGCTCGTTATACAGAGCGCTTCCGCTGTGCCGAGCGAATTCAGCAGCGTATCCGGGTCGGTGGCGCCAACGGCAAGCGCCCCGCAAATATGGTCGTGCCCGCCGGTTGCCACCTGAACGCGGGATGGAAGGCCGGTCGCACGCGCAACGTCGGGCAGGAGCCGGCCAAGCAACGTGCCGGAGGGCACTGCCTGCGCAAAGAGACCGCGTGATACCCCCGCTTCATCCAGCATGCCTGAATGCCAATCCCTCCGGTGAAGGTCGTAGACGAGGGTCCGCGAAGCGAGAGAATAGTCCGTTGCCTTATGCCCGCACAGGCGGAACGCGATATAGTCTGCGACGTTCAGCCAAGAGACCGTTCTCGCGTAAGCCTGCGGGCTGTTTTCTTTCAGCCAGAGGACCTTGCAGAGACCGAAGATTGGCTCCAGCGACAGCCCCGTTATGGCGTAGATCCGCTCTTCGCCGAGGGTCTTGCGCAGCCACGCGGCCTGGCTTGACGTCCTCCCGTCGAACCAGGCGATGATGTCGGCGGCGGGGCGGTCCGTGGCGTCAAGGGGTACGCCCGACTCGGCCATACTTGAAACGGCGATGCTGGCGACCGGGTCGGCTGCCTCCAGTTGCGATACCGCGTCCCTTATCACGTTCAGCGTGCACGTCCACAATTCACCCGGTGTGTGATAGGCCCAGCCGGGTCGGGGGTAATGGGTTGGCGTCGGCACGCTTGCCGAGGCCTGAACGCGGCCGGCGGTATCGAAGACAAGCGCCTTGATATTCGTGGTGCCTATGTCGATTCCAGCCAATAGAGGAGGTGGGGACATCGTGCTCAATATCCCAACTGGAGTGGTGCCAGACGGCCTGGCCCCGGACAACCGGGACGCCGCCGAACGAAGTTCGGGACATGGAAAAACCGTTGACAGGCGGCCCAATGGTACCTACTAATAGACGAAAGTCAAGTCGAAACCGAAATATCATAAAGCCTGCAGTTCAACTGGAAAATTCCGTTCCCCTGGCCTGCTGTAACGTCACGAGTCCTGGGACAATCCTTACTCGTGCCAAGCCTGACGGAGAATAGAGATGCCCGAGCTGCCAAGGATGTATCCGGTCTGGGTGGATGCGAAGAATTCCCGCGTCTACGGAATGGACGTTGACGAGTGCGGCGCGCTGTGGTTTACGGGCAGTCTGTCTGTACTCCACCGGTACAAACCTGAGTCAGGGCAAATCCACACGTTTTCGATCCCCGACAAGCACGGTGGAAGCCAATGTCTCTGCGCAGGCGGGAAGGTCTATGTGCTGCCGCAGACCAATCCCATGTTTACGGTTTACGACACGGTGAAGGAACGCGTTTACAAGATCGATAAGCCGTTTTTGGAGGCGAACCTGTGGTATGGTCACGCGGATAAGGCGCGAAACGTACTCTATATGCCTGAGCGGTCGAGGCCGTGTCTGGTGGTTTGGGACGTTGAGACCGAACAGGGGGAGGTCCTTGAGTATCCGGCGCCAGGCGTGCTGCCGGACATACGGGAGGTAGATTGGCCCGAGCGGCTGGAGACATTCGCGGTTCCGCGAAACGACGGCGTGCAGCGCCGCGTGTACTACGATCCCGACAGCCGTGGATTCCTGGCGGAAGATTCCCGTCGCGCGCCGCCGTCGCGACCGGGAGCGCGTGCTGAGCCGTTTGTCGTGAATTACAGCGACGGTCGGCTCAGCCGGTTGGACCGTCGGACGGGTGAGAGGTATGAACGGGATGTACCGGGTTGGAAGGAGGACTTCGGTTTCATCGGCGGCGGTGTCTTCTACGGGGGATGGCAATTGAACAACCTGAGCACGTACGATTCGGGATTCCGGTACGACCAGAAGACCGGCGACTATATTCAGCAGAAAGAGGATCCGCACATCGGGGTGGACGGATTGCCCTATCACTTCATGGACCGCTTTATCGCCTATCACCCTGAGAGTGATACGTTCGATCTGCTGATTCCCGACGTGCCTCGTTCACGATACCCGCAGTTGTGTTATAACAAGGTGGCGGACGGGCATCTCTACATTACGGCAAACGATATCTGGTCGGAAGAGAAGCAGCGTCCGCTGGGAGCTGTCGAAAACCCCGTGGGTCAGTTGATGGTCCTGCAGACCCGCCGCACTGACGGTGGATAAACGCAAGACGCTGGTGACGCATTCCGGACCCTTCCCACGAGGTTTTCGGTGGACGCAGTCACCCCATCCCGTGAGGGATGATCGCGTCAGACGAGAGGAGGTTCAGATGGAAAGAGTAGGGTTTATCGGTCTGGGAATCATGGGCAAACCGATGGCGATCAATCTTGTAAAGGCCGGGTACGATCTGACGTTCTACGCGCGCCGTCCTCAGGTCATTGAGGAGATGGAGGGGCTGGGCGCCAGGGCGGTCGCGTCCGCCGCAGCGGTCGCGGAGCGCACCGATATCATCATAACAATCGTAACGGCTGATCTGGAGGTGAGGGAAGTGATCCTCGGCGACAACGGGGTGCTGTCGGGCGCGTCCGAGGGAAAACTGATCGTGGATATGAGCACGATCTCGCCACTCACGATCCGGGAGATCGCAGAGAAGGCTGAAGCGAAGGGTGTGGCGGTGATGGATGCGCCCGTGAGCGGGGGCGATACGGGGGCGATCAACGGAACGTTGACGATCATCGCCGGCGGAGAGGCGAACGATTTCGAGCGGTGCAACGGGTTGTTTAGAGCGATGGGCAAGGAGGAAAACATCTTCCACGTCGGGCCCGTGGGCGTGGGGCAGACCGTGAAAATCGTAAACCAGCTGATCGGCGGCATCAACATGGCCGCAATCGCGGAGGGCTTGATCCTGGGTATCAGGGCAGGCGCCGACCCCGAAGTCATGCGCCAGGTCATCAGTGTGAGTTCGGCCAATTCGACGTTGTTTCAGATCCGTGCATCCGACTTCCTGCTGGCGGGCTCGTTTGCACCCGGATTTATGCTGGATCTGATGAAGAAGGATCTGGCGATCGGCGTGGACCTGGGTAAGGCATTGAACGTGCCGATGCCGATCGGTGCGGCGACATACCAGATGTACTCGGCGGCGAGCGGTCTGGGAGCTGGTGAAATGGATTTTTCGGCGGTATGCAAGGCGGCAGAACATCTGAGCGGGACGAAGATTTCGCAGGACTGCTGAACCCCGTCACGCCGTGCCGTATTTCTCCCGGAACCGTTCTCTCAACACGGCCTTCCGCACCTTTCCGGTTGCGGTGGTTACCGGGAATTCCGGGATAATTTCCACCCACCTCGGTCTTTTGAATCCCGCCAGACGGGCGCGCACGTAATCGGAGACTTCGCCGGGGGTGAGGTCTGCGCCGTCACTCGCCACGACCGCGGCCAGCACGGACTCACCCCATTCTCTGTCCGGGATGCCCACCACGGCTGCATCGCGTATCTTCGGATTCTCCTTCAACAGACGTTCGATTTCCAGCGGATAGATGTTTTCTCCGCCGCTGATAATCACATCCTTTGCGCGGCCGGACAGATAGAGATAGCCGTCGTTGTCCAATCTGCCCAGGTCCCCCGTGTGCAGCCAGCCTCTCTTAAGCGCCTCGCCGGTCTTCTCGGGCATATTCCAGTATTCGTACATCGCGGACGCGGTTTTCGCGACAACCTCGCCCACCTCGCCGGGTGCAACCGGATTCCCGGACGAATTGACAACGTCGAGTTCAACCGAGGCCATGGGCCGGCCCACCGAGCCGAGTTTACCGAGGTGGCCTGACGCCAGACGACACACGGTCAGGATACAGCCGGCCTCGGTGAGCCCGTAGGTGACATAGACGTCGGACTTGAACGTCGCCAGGATGTCCTCGAGCAGGGCCGCGGGAAACGTATCCGACGAACCCAGGCAGCGCTGTACCGAAGAGACGTCGTGATTTCTCAGCCGCTGACGCGCAAGAATCCAGCGCCAGACGGTCGGCACGCAGAAAATGTTGGTTGCCCTGTGCTGCGCAACGGCCGACAGGATGTCACCGGGGTCCGCGCCGTCCAGAATGACGAGCGTGGCGCCGGTCAGGAAGTGAGGAAGCACCAGACAGTCCGGCCCGCCGGTATGGAAGAGGGGGTAGACGACCAGGCCCACGTCGGCGTTGTGCCCTCTGGTCGACAGGGCCAGGGAGAGGGCTTGAAGATAGTGGCTCTTGTGCGAGAAAACAGCACCTTTGGGAAACCCGGTCGTGCCGCTCGTGTACAGGATGATGTGCGGGTCGTTCTCGTCGAGCTCTACCGCCGGATTGTCTGATGAGGATCCGGCCGCCAGATCCTCCAGGCGATTGCCGCGATTGTCGCCGATGGTAAGCGTCCACTCGAGTCCGGTCAGTACTCCGATGCCGCCAACAACGTTTCCGAACCGGCTCTGGTAGATCAGGCCGCGGGCGCCGGACTGTTGCAACGTGTAGCGGATTTCCCTGCTGCGGTACCAGAAATTCACGGGAACCATAATGGCGCCCGCTTTGGCCAGTGCGAAGTAGACGGCAACGTAGACGTCAGAATTCCGGCTCAAGACGCCGATTCGGTCGCCTTTGCCGACCCCCAGGCTCAGAAGGCCGTTGGCAATGCGATTGCTCTGCGCATTCAGTTCTCCGTACGTCAGCGAGCGGTTGCCGAAAATGAGGGCCGTTTTGCACTTCAGACCCGGGTCCCGGGCGTTTCGTTGAAGTATACTCCCCAATAACATCCTGTCCATCCGGGCCTCATCCGAAAAAAGCCAAAGGGGCGCGGCGGTCTTCGCCGCGCCCCTGAAGTTTCAGAACGGTCAGGCCGATCGGCCGGCTCATTTGGGCAATACGCCAGGTTGATCCGCAAATCGTCGCCAGGTGTCGGTCGTCCCGTCTTCGAAGCTGACGTTAAAGACGACGTTTTCGGTCGCCGCGGCGCTGACATCTTCGTAAACCTGGACCGTACCGTTGGCATATTCGAGGGTAACGCGGTTGCCATTCACGACCAATTCACCGGTTGCCGTCGTGTCAGTCGACTGATCCGACGTCAGGCGCGATGTGCCGTAACCTCCGCCAACGCCAAGATACTCCAGACGGGTGAAAGCTTGCGGTTCGATTGCTTCGGATTGAAAGCTGTACGTATACCCGGAAACCTGAATCTGGTCCGGGCCGAAAGAAATGGACACAGTGACATGGGCTATTGTCTTGCCCGTAGGATACCACTCATAGTGTCCGCCCACGGCGGGTGGCTCCAGTACGTTCCCGTCCGGCAGTCGTCGGCTCTCCAGCTGCCACTTGCCTCGAAGACCGAACTGGTATTGATTCTCGTCCGCACAACTCGCGATCATTGCCACGGTCGATCCGACGAGCAGCGCCCGGGTCAGGGTTTTTAACATCCGGTTTCCTCCTCGGCCAGGTCGAGGGAATCTGTCCCCGTTCCTTCGAAAAAACGTCGTGCGGCTTAGCAGCCCGTTGAAAAAGCCCATCCGGGCTACGTCCGGCCCTTGCGGTCGAAATACTGCGTTGC
>JAAXHE010000001.1 GCA_012271065.1 Candidatus Latescibacterota bacterium
CAGGTTCAACTGATCCGGCCACCAGTCCTGGTTGGAAGTCATTTCGTTCCTCCTGTAAAATCGAATGGTAATGGAGCAACATATCGGAATCGTTACGTTCCCGCGTAGAGGGAAAGAATACGGAATTCCCTCGCTCGCAGGCAAGGGGAATCTGGCGCTAGGAAAAAGGCGTCGATCTCTCCATACTGGCGACGCACGATGACCGACGAGGAGTGGCGGTCCATCGAATCGTCCTGGCTGGCCGATCAGGTGAACGACGTCTGAGGCTTGCCATTCGGCGGGTGTCTGCAAACACCACCAAACGCAGCTTTCTCATACTCCAACGAAGGATACGTCACCCTGGGAGTTCTTGTAGAAACGGTGAGTGATATCCCCCTGGAAGATTACTTTCAGTCGCGGATCTTTGACGTGGTCGGCATGGAACGGACACACTGCAGTTTTTCGCAATGGCGCTCGGCTACAGATAGATCGCACGGTTACTAAAAAAAAGAGGGAGATTATGAGGAAACACAACTCGTTGCAGATTACAGTATCTCGCTTTCCACGGGTGGTATCTGTAGCACGGCTTATGACTATGCCAACTACCTCATCGCCTCGATGGATTATGCCAACAGCTCTTTGCGCTGACACCCTCGCGGAATACGTTGGGACGTACATATGGGATTACCAGTCAAATGGGAGATCCCGGATTGTCATAGAAATGGGGGAAGGCGAGTTGACAGTTCAGAATTCTGATGGGGAAGCAACACCCCTTATTGCTATCGGTCCAGATATTTTTATGGACCCACGCGGGGGACCAAGGCCAGTTCATTTTGTGCGAGATGCAGAGGGAATCGTCAACAACCTGCTTTCAGGAAGAGGTGGTCTGTTTCAGCGCGGATAACAGAAGTGAAATTAGGGTTTTCATTGATCCTACACTTCTGCGAAGGCCTTCGCGAAGTCCGCGCACAGGTCCCCGGCGGCCTCGATGCCGCACGCCACGCGGACCAGGCCATCGGTTATTCCCAATTCGGCCCGATCTTCCGGGCTCATGCCGCTGTGCGAGGTGGCGGCCGGACGCGTAATGAGGGTTTCGACGCCGCCGAGACTGGGGGCCCTAACCGGCAGCGTCAGCCCGGACAGCAACCGCTCGGCCGCCGCCACGCCCCCGTGCAATTCAAAGCTTAACACCCCGCCCGCTCCGGCAAATAGCCGACGTGCCCGCTCGTATTGCGGGTGGCTCTCCAGCCCCGGATAGTTTACCCGGGCCACCTGCTCCTGCCCGGTTAAAAAGCGCGCCAGCGTCAGACCGTTCTCATTGTGTTGGCGCATTCTGAGCGCCAGTGTCTTCAGGCCACGCTGCAGCAGAAAACAGGCGTGTGTATCCAGCGAACCGCCCAGATGATTCAGCTTGTGCCGGATTGCCTCGACGCGTGCGGAGGACCCAAGGATCGTGCCGGCGACCAGGTCCGAGTGACCGTTCAGGTACTTGGTCGCGCTGTGCAGTTCGATGTCGAACCCGATTTCCAGCGGGCGGAAATTGCAGGGTGAGGCAAAGGTATTGTCGATCAGGGAGACCAGCCCGTGTTCGCGGGCGAATTCCACAACGGCCTCCAGATCGGCGACCTCCAGTAGCGGGTTGGTCATCGTCTCCACGTAAACCGCCCGGGTTTCCGGACGGAGCTTGTCCGCCCACGTGTCCGGCTTGTTCCCGGCGATAAAGTCGAAGCTCATCCCCAGGCGCGGCGCATCCTGCGACACAAAGCCGTGCGTGCCCCCGTAGAGACAGTCCTGGATCAGCAGATGATCACCGCTGTTGAGCACGGTAATCATTGCCGTGGTGATCGCGGCCATCCCGGCGCCGGTTACGAGCGCGTCTTCACCGCCGCAGACAGCGGCCAGCTTGGCGTGCAGTGCGCGGTGATTGGGTGTGTTGTTCAGGCGGAGATAGCGGATGTCGTTGTAGTCCTGCTCGTCCTGTGAAACAAAGGTCGAACTCTGGAAGATCGGCAGCACCACGGCGCCCTCGATACGCTCCTCGCCGGCGTGAACGAGACGGGTTTGGATATCCATAGCACGTTTCCTCGGGAAATTACAGCGTGACTTCTGCGCAAAATGGATGCATGTATGTTGAATAATACAAAGAAATGGATAGACAGGATGAACAGGATAAAGACCAACCAGCTGAGAGCCGGAGCGGCGACGGTTGACATCACGCCGCCATTGGGGACGCATCTGGCTGGAAGCGGCTCCGGCGATCACCGCCCGGCGGAGACTGTGATGGATCCGCTCTCTGCAAGAGCCATTGTCTTCGAAAGCGGTGGGCGGCGCGTTTGCATCGTCATCCTAGATCTCACGATAGTCACCCAGGACTACTCGGAGCGGATCCGCGCCGCTATAGCCGAGCGGACGGGCATCGCACCCGAGGCGATTATGGTCCAGGCCACCCAGACGCACTCCGCGCCGAGCCTGGGCTACTTCATGCTGGATCAGGATTTCCCCCTGGAGAACAACGAGCAGACGGAGTACCTGCGCGGAGCCGAACGCGCCTACGGCGACCGGGCTGCCTCCGCCGCGGTCGAGGCCGCAGTCGAAGCGGCGGACAGGCTGCAACCCGCACGCATCGGCCTGGGGCGCGGCGTGTTGGGAGACCTGGCGTTCAATCGTCGCGGTATCCGGCGGGACGGAACCATCATCATGCCCACCCGTCCGGGCCGGGAAGAAAGGCCGTTCGGAAACACGGATATCTGCTATCTCGAAGGACCCATGGACCCGGAAGTCGGCGTGTGCTGCGTCCAGGACCTGGATGAGCGACCGCTGGCATTTCTCCTCCACTACACCTGTCACCCGGTCAATGCGTCCAGTCATCGCGGCACCTACCGGGGAGTGTCGGCGGATTGGCCCGGCGCATGGACGCGGGAGATGGATCAGCGTTTCGGCTCCGAAGCGGTGCCGCTTGTCGTCAACGGCTGCTGCGGCAATATCAACCCCAGGCATCCTTTCGATTCGGATTTCCGGCCTGACCACCGGCGAATGGGGCGCGAACTGGCCCGGATGACCGAACGGATCGTTCACAGCCTGGCGTTTGTCGACGACCCCTCTACGCTGGCATTCACCGGCGAAAACGTTCGGCTTCCGTTCCGCGATATTCCAGCCGGGCGCCTGCGCGAGGTCGAAGCGATCCTGTCCGAGAATCCCCAACCGCCGCGTGGACCAAACGGCGACGTGGACCCGCACTGGTTCCGGGCCGCTTCGACCCGAAGCGTGGAACTGTGCCGGGAGCGGGACGCCGAGTTCAGCTACGAAATTCAGGCGTTCCGCATCGGCGACCTGTGTGTTATCGGCCTGCCTGGTGAACCCTTTGTGGAAGGACAACTCGCGCTTAAGACGAACTCGCCGGCGCCGTTTCTCTTTCCGGCGCACCTCACGACGCAATACGTTGGCTACCTGCCCACGCGGGAAGCCTACAACCGTGGGGGACACGAGGCCAACGAAGACGTGACATACTGGGCCAAACTCGCGCCGGGCTGCCTCGAAACCGTGGTGGAAAGGGCTCGCGCGTTGATAGACGGGTTGTTTGAATAAGTGAATTGTCAGGGATCCTGTCGGAACAATTCGTACTTTATCTGCGAAACGCTCATCGCCGACGGACGCCTTGCCCGGCTCGCAGCGGTCGCCGATTCAGTCAAGATTTCAGTCGACAACAAGGGAGAGGATGTATGTATGACCGAGAGTGACCGCTACGAAGCAGGCCGCAGAGTTCTTTCGTCGATGCTCGGAGAGGCCGCCGCAAAGGACTCCGCCGAAAAGATGCGCACACTTCATCCGGAGTTCGAGCGGCTCGTGATGGAGCAGGTGATGCATGACCTGTACGGACGGGACGGGCTGGACATCAAAACCCGTCTGCTATGCACGATCGCGGCCTTGACGGTTCTCGGCAGGCCGCAACAACTTGCCGTTCACATTGACCGGGCCCTTGGTTGTGGCTCGACGAGGATGGAGATAGAGGAGGTCATGCTGCAGATGAGCGCCTTCGGCGGATTTCCGGCAACGTGGGATGCGCTGACTGTTCTCCAGGGACAGAACCAGGGGAAATAGCAGGGGGGATTTCGGATTCGATTGAGTTCGACGGCCGCGTTTTTAATCCCGGTCGAAAAGATGCGCCTGAGTATTGTTCGCAAGCGCCAGTTCGTAGCAGACGGCCTCGCTATCCGTGCGCACCAGCAGATAGGGTGCGGCAAAGGACGGGGGATTCCAGGTTTTGCCCGGGAAGGCCGTCATGCGCGCCAGTTCGACGTGTCGGTCGGGTCGGGCCTCGACCAGAACGACGTCGCCCGATTCGCTCATGATCAGCAGGACATCGCCTATCAGGATGAGCTGGCCGTGGCCGTAGCGCCCCCGCTTCCAGCGGCGCTTGCCGTCATGCGGGTCGAGGCAGACCAGCACTCCGTCGTCGAGGCCATAGACAAAACCATCGCGATGGACCATGTTGGCGAATTTTGCCTTGAGTCGAGGGCTTTTCCAAACGATATCGCTTGTCAATCCGCCGCGGGGCGCGGCGTTTACCTGATACAGCCTGGCGCCAATGCCGTAACCGGTGGAGACCAGAACCCGGTTTCCGGGCAAGGGCAGGGGGTTGGCAACGCATTGGACCTGGTCCCACGGCTGACGCCAGAGGGTAACTCCGCTGTGCGGATCATGTGCGACGACGCTATGGCTGTTGAAAATCAGGATCTGCTCGCGTCCGGCCAGCGTTACCAGACGCGGCGAGCTGTAGCCGGCCCTGTCGGCGCCCCCGCCCCAGACAAACGCGCCGGTTTGGCGGTGATAGGCAACCAGCGAGCGCTCATCCGGGCCTCCGGCACTGACCACGACCAGCGTGTCGAGGACCAGCGGCGAACAGCTGATGCCCCACACATTGGCCTCAGCCCGGTTGTCGGCGAGGATGTCCCGCGACCAGATCTGCGCCCCGGTGGCCAGATCCAGGCAATTGAGGATGCCTGTAGCGCCAAGGGTGAAAACCCGGTCTCCTGCGATGGCAGGCGTGGCGCGCGGACCGATGCCGGCTACAGCGGACTCGTAGCGAGTCGAATCGGCGTGTTGCCAGAGCTTGCGGCCCGTCGCCAGGTCGTAGCAGACAACCTGCTCCTCGGGGCCGTGTTGCTCCTGAGTTATCGCCCGGCCTCGGACAATGGCAAATGAAGACCAGGCGGGGCCGACGGGACGACGCCAGATTTCGCGCGGCGGGCGCCTGGTCCAGTCGCGCTCGAGGTGGACGCCTCGGAGGCGGTTGTCGCGCTCGGGACCGAGAAATTGCGGCCAATCGCGGGCGTCGAGCGCGGTGGCGTCCCC
>JAAXHE010000275.1 GCA_012271065.1 Candidatus Latescibacterota bacterium
CTGATTTATTTCGGATTAAGGCTAATTTGCATTTCTACATAGACAGGTCCATCTGAGAGCGGCGAGGATGCGTACGTAGCCCACGTCGCAACACAGTATCAACGTCCTGATGCAACGAGGCCACATCAGGAGAATTATGTTCGCGCCTCGACGAGTGAACTGTCTTCATTGGCGAAGGGACCCGTCACTGTACCACGCCTCGTATCTACTCCCGGCTCTCCTTCACGGATTCCCAGATCGGGTAATGAACTTCCGCCCGTTGAAACTCTCTCTGCAGCCACTGGCTGAATAAAATGTCGCGAATTTCGTTCGAAACGCGGTCGTCAAGGATTGCCGGAAAGTTCCGTTGCAGCATATACAACGCGAAACCGCCTGGCGCTTTCTCCGGTCCGAATAACTCACCTGGAGAGGCGGCAAACAGGCGGGCGGCAATGCCTTTGGGTAACTGTTCTCGCCGCACCCTGCCCAGATACCCACCGGCAGGGCGGGTGCGTTCATCCTGTGAGAACTCCCGTGCCATTGCGCAAAAGTCGCCGCCTTCCTCAATTGCCTGAAGTCCGATCTCATCGATCACGCCCTTGTCACGATGGAATATCCAGTTCACCTCCGCCTCGTCGAAATCCAGCGTGTGCTGCGCGAAGTAGGGTTGGATCCGTCCCTCCGCGATCTTGTCAGACAACGCGTGCTCCATCCGTCTCGCCTGGGCGTCTTCCGCGACGTCGCCAAGGGTAATTCCACGCGATACAAGCCAGGCCTCCGTGTCTTCCACCCGTTCCAGTCGATATTGATATCGCCAGTTGTCGACGTCCTGCTGGATGTCTTCGGGTTTCGCCACCACGCCTTCCCGGATAGCAAGCTGTCGGACCAGTTCCCTGCGCGCAAACGAAGAGAAAAAGTCGAGTTTGTCTGCAACCCCCAGTTGACGTACGATCTGATACAGTGACACCTCGATGCCATTCACTCGGACGAGCGATATCTCCGCGTCCGAGGCTGCGGTCGCACCATCCTTAGGACGCCGCATCACGTATCCCCCGGGCGAGAAACTGACGACTTCGTTGCGTCGTACGCGGCGGACTCGTACAGTTTTCGCAAGGGACTCAGGAGCAACAACAGAACGGACTGCCGGTCCGTCATGATTTCCGCCGTGCCCTTCATGCCGAACAGAAGCGGCTTCTCCTGTCCCTTTACAACCATGGTTGTTTCTTCCAATTCAACGACGCCCCTGAAAATCGGTCCGACAGTCTCGTCGATGACGGCATCCGGCGAGATCTGTTTGAGCCACCCGCGTTTGATTCCGAAGTCCTGAAACGCGAATGCGTCGTATTTCAACTTGACGATCTGCCCCGGTTTTAACAAGCCCACGTCTCTATTCAGGACCGTAAGTTCGGCAACAATCGGCGCGGAGGCGGGAGCCAGAGTAACGAGCGCCTGTCCCTTGTTGATAACCTGCCCGATCGTATTCACTTCCACCCGCGTTACGATGCCTGACTCCGGCGCCAGAATCAGGTCCGACTCGGCTTCCAGCCGGCGGTCGACGCGTTTTTGCGCCTGATCCAGCCTCAATCGCGCGGTTTTGTAGGCGTGTTTCATTTGTGAGGTCTCGCGACGGTGCGCGAGGCGCGCCTCCAGAATCTGACGCTTGAGATCCCGGACCGACGTCTCGTGCTTGTAGATTTCCGTCATGCGTCCCGGGAGCGACGCGAGTGCGTTCAGGTACCTTAGGCGCGCCTGATTGATATCCACCCTGCTGATTAACTTTCGCCGGAAAAGCATCTTTTGTTGAAGATAATCCTGCTTCAGATGTTCGATTTCCGCCTGCCTGAAGCCGATCTGCGCCTGAAGTTCCGCCTCGAAACTGCTGTTTCCGGCCCCTGCGGCATCACTCACGTCGGCGTGGTAATCATTCAGGGCATTTTGATGCGCAACCATAAGCCGCTGGAGTACAGTCAGCCTCTTTTCAAATGACGCGATCGTCTCCCGGTTCAGTTCCGTCCTCTGCGGCAATACCTCTTCAACGTCGTACTCGGCCTGCTGAAATGCCATTTCCGCCTGTTCCAGCTCTCGAAGGTCCGCCCATGTTTCCCATGACTTCAGCTTGAACAGCAACTGGCCTTCTACGATCCGATCGCCTTCACTTACGCCGATGTGCTGAATTTCGCCCCCTCTGCCGGCCTGCAGTGTTTTCACCTTCCCGAGGGGAACCAACCGGAATGGCGCGGACGCCACGACGTCCACCTTGCCCCGCCACGCCCAGATCACCGCGATCCCGACAAACAGCAGAACGACGTAGAGCAGCGCCCTCCCCCAGAACGGTCTGAGAGACCTCACGAACGCCTCCATCTCATCCGCGGCATCCCTCCGCGCAGGCAGATGCATCGGGGACGATTCCCCCGGCGATTCCAATAGCTGCGGTCCCGTCATCCGCCCGGCTCCTCGCCAGCCGCAGTCTCAAGCCACCTGCAACTGCTGGCTGCACATGTGATAGTAGAGACCCCTGCCTGCCATCAACTTGTCGTGCGGCCCCATATCCACGATATGACCCTTCTCCATTACGACGATCGTGTCCGCGTCCCTCACGGTGCTCAGTCGATGGGCGATAATTATGGACGTGCGATTCTCCATGAATAAGGCCAGATTGGATCGGATCGCACTTTCCGAGTCCGTATCCAGCGCATTCGTCGCTTCGTCGAGTATCAGAATCCCTGGATCGCGATACAACGCACGCGCGATCGCGACCCGCTGCCGCTGTCCGCCCGACAGACCGATTCCCTGTTCACCTACCTTCGTCTCGTATCCCAGGGGCATCTCGTTTACGAAGTCGTGGACACATGCCAATTTCGCAACCTCAAGGATGCGGTCCATATCAGCGTCCTGCTCACCCACCGCGATGTTCTCCGCAATGGTGCCGCTGAAAAGAAAGGAGTCCTGCATGACCATGCCGACCTGGCGGCGCAGCCAGTGAGGGTCGAAGTCGCGCATATCCATCCCGTCCAGCAACACACGCCCTTCCGTGGGATCGAAGAGGCGGGGCACGAGCTTGACGAGCGTTGTCTTTCCAGCGCCGCTGCGGCCGACGATGGCGACTCTTCTACCGGGTTCCAGTTCCAGGCGGATATTGTTCAACACGTAGGGTTCGTCGGAACCGACGCCGTACCTGAAGAACACGTCTTCGAATAACAGACGGCCCTCGACCTGCTTCAGTCTCAGCCCGTGTCCGCGCTGGCGCGCATCCTCCATCTTCGAGTCATAGACGTCATTCAGCCTGTCCAGGGCGACCCGGGCTTCCTGGACCTCCGGCCATACGCCGATCAGCCCCATGACAGGTCCCATCACATTGCCGATAAGGGCGTTGAACGCCATCAACTGTCCGACGGACAGCTCCCCGTCGATCACCAGCGACGCGCCATACCATAGAATCACCGTGGAACTCAAGAGATTGATCATGCTCCCGCCCGCGCCGAACAGCATCTCCATTTTCAGCCGCCGGAATCCGATCTGGATTTCCTTTGTAAACTTGCCCTCCCACTGCCATCTCGTAACCCGCTCGACGGCTTCGGCCTTCACCACGTCAATGCCGTGCAGGGAATCGATCAGCACGGACGACTGTTCCGCGCGGGCGAGAAAGGCGCGCTGGCTGAAGGACTTCAGAATCGGGGTATAGATCAGCGTCAGTCCCACCGAAAGCGGCACGAAAATCAACATCACAAGCGTCAACTCCCAATTGTAATAGAACATCAGTCCGAGATAGACGAACAGCATGATAAAGTCCAGAATCGCCGAGATGGTCGTGTCCGTAAAGAGGCGCTGAATCGTCGCATTTTCCTTGAAGCGCGTGGTTAAGTCACCGGTGCGACGCAGCGCGAAAAACCGCATGGAGAGGCCCAGCAGGTGTCGATAGAAGCGGGACAGCATGGTCAGGCTCAGGCGCGCGCTCATATACCCGATCAAATACGCACGCAGCGTCGAAGTGCCCATCTGGAACAGCGCCACGACGACCATGCCCGCCAACATCAGGTTCAGGAGATCCCGGTCGTGGTGCACCAGCACCTGGTCCACGATTGTCTGCGTGAAGACTGGCGAGGCGAGGCCGAACAGGCTGAGTACCAGGGACGCCAGCAGGACCTCCACGAGAATGGCTGTATAGGGCTTGATCAACGGGAAGAACCGTTTGAAGGAAGATCTGGAGGGTTCATTCTCCGCCACCTGGTCCGTGTATTCCAGGAGCAGCGCCATGTCGGTCCAGCTCTTCTCGAACTCCCGCCGCGCCAATCTGCGAATACCCACGCCGGGATCCGCGATTTTCACACCCTTCTTGTTGATCTCATACAGGACAACGAAATGGTTGCCTTCCCAGTGCAGAATCGCCGGCAGTTCCGTGCGCATCAGCGCTTCATAACCCGTGCGCACGCCACGCGTGACAAACCCCAGCGTCTCCGCCGCCTCGGCCAGCGCCGCCATCGACGTGCCGTCCCGCGACACATTGCACATGTCCCGCAGCCTGTTCAGCCCGATGGGCATCTTGTAATACTTGCAGATCATTCCCAGACACGCCGCCCCGCAGTCGGACTGATCGTTTTGCTTCAGAAACGGAAAACGAAACGACGTTGATGTTCTGTTTTGCTCATCAGATGTCCTGGTTTTCGGGACATCTGACGGGACGCCATCAGGCGCAACGGCGTTGTTCACTACCGCCGTTTCCGCGTTGTCGTGAATCGCTTCCGATTGAAGCTCGCTGGAAACAGACCTGTCCGATCCAGGTTCCCGGTACAAATGCCGGGCTAATTCCCGCAAGGGCGTTAATGCAGGAATTGAATGTTCCAGGCTCTCCAGGTCGGATTTATCCAGATAATAGATAACGCAGCGGACCAGACTGCGGATCGTCCGTGACTTTGCGCCAGACAAATCCGTTTCCTCGAAGAAATCTCCTGCGCTCAGACTAGACGCGCTGTCGTCTTCGGAAACCACGTCCAACCCGCCGCTGCCCACTATACAGAACCGGCCACACGAACGACCGGGTCCCGAGAACGTCCTACCCTCGGTAGTCTCCTCTCGCTTTAGTCGACTGAAGAACTCCCGCAGGCCATCCCCGGAAACGGACCCCTTCAGAAACCTCGTGAAATCCCGGTACGCGATATCCGCAACCTGATCCTGCAGATGCGCCTTCAGTTCAGGCACGTTCTTCAACACGTTAAAGAATTCAGCGCGCGACACCCGCAGCACCAGGGATTCCTCGGCGGCTCGCACCGTAGCCCGATGTCCCCGCTCCGTCAACAGCGCCCCCTCTCCAAAGTGATCGCCGGGAAACAAAAAGCCCAGGGTTTCCGGTTGGCCGTCCGTATTCCGCCTGATTACTCGCAGCCGTCCCGATTTCACAATGTAGAACGCGTCGCCCGGCGCCCCTTGTTCAATTACGACCTCCCCGAAACGAAACCGAACGGATTCCGGCTGATTCGACAACTGAGAAAAGCGGGTGAAGACGTCCATTGTTCCTTTCCCGTGTATGGAAGGATTATTGGCGTGTCCGGATGCAGATCGACGCCCGACTGGATGCGGTACGTTTTTTATCAGGGATTCTTCCTGCCGAGGACCCGGGGTCTTCCGGCTCCGAAGGGCAGCCCTCTACACGGCGCTCAGACAATCGCGCGGATCCTTGTGTATTTTGCGGCCAAGCCATTCAGGATAATACCTCTAAAGAGCATCTCTTCGACCAGAGGCCCGATGACGACCACCGCCAGGAGCGCTGACCAGAAGGGTGTGTTGTGCCCGACTTCCGCGGAATTGCTTTCTTGCATCAACATCGATCCAGGAATGAGGCGATCCATTGCAAGGATCAATCCGATGTCGACCGTCAACAGACCCACGGTAGTCATCACCGCGCATGGCCAAACACGCCAGTTGAAACCGGTGTTAAACAGTTGCCGCAGGTATTCCCAATCCAGATCGGTGCGGCGGCAAACGTAACCCAAAATGACGACGAAACCGACCAGCAACGCGATACCCGAAAGGAAACCGTCCTCCGGCTGCCACAGACCGAGAATGTCCGCAAGCGCCGCGAGAATCAGCTGACTGAAAGCAAATAGGACAATCAGCCAAATCGACTGTTTCAGATTCGGATATGCCATTGACACTTCGCCATTTTTCGTTATAGCCATAATATGATCGCTGTCAGCGCGTTCCGGCATAATTCGTCGCGAACTCCTTACGTACCGTCAGGCCGTTTCATTCTGGCGGAGATTGCCCTTCAGGCCACACATAGCATCCAATCCCCGATGGGTGTTCCTGAACCCACAGGTTGCCAGGGAATTCCTGGATCTTGAGATAGATTAAAATATCCCCCGCACATGCCGAGAATGTCGAACTGAAAAGCAGGAGTGTCCAGACAGTCGGGGCCCACCATAACACGAGACCCGTTACCACCGTAGTTAGCGCAAGAGGCAGGAGCGAATAGATTCGAAAGACGCCCATCCTCATCGGGCTCGCGCAATGACAGTAGGCGACGAGCCATTTCAATTTGAACCCGAAACGAATCGAACTGAATTGCGCCTTTCCCCATAGCAATGCAGCCAGGGCATGCAACGCTTCGTGAACAACCACCAGCATGACAAGACTTCCCAGAAACAACCACCGTTTGAAACTGTCCGGCTGGAGGTCAATATTCCATCCTGACAAGCCCAAGCGCACCACAAGGACCGCATTAACCGCAACAAAAAACATCACAAGCGAAAGCAGGAACATCGCAAACGCGCTCGCCCGGATCGTGAGGACCTCCTGGGAATCCTTACTGGTGATCTCCGGTAAATCCATATCGAATTTGGATGCCGGCGGGATGTTATGTGGAACTACCTATACGGAACGCCGTGGAAGTCAACCATGTTCTTGTAATCCGCCTGCCGGATCCCCTGTAGCGGTTCCGTTTACGGTCGCTTAACGTGCGGGCATTTCTCCCGCAGGGAGTACGTGGAAACCAATCTCCGACCGGTGATCCTGGATCCACATGTCGTTGTCATATCGGCGGATTCTTGAATAAACCATGACATCTCCCGCGCCCCCGGCAAAAGTGGCACAAAATAGCAAGACCGACCAGATCGCAGGATCAAACGACAAAATTAAAACCGCGGCAGGTGTTGTTGCGATTAAGGGCAAGAGCGCGAATGCGCGGTATGCGCTCAGTGTCATCGGTTTGTCAGCGTGGCAGTAAAAGGCCATTAATCGCACGTTGATTCCAAAGTGCAGCGATCTGAATGGAATTTTTCCCCACGCCATCGCGGCGAGACCGTGAAGCGCTTCGTGAATGACAAACAAGGCGATTAGTCCTCCAATCAATTTCCATAGATCGGCGAGAGGAAATCGCGGCTCAATTGCCCACTGAAGCAAAGCATCTACCCCGATGACAGACATTCCCGAAATCCAGAACATCAAAAAACACAAACTGTACATTTCTTGACTTTCAAGAATCACTTCGGTGACCGCATGATCCTGGATCGAGTCAACTTCGCGGGGACTCGACTCAAGTAAACCGCAGACTGCGGTCGCCATTTGTGCTGCAGTTACATAGAACTTTTTACGGAAGACAATAAACGAGACTGCCTGAACTACCAAGACCGCCATCAGGATCGCAAGATCGATTTGAATGACGAGTCTGAGAATCAGCAAAGCAGGCAAAACGGAGAATAACACGTACAATACGGCCGCGAAGACCCAACCTCTCCACGTTCCCCCCGAGAGGACATCCTTCATCCGGAACCTCCAGTGTTGTGTCTATTGGTCTTTGTGGGATAGGAGCGATTTGTTCGCACCTATCCCACGCACGAAACCTACCGGCGTCCAGGTGGCCTTGTGTTGCACGTACAGCTATTGCACCCGTTGTTCGGCACAATCTCAGCGAGAACCACTCCAACAACGATAGCGGTAACAGCAGTCGCTACATAGGGCGCAGCGAACTTGCCAACCACGATAGCAGCCGGGATGATCACAGGAAGCAACCCACCCTGTGTTTCTTCCATCTGCCCACTCTCGAGCAATTCTTCCTGCCGCTGCAGTTGGCTGCAGGCTACAGGCATGAGACAAGGATCTGTCGCCATCGGTCGAACCAATGCATGCGTCATGATATCCTCCTGAAGGATAAATTGGATTGTCCGCTTTACAATGCTGTGGTGTATCTACCGATGCACCACACCGTTGGGCCCGAGGGCACGTTCAAGCGTCAAGAGACCTGGTTTGGACTCTCAACACTTGCTTTTGGATCACGCGGGGGGCACCCTGATCCACCGTAAGTTAAAGACTAGCCATCGAAAATAGCCCCCAACGCCAATGTAATCCACTCTTCCATCTTTTTCACGTCAATTATCAGCCGCTTTAACAACACGCAGACGTGCACCATTGATGACTTTGCGAAGAGTCCCTGTCCGTCTGCGAGAATCGATATCCTAGACAAACGTACCGTCAGGTGACGCCGCCTCGTAGGATGCCAGTTCGTGACTACAGTGTACCGGGTGGGACGTCCGGCTCGGGCAAACTTACGCCAAATATCTCTGCGACCAGGTTTCTAATGAGGCGCCCGAGTCCGGCGTCCCCGCCGGTAATACGTGCAGTCTGTCCTGCGCTCAAGTCCTCCGTCCGCATGGGCAGCCGGGCAGGAATTCCGGACGAGTCCGCAGAGCGTGATACAATGCGACTGTTCATGTCTATCACCTCCTCTCGTAGACATCCCGGCGACAAACGAAGGATGCCGTTTCCTGACAAGCCGTATGCTGCTGTACGTCGCCAAAATATCTTTATTTACAATGATTTATGAGTGCTCTTTCGCGGTTCCGGCACTCCCCCATTGGCGCTGCTTCGACTGTGAATCAACGGAGACGTCGCGTGACCCTGCACGCTTGCGTCCGGCGCCTCCGTCAACGCATTGGACTCGCAATGATTGTGCCACTCGCGATGCCCGGGACTTAACTGTCTGGTATACAAGAAAGAAAACAACGCCGGCCTTCCAGCAGGCCGGCGGTCGACGTCCAGATCCTGAACAATGTGTTCCATTTTGCGGCACTCGGATGAAACCTTGTTGCATTTCGCGCCGCTCAAAACCTGACTGAAAAAGAGTCGTCACCACACAAAAAAACACCGGTGACAAAGCCACCGGTGTTAGACGCACCATGGACCCGCGGAGGGGTGATTTCAGCCTGCGTTGGGCGGGCAGTCGTTAGATTCCCTGGAAGTCAATGTAAAACGCCGCTGGGAAAACCTGCCACTTGAGCCTTACCGTTACTGTTGCCGAGGTGGGGAGATGTCGTTAAACTTGGTGACAGGTCCGCTGCTCGCGCCTAATGAGTCTCTTCGGACGCCGGGGTTCTCTGGCCCATCCCTAAACGCATCCGTTCAATACCCGCAACCCATCGAATTCCATGCGTATATTCTGAAGAATACTGTCTCCGACATTCGGTAAATTCGCGCTCACGGGCCTGGGCGGCGTGGTTGTCAATCTCGGTTCGTTTCAACTGATGCTGACGCTCGGCGTACACGCGCTGCTGGCGTCGCCGATTGCGATCGAGCTGTCCATCATCTCCAATTTTCTGCTCAACAACTACTGGACCTTCGGGAGTCGCTCGCTGCCAGGAAAGCGCCGGATTCGGGGGTTGAAGTATCATCTTGTATCGCTCGTGTCGCTAATGTTGAGTTACGGCACGTTCGTCCTGCTTTCCGTACTGTTCGCGGATGTGCCGCTGGTGATCCTGCAGGGGTGCGCGATCGCCCCGGCCGGCGTGCTGAACTACTCCGCCAATTCTCTCTGGACATTTCGCGAGGCGCCTCCCGAGGCCGCGGATGACGTCCAGGACGGTAACCGGATGAGGCGCACGCACGCCAGGCATGCATTGCTGGTCACTACGCAATGGTGTTGACTGCGACGAAGTCGAAAGCGGAAGGGGGGCTTTGGATTCAGAAGCGGGATATTGCCAGGCGGAACGACGGGGCTCGAGAGGTGAGAAATGCGATGGGCAGGACACCCGGTTCGAACGATAACTCGATCGTATAACTGGACGAACGAGATATGTCACCCGTCGTGAATTGCTTCCAACTCGGGCAGGAGCCGAACACTCTCCTGTTCGTTGGGGTCGGTGCGGGCGATGACGGCGATGCAGGGTTCGGTGTCGCTGGCGTTGTACGGAAGGTGGGGCACACCGGGCGGAATGTAGACGAAATCGCCGCTGTTGACGGACACGTGCTCCTCCAGGTTTTCACCGTACCACATTCCGGACTTGCCGCTGATGACGTAGACGGCGCTCTCGTGGCCATCGTGCAGGTGGGGCCTGGAGCGCTCACCCGGAGGGATGGACAGCAGGTGCATGCTGAGTCCCCGGGAGCCGGTGTTTTCGGCCGTGACACCCTTACGGTAGGTAAAGGCCTGCTTGCCGGTGAAGACGTCCTGTGACCGAATCAGCTTGCAAGTCTGAGCAGTCCGCGACGGCATAATTCATCTCTCCCGGATTTTACGACATTGTTGATTGATTGCCTGCAGATTTTGCGTTTTCACGCGCGTTGTGTCTTCACGGCTCGACAACAGAAAACAGGCCAATAGAACTCGAAATCGTCGTCACCCGAACGACGAATCCCGAACTCGCTTCTGACCTCCCGCGGCGCGTCGGCGAAGTCCCGGTACAATCCCTTTATTGCCTCCGCAGGCGTCCCCGACCTCTCAACCCAATCCGACAACGTCATTTCAACCCTCGTGTACGCCGTATGGGTCAATTCGAATCCGGTGCCGCCCAGGTCCCTTCGCCACTCCTTCGGCGTCGGCGCCGTCACATGCGTTGGATCCCGTTCCACTTCCACGCGATGATGCCACGCCGCGACCACCGGATCTTCCGACGTCGTCGTGTCGCACAGAAGAAAGACGCCCCCCGGTCTCAACACGCGGTGGACTTCTGAAAGAAACCGGCCGATGTCCTGAAAATGGTGCGGCGCCGTCCTGCAGGTGACCAGGTCGATCGATGCGTCAGGATATGAAATATCGCATGCATCGACAATCTCGAAGCGTACGTTCGCAATGCCTCGCTCATCGGCGATTCTGCGGGCCTGATCCAGCATCCCCTGCGCGATGTCCGAAGCCACGATTGTGTCACAAAAACCGGCAACCGAGAATGCCGTGAAGCCGGGACCCGTGGCAATATCGAGACCTAGGGGGTAGCGTTCGACGGACGCCCATGCGTTGAGGATGCGCAGACTTTCTCCTGATGAGTGCACATCGCTCACGGCATATTGGGCCGCCTGGCGATTGAACTGCTCCCCGGCTGAATTCAATCTCATTCCCGCGATTTTACCTTCTTACTCAAGTCAAACGCCAATAATCCGTCACCGTCGCCGCTGCGCCGCCGGCTTCGCGCCAGGGCAAAGCGATACGACGCGCTACCGCACGGGAATTGAAAGCAGGGATAATTACGGTGAGCCGGGGACAGGAATCCATCGCTACGTTTTCAACCAAATCCCGCGCAGGCAAGCCTGTATCCTCTCACGACGTGCCGAGGACCTCACGCAGGCGCTCGCCGACGACCTTCAGGTCCTCGTCCGTCAGGGTCGGCACCGACACGTGGAGCGCATCCGCGGAATCCCCCAGCACGATGCTCGGCCGGCCCTCCTTCAGTTCGTCCAGGACCTGCGACAGTGATTTTCCAAGGGCCTTCTCGTCGAACCGGATCAGCAGCCCGCTGCCGAGCCCGCGTTTTTCGGTCACGTGTTCCACCTGGATGTGCGAAACTCCATTCAATGAGCTGAACAGGTCGTCGGCCTTGCGTCGGTGGTCAGCGAAGCGCGCGTCGTGGTCCATTTCAAACCATTCCTTCAATGCGGCAGTCACGGCGATAACTTCCTGCCGGTCAACCTTCAGGGGACGGCCCACGGTTCGCCGCTCCTCGGTCTCGAATCCGATGAAACCCTGCACGAAAGCCGCGTCCACCAGGTCTTTCCTTCCGCACATGATCCCCGTGGAATTGCATGCGCCGAAGTATTTCGCGCCGTATCCCACCACGTCCGCGCCCATCCGGGGGTACCGGCACATGACGTCCAGCGGGAATACCTGCGAGGCCGCATCCACGATTACCGCGACGCCGCGGTCCCTCGCGATGGCTATGGCATCTTCCAGCGGGACAACGCCCGGCCCCCCGCCAGGGGCGACGTAGAGCAGGCCTGCCGTGCTATCGGTCATCGCGGCCCGCAACTGGCTCTCCGTCGTACCGTCCCCGTCACCAACCTCCACCAGCTTTCCGCCGTAAATCGTCACGCAGCGTTCGTATTTGTACCGCTGCCCGGACTGAATCAGAAACTCGTCGCGCATCCCCGTCGTGTCAGGCAGCCGCTCCATCCTGCCGCGGTCGTTTCCCGTCATGCATGCGGCCGACCCCAGCGCCAGCACGGACGCGCATCCGGGCGTCACCAGCGCCGCTTCCGCCCCCAGCATCCCCGCAATCACTTCGCCCGACCCCTTCAGCAACTCCTTCATATCCACAAAGTACCGGTTCGCATCCTGCATCGCCCGGAGCACACCGGGAGAGAGACGCGAACCGCCCAGCACGGTCTGGCTACCCATACCGTTGATCACCGGATTCACGCCCACGTCTTCGTAGATCCGGCGTCCACTCTCGCTGTCCATACGCACCTCATAAAAGGGAAATGATCCGGGCGGCAACTGACATTCCTGCGGTTCACAACGCCGCTGACGACGCCGACAAGATACCCCTCATGAATATGCCGATCAATGCCTTTTTGTACTTATGCACGAAAAACAGGGCGACCACAAGGGTCGCCCCTACGAAAAATCATAAATCGTCAGGATGGATCTGCAAAGCCGGACTGCCGATTGAGTTGATCCGACAGTAAATCTCAGAAGAACCCGTCTGACGTGTACTCTTCCCCGGTCACGAATCGACCGGTTGACGTCGAGGTCATTCAATCGCCTTTCCGAAACCTGGAACGCCGGATTCGAATAGATACGCGACTTTCGCGAACACGGCTCGATTACCCGGCCTGCCATCCACGAAGACGAAGTAGATATGGCTTTCCGGCGTGAATTCATAATCAAAGATGGCATTGAAACTAAGGGAATTTTCATCCCGTAACCGTTCCTCAATGCGTTCAATATAGATACGCCAGCCGACCCTTCGAGTCAGTTGGTAGTTGCCGCGCAACCGGAATACAATCGTGTTGCGATTCGCTTCCCATGAAAGATAGCCGAGATCGACATCCACAGTCGTTTTTTCCAATAGGTTGAGACCTGCGGAGAAACTTGAATATCGGCTGATTTCCCCTCGGCGAAGCCCGATTCGACCAAATGCGCTCAAGTGCCACCGCTGTGCCGTATAATTCATCTCTGAGCCAAGAAACCTGGTGTCGAAGAGTTGGCCAACTTCGCGCAATGCGCCGAAACCACCGAACGTCGCGAAATCGATCCGGCCAATTTCGACTTTGAACCGGAGCTCGTTACGCCGTTCGCTCAGCAGCTTATCTGCGTTGGTTTGGTATGCGTGGTACATTTCAGCCGTCAATGACCGCACGAGACTGGTCTCCGGCGGTCCGTAACTGTATCTTGCCCGGGCACGCTTGCGATGGAACGCGTCATCTTCAAGTCCGATCTCGTTGGGACGAAAGCCGTCCTGGATTTCTTCAACCCCGACCTGGGCCATCCAACCCTCATGGACCCACGTCAGCGCCTGGTGGTACGCGCTATGTGTTTGACCACCAACGGAATTCACGGCAAATTGAGACGTTGCAGTCAAGTCTCGACCAAATCCAAATCGACCATTGAGAGACAGAAGCAACACGTCTCTGTCTTCCTGGTGTTTCCGGACTCCCATGAACCCGACGACCGTGCGTTCGCCAATGTCGTAGTTGACACGACCGGCCAGGAGATTCGCCTGCTTTTTGCTGTCCCCATCGTATCGGTCGATCATCTTTCCGTAAGTGTTGATCACGGCGAAATTCGCTGCGCGAAATCTGCCGGCTACTTTCGTCCCGATATCGATTTCCTGCACGCGGCGGGTATAGTACAGGTTAAGGGGCAACTTGAACAGTTCGGTGCCCTCCCGGTAAAATGGCCTGCGTTCCGGCAGTGACAGCTCCCTGTCGCTAACTATGTTGATTCGGGTCGGGTCACTTTCCAACTGAGAAAAGTCGGGGTTGAACGTCACATTCGAAGTGAGGTGCGTCGAGACCGGTACAATAAAGTCCAGGCCCCCGTCGAAATCATCCTGGCGGTCATCTATCGCACGATAAGTGGCGTAGGGTAGAATGCCGATTTTCGGTTCAATGCCGATCTTTCCAAGATTCAATCCTGTCAGATCGCCGAACTCGGACACACGACCGAAAAATGCGGAAGGCGCCCAGGAATAGGATTGACCGCTTATCGGATGCGTCCTCCAGAAGTTGATTCCCCACGTCGCATTGTGCGGATCAAACCGGAGCACTCGAAACGGGATCGAGAATTCTGCGGTCCAACCATGGCGATATTTTCTTACTTTTGATTCCCATACGGCATCCCAGCTCATATCGAATACACTCTCATTACCTATCCGTTCGTCCATCTGCGTGCCAAACGTGTTTGTCGCGAAAACGTAACAGTTACGCCGGTCTCGATAGGTGTCCAGCATCACTTCCACGCAGTCATTATGCCAGATACGGGAATCACGTCGGGTCATTGTTTCCCTCAGATTCGCCATATCCGGTTCTTCACAATATATGCCGATGTAGAGCGCCTCTTCGTCGTACAATATCCTGACTTCAGTCTTCAGACGCGCGGGGTGAATACTTCCTTGCTTTATACGAAAAAAACCTGTCGCAATCGGTGCGTGTTGCCATACGGCGTCGGATAGCTCGCCATCTATAACCGGTGCGGTTTTCACCCTTACGGCATGGGCGACCCGGGTCCGGTGCTGATCATCGGCGCCCAATGACACCGGCATCAGCAATGTCGCAACGACGCTGCAAATGTGTAATCGCTTTTTCATCGTGAGATACGATTCAATCGCATTATCCTCCAAATGGACGACTGAAAGGGTTTCTATCGGCCGATCCTCCGCACTTACACCCATCAGGATGCACCCTGAGGGACCTTTTCACGACGCACAAAAAAAACAGGGCGACCACATGGGTCACCCTGACGCCTGAAAGGTGTCCATTCCGGATCAACCGCGCGACGTCATCTCTCGCCGACGGGTTTCGATCGCCGGCCGGTCGCGCCGACGTATTTCGACCTCGTACACGGTACGTGGGCGAACTTCCGGAGGAGACGACGCCAATCCGATAAGGCATGAAAAACGGGGATCCCTTTCCCGATGCGCTCGGCGGAATCCCCTGGTTTTTTCCGTCTTCGATTTCCGGATCGCTATAGCCGCGGCCGGCTGCCCGTCCCGTACCCCACGAGTTCAACGTATCCCTGCCCAATCCGCTTCCCGTCACGGCCGGTGATTTCCACCGCACCCTCCCAGTAGAACATCGACTTGATCAACGCGCTATGGTTTTCCTGGTCCGCCATCACAGGCCGGATCGACATCCGCAGGTCCTCGGCGGGCAGCGCGACCTGCCAGCGCGAGGGGTAGACCGCATCCGTCTCCGGACTCTCCCAGGTCTCCGTCGCTCGAATGGAAAACGCTTCGGGCGCCAGATACCTGGCCTGCCCCGACGCCGAGACTATTGTACCGCGCGCATAGTCCGCGGCGCCCGTGGTATCCCGAAGCACGTACAGCATCACCTCGCGGCCGTCGTCCAGCTGCAGGCTGAACCAGTCCCACCCCACCTGATGGGCTTCCAGCTGGTTCGACCCGAACTCCTTGTCCATCCAGCTCCGGCCCGATACCGAAAGCCGCTGGCCGCCCAGCCTGATCTCGCCCGTTGTGGCAAGCCGGGTAAAGCTGTAATACTGGCTGGCCGCGGCCTCGGCGTTGCCTTTTCTGCTGAATCCGTTCGGCCCCTGGAAGATCATCTCTTTTTCGGGCCGGGTCGAAAGCGAGAATCCCATGCGCTGCCGGCTGTCGGTCATCGAGAAATCGAAACCCGAGCCGTTCCAGGTCAACGTCCACCGGTCATCCGTACCCGCCGGCGCCCGGCTCCATGCGATCAGCGTATCCGGGTACTCGCCAAACCCGCCGAGCAGGGGCGTGATCCGGTAGATCACCTCGCTGAAGTGATGGCGTTGCGACTCGAGATCGCCGATGGCCGCGTGGCCCATGATCACATTGCCGGCCGCCCATTCCGAGGCCAGCGAGGGACGCTGCGGCAACATTCCAACCCTGAAGAAGGTGAACTGGTACCCGAAGCGCCGACCGTCCTCGGACGTCAGATGACCGGTAAAATACCACCACTCCGTCTTGTACCCGTCACGCGCCCAGTGGTCGCGCGGGAAGGACCACGGATAGTCCGCGCGGGCGGCCTTCCACTCCCCGGCGTGGACCGAGGGGGCGGTCGCAAGCAGGCATAAAGCGAGCGCAACCCGCAATCTCTCCAGCCAGTAGTGGGCGCGCTCCATTTTCATAGTCGATTTCACGATTCGAGCGATTCGTCCTCCGGGGGTTCTTCGAGATTTGCCCTCACGACGACAGTTCCCGCGATAAAGTCGTGGATAGCCCGGTTCTTAAAGATTCCTGCATTTTTCTCATTTGGACCCTCCCGATACCAGCCCCGCGAAGCCTTCGCGCCCCTGGCGGAAGAGCTCCCGGACGTCTTCGCGCTGCCGGTCGGTGTTGTAACGGCCCCAGGCATCGATCCATTTCAGCGAGTCATCGATACCGTTCAGGAAATACTGCGCGGATTCGTCTCGCTCGGCGGGGGGACGGCCGCACGAGAAATAGACCGGGCTGCTGTGGGCGTAGATGGACTGGCCAAAGCTGTCGCGCCCGTCGCCCCAGAGCCGCGCGGCGATCCACCCGTCCCTGTCGACGTCCACGCGATGGCGGACGGCTCCCGCGCGTTTACCTTCGGCATCGTTCTCCGCGTGGATGACGCGGCCGTTCATCACAATCTCCACGCGATGGACCGGATAGAAGGAACTGAAGCTGGACTCGATATCGAGCGCGCCGCCGCTGGGCAGCCGGACCGTGGATCCCATCGGCTGATCGTTGACGGTCAGATCCATGGCGGGGCCGTTGGTAATGAAGGTATTTCCCGCCTTCATACCAGCAATCCAGCGTTCGTAGGAAAACGCGTCGCTGGTGTTGACGTACACGCGGTTGTTGGAGCAGACGAACCAGTCCGTGCCGGTGGACGCGGGCAGGCGGATGCCGCAGTTGAGGAGCTTGTACCAGAGATCGTATTCGGGGTCCATCCAGAAGGGGTCGAACAGGTTGAAGGCATCCAGCTTACCGAGGACTGCGGCGACCGGCGCCTCCATGCCCCGGCCGTTGTGGCACCAGATGACGATACCGCCCTGGTCGCGCGCCTCGTCGCAGCAGAAGCAGAGCGGAGGATAGTCCGGGTCGAACTGGGCGGTGAGGATGTG
>JAAXHE010000104.1:0-7390 GCA_012271065.1 Candidatus Latescibacterota bacterium
AGCGACTTTATCAACGGACTGTTACCGTTTGATCCGGAACCTTCCATCAGGCAGGAGCCGCCTGGCATTCTGGCGGCTCAGTTTAATCTCCAGCAACACATCGTTTCGTTCATATGCCGTACTCAGGATTTCGCCCACCCGATGCAGTTCCGAAAGGAGCTTGCCTTCAGCCTGTGGAATGCGCAGATGCATCAACGAGCGCTGGCCCTCGAGTCGGTCGTAAATCGCCAATCGCAGTTCGTCCAGGCCCTGGGCTTCCTTCGCAGAGACCCAGACACCATCCGGAAACCGGGCCCGCAGACGTCGCTGAATTACCGGGTCGTCAAACCGGTCGATCTTGTTGAACGCCATCAATGTGGGGTACTCCGCGATGCCCAGACCCTGAAGCGTCTCATACACTGCCCCAATCTGGTCCTCGCACCTGGGATGACCTACGTCGACAACGTGCAGTAACATGTCCGCGTCCACCGCCTCTTCGAGGGTGCTTCTGAACGATGCGACAAGGTGATGAGGGAGCTTTCGAATGAACCCGACCGTATCGGTAAGCAAGACCTCACGATTATACCCCAGATATACCCGGCGGGTCGTGGAGTCCAGCGTTGCGAACAAGCGGTCTTCCACCAGAACGTCGGCGCCTGTAAGTGCGCGCATCAATGTAGACTTTCCTGCATTCGTATAACCCACCAGAGAGATGCGAAACGTATCGGTACGCTGTTTCCGCCCGAGTACGCGCCGCCGGGAAATCCGGTTCAGCGCTCTGGTCAGTACCCCGATCCGGCTCCGCAGCGCCCGGCGGTCCACCTCCAGCTGAGTCTCCCCCGGCCCCCGTGTCCCGATACCGCCCGTCGTTCCGCCGTGACCGGCCTGGCGCGACAGGTGCGTCCATCGACGCGTCAGGCGCGGCAACAGATAGTTGAGCTGCGCCAGTTCCACCTGTGTTTGTGATTCACGCGTTTTTGCCCTTCCGGCGAATATATCAAGAATCAGCCGGCTCCTGTCGATTACATTGACTCCCGCGAGTTCTTCGAGATTCTTGAACTGGGCGGGTGACAGGTCATCGTCAAAAATCACCAGTTGCGCACTGAGTTGCTTTACGCGGAGCGCAAGTTCCTCAGCCTTGCCCCGACCGATAAAAAAAGCCGGATCGATGCTATCTCGCTCCTGCACCATCCGGTCCACGACCTGCGCACCCGCTGTATCCGCGAGCAACGCAAGTTCATTCAACGTGTCGTTCGCATCCCACGAGACATCGCCCGAAAGCGCCATTCCCACCAGAATCGCGCGTTCCGGCTCCTCCCTGGTGATTACTTCATGCACCGCCAATAGACGCATCTCCTCCCTGACGTTCGAAGGCGCGCAGGTCGCCTGACTTATTTGCGGGATCGTGCCTGTCGTTCTGCCACCGGGGAAAGCGCCTGAAGCTGATCGCGAAGCTGGGCGGCGCGTTCGAAATCTTCAATGGCAACAGCCTCGCTGAGTTGCTCCTTAAGATCTTGAAAAAGGGGCCTTGGCCGATCCTTTCGGATCTCTTCCGCCCATTCCTGCAAGAATACCACCTCTTCGCTGTCTTCCACCAGGTCGGGTCGATCGTACTCTTTGAAAAAGCCCTGGATCTCCTCAATGCCGTTGTTGATTTCCAGAAGCGCACGATCGAAATTTTCAGCCTCCAGTTCCTGAAGAACCACCGCACGCACCCGATGCCCGATTACGAAGGGTCTGTACTGCTCGAGAACCATGCTGTCTTCTTCTTCACGCGCGAATTCCTTGACAAAGTCGAACATGTCGAGATTTCGCTGGGCATCTTCCTGGGCAAGACGATATTCACCGAGTTCCAGAAAGCTGATCCGACGGTGGTAATACTGGAGCCCTTCAACCTGGAGTGTAAGACAGACGTCGGGATCCAGATTGAATGACTTCGAGTCCCCCAACGCCGCCCCCGCTTTTTCCTTGTAATAGTGGAGCAGAGACTCATGACCATGGGGGCGCTGCCCGTCCGGGCGGCCGGCGACTTCCATCTGCAGGATCCCCATCTCAACCCGGAGTTGGATCTTCTCCGTGCCGTCCGTCCCCTTGATTCTCCTTACACAGAGTTTGTCGGGCTCGTACGGCCAGCTGTCCAGAAGTGGCTGAATGTCGTCCATCCCCATGTACGTTTTCCTCCAGATTCCCGTCTGAACGTGGAATTAACCGGGTATTCCGGTCCCGTTGTGATTTTACCATAACGCCCAACCAATGTCAAGGCTTTTGGCCGATAAGATACGGCCTGCAGAACACTATAGGTCCGCAAAAACGGACCGGACCGCCGCACGCACGAGATTCAGTTCCTCCCCTCCATGAGTCAGGCCCACGTACCAGCGGCCATCGGGCAACAACTGAATACCCTCGTCCAGCATGCCGGCCCGGAACCGCGTGTAAAGCGCCATGTCCGAAGCTTTCAGTTCCCGATAGTGTACTGGCGGAGTCTGAACGCCAAAGTGAACGTTGAAGACCGTACCTGCGCCCGATATGCACACGGGTATTCCCCGGTCAGCCGCAGCCGCTTCAATCGCCTGCCGAATCGCGTATCCATGCTCATGCATCTGCCGGAAAGCCCGGGGATTGGCGCTCAGGATCCTGACCGTCGCAAGCCCGGCGGCAAGATTGACCGTACTCCCGTTATACGTCCCGGCGTGGATCGTCGCGCCGTCCCTGAGCACGTCGAACATCCTCCGCGTCCCCGCCACGGCGGAAAGTGTGAAGCCGCCGGCCAGGGCCTTGGCGTATACAGACAGATCGGGGATGGCGTCGAAGTATTCCCTCGCGCCGCCAAGGGCGAGACGGAACCCTGTAATTACCTCGTCGAATATCGAAACCGCGCCGTTTTTCCGGCACAGTTCGACCATCGCCTGCAGGAAGCCCTCTGCGGGCATAATGGATCCGGAGTTTGCCAGCACCGGCTCGGAGATCACCGCTGCGATTTCCCCGCCCTGTCTGGCGAACAGGTCTTCCAGCAGGTCCAGGCGGTTCCACGGAAGCGTTATGGTCTCCGAGTACTCCGCCTCCGGCTGGCCTCCGCACGCGGCCACAACCCGGGGAGCCTCCGGGGCGCCAAGCGCTTCGTCGGATTCGTGGTAGCTCACCAGGATGTTGTTCAACCATCCGTGGTAGTGCCCCTCGAATTTGACGAACCTGGTCCGTCCGGTCGCCGCGCGGGCAAGCCGAAGCGCCACCTGTACGGCCTCGGAACCTGTATTGGAGAAAATCACCTGGTCCACGCCCGGAAGCGTTTCCACGAGCAGTTTCGCGAACGCGATCTCGCCCGGATGCTGGGCGCCCAGCGTGTATGAATTCCGGATCGCCGCCGTCACCGCCGCGTTCAGCTCCGGGTGGTTCGACCCCAGGATCAACGGTCCCCACGCCAGTGTGTAGTCCAGCAACCTGTTCCCGTCCACATCGTAGTAATACGGCCCCTCCGCCCGCTCGAAGAATAGCGGCGGCGAGGTTACGGCGCGCCTCATTCCTGAAGACACACCCATTGCAAGGTAGCGGGAGCTCGCATCGAAAAGCGCTCTGGATCGAGCCGTATTCATCGCGGACAATCCTCTCCCCGTGGCGGAGTGCACTTCTATCGGGCAACGATTGCGGGCTTGATTTCGCACGTCGGACAGGCGCGCCGGAGATGGTCCCGTCGCGCCTTCCAGACCTCCATTGCCGGTACGAAGATCGAGTCCGCCTTACCCACCCTTCCTCGGCGCTGACTGCCCCTGCGATCCAGCGCCCGGTTCAGTTTGCCCGGCGGCACCGGACATAGCGCGGATCTGAACGCCAGCCCTCTGACCTGGCGCACGTTGCCGTCGGCAGACACCACGCGATAGGTATTTCCAAACGGGTCGATGCAACCGCAGGGCACCGATAACTCCGCCACGTGGTAGGCAGTCGTGGCGTTGTGGTCTACGCCAAGCAGCACGACGTGCCCGTTTCCGTGCACGAGTTGCCCGATCGGGCTGTCCGGAGTCCAGAGTCCCTTTTTGCCATGGTCCCGGCAGAAGGCCTCCGCCCGTGGTCCCACGGCTGCCACGGCGTGTGTGGGATGGTCGCTTCTGACCGCGTCCGGTCGCCGCCAGAATGCATCCGGGATCGCGCCGTTGGTCGTCGGCGTCGTCATTGGATTGTACACATTTGCGGCCCGGTGATTAAACGACGGCATCATCAGCGTGCCGCGCTTTCCGATCACCGCGAGCAGCGCCTCGATCACGGCATCCGCGCCGCCGACCACGTGTCCGATCGAAGACAGGGAACTATGCACCATAACGTCCATGCCCCGGGCCAGACCCAGCGCTTTGAGGTCCTTCACCAGGCCGTCGCGCGTCACCCGCTCCGATTTCTCGATGAGTTCCACATATCCCAGTTCGGCGTGGGCTTCGAAAAATGCGATTACGCCCTCCATCTTGACCGGGTTCCCGGTCTCGCACGCCACGGCCTGTGATATCTCGTGGAGCGTCCGATTTCCGTCCGCCCAGAATAGCGCCCAGGGCGAAAGGCTTGTCCCGCTGATCCGACCGCCGATCTCCGGCGGCGTATTCTCTCCGATGGGCGATAACACGCGCGTGCGTCTTGGTATCCGGTCCCCGCCTTCAACGCGTCTGCGACGCGTTCTCCTTCCACCCTTCGACACGGCCCGGGCGATTTCCCGCACTTCCCGCTCGTGGTCGGCGAACCGCGCCAGGACGCCGGGCCGCCCTCCGCCCCACATCCAGCGTTCAAGTTTCTCCAGGATGACCCGGTGCTGCTCGCGTTCGTATTCGACCTGTGAGACTGACGGGCTGCCCCTTCTCAACCGCCTGATCGTCCGCGCGGTTTCCGCGGCGGCGACGTCGACAATTTCCCCGGACCCCGCGTCCGCCAGCCAGTACAGATAACCCGCCATGGCCGTCGCGCAGGCAGCCAGCCCCCTCGTGCTCAACAGATTCGTTGTATCCGCGGATGAATGGTAGGCATCGAATCCCCGCCCGCGCCTGCGGTGATGCGTGGTGAGCCAGGGACACGGAAACCCGTACTTCGGATCGCCGATGAGCGTATCCGACGTGGGTTGAAATGGCTCCATAAACAGACGGTATCCGGGATTTCGAAGGCGGAGCGTTTCCTTCAGAATCGTCTCGCCCAACCGGTCCACGAAACCGGCCGACATTGGAATCGTGGCATGCCACTCGATCCGGCCGCCGCAAACCGAGGGCTTGCTTCCCACAGAATCGATTACGACGCCCGCGAGAGGGGTCTGCAGACGCTGCGTGTCCTCCAGGTACTTGAAGAACCCGTGACACTCGTAGGCATTCAACAGCCGGATCGTGCGCCGTGGCCGTGCCAGCGCTCCGGCTGCGATAAGCTCCTCGAGCACACGGGCGATCTCCAGGCACAGCGCAACGCCTGAAGCGTTGTCGATCGCACCCGGCTCAGCGCTGTGCGCAAGCGCCCATACTTCATCCTGAGGGTCCGCCGCTCCCGGCACAATGCCGCTCACCTGATCGTGAGTGCCGGCATAGTGCCGAATATCCACGTCGGTCCGGACTGTCAGTGTGCCGTGCTTGCGAAGCATCTGGCGCAGCCGCTTGCCCTGGTTTTCCGACAACACCAAGCCTACCATATGAACCGCGGCGTCCTGAATCGGCACGCCTCCCCACCCGAATTTCGTCCACGCGGTCGCGTCGGGCAGGTTCGGGACCGGATGATCCGTAACCACCCCCGCGGCGCCGGCTTCCGTGAAAGACCGCAACATTCCGCGCGGGTCCATTCGCGTGAGAACCACCTTTCCGCCCAGCCCGCCGCGGGGAACTCGGTTCAGGGCTTCCCTGGAATCCACGACCGCGAGCTCGTTCTCCATTCCACCCGGCGGTGTGGCGTCGCTCCATTGAATGACGTGCCATGGATTCTCCCTGTAGTCCAGAATACGCTTCTTTACCGGACGAATCACGTCCATCGTCGCCGAGCGCAGGTCTGCGGCTTTATGGATAATCCATCGCCCCGATCCGATGGATCCTCCAGTGCGCATGGTATGCACTTCCGCCTTCGCGCCCGAGTTCTCGTAACCGCTCGCCAGGTATTCGGTGGTTTCTTTAAAGCGGTCGAACGAATTCCATCTGTCCGTTTCCACGACGGCGCGCACGTCATCCAGCACCCGTTTGCCGTCCGTCTTCGCGTGAAGGAGCGGCAACACCGTTTTACAGAAGTTGACGACCGAACCAGGCCGCGCCGACATATGTATTCTCCATAGTGAAAATTACGCCACGGATCCGGTCTTCGACACCGCCACACCCAGTTCTTCGGCCACGGAACGGATCTCCGACCACGTCGCCTCCTCCAGGAAAACACCCTCCGACACCCGCTTCTTCCGGGTCTCCGTCTCGATCTCTCCCGGCACGTAAATCCGTTCCACTCCAGGCATCGTCGGCGACGTTTTCACCCAGTCGATCAGTTTCCGCACTTCTGACTTGAAGTCGTCCACGTCGGCGAAACTCTCGATCTTTATAGCCAATGCCAGGAATCCGCTCCCTCCCCGCGTGGGCGCCTCCGCGCTGCATCCCGCCCAGGAAAGCCCGCCTGCGATGGCGTCGATCATCATCGCCAGGCCGTATCCCTTGTGTCCGTAGGCTCCTCCGAGAGGCAACATTGCCGCGTTTCCGGTGTATAATTCCTCGGGATCGGTTACGGTGTTTCCGTCCCGGTCCACCATCCAGTCTTCGGGCATCGGCTGCCCCCGTATACGGCAGATGTCGACCTTGCCGCCCGCCACGATGCATGTGGTAATATCAAGTGTCATCGGCGGCCCGTCTCCCGTGGGGACGCTGATCGCGATCGGATTGGGAGGCAACCGCTGGCCCGTGCCGCCGAACGGCGCCGCGAACCGCCCGCCTCCGTTCAACATCAGTATCCCGATACAATCCCGCGCCGCCGCAACGGACGGGAAGTCCCCGAGCCGGCCGATATGACCCGACCGATGAACAGCGACTGCCCCGAGTGTGTGCTGGAGTGCCCGGTCCACCGCCATGCGCATGGCCAGGTTGGCCACCACGATGCCGATTCCGCCGCCCGCGTCGATGGTCAGGGAAGCCGGCGTTTCCCGAACCACTTTGTGATTGCCGGCGGGCTTGATTCCGCCGTCTCTGACGCCGCGCGCGTAGCCAGGCATCCGGTGGATTCCGTGGGAGTCGTGCCCCACGAGGTTCGCGTCCACCAGGTGGTCCGTTACGATTCGCGCCTGGTCTTCCGGCAGCCCGGCGGCCTCGAATATTGCATACCCGCATTTTCTCAGGACTACATGTGACAAAATCGGCATCCGCGTTCCCCTAACAGTCCGTTGATAAAGTCGCTCTGCAGGCGAGGTATGGTGTCCCGTCCCGGAAATATGTCACCATTC
>JAAXHE010000104.1:7410-28908 GCA_012271065.1 Candidatus Latescibacterota bacterium
AGTCCCATCCTGCGATTCGGCGAGGGCGCGCAAAGCCGTATTTCGACCGCAAGGGCCGGCCGCAGCCCCGATGGGCTTTTTCAACGGGATGCTAAAGTGGATGTCTGCATCCCTTCAATGGAGGTACCGCTCACGCAGGAACCTTGCGATCTCGCGAACGGTTGACTCCGTGCCTCGAATCGCGTCGTGGACCCGATTGTGCCACGGCTCGGGCCCCAGCGTCTCCCGCCAGTGCCGGATCGCGGCGACGTTCGACGCGCCGGCTGCCTCGAGCGACTCAAGCGCCGCCCGAAGCTCCATCTGAACGTCCGGGTCGGCCAGGTCGCGCGTCGCCACCTTCTCCGCAACGCGATAGACGCCCCGGGCAAGCTCCACGTAGGTCATGACGACGCGAGTCTCGTTGACGCAATCCGGGCTCTCGAATCCTGAAGCGATCTGAATCGCCCGGCGGCACGCGTCGACCTTTCCGTCAAAGGCGTACTCATTCTCGTAATAACGGAACATGCCCTCGCCGAGATACGGTCGCCGCTTACTCCGTACCATCTCGACCGCCTTTCCCCAGGAATAACAGACCGGAAAGTCAGAATCGTAGACATCGAACGCCACGGGCCCCAGTCGTTCGGACCAGTCCGCGAACGCCTCGACATCGACGTAGCCTTCCCGGGTTGCCCACGCGGCGGCGAACTCCCGCTCACTTCGTCCTTTCAGGTTCCAGGAATACTCTGCGAGGGCCGCGACGTTGTACCCGCACGTCTCCCTGCCCTTGGTTACCCACGCCATCATTCCGAATGCGCCGCTGTATTGCCGCCGGATCAGATGGCCAACGTAGTTCCGGATCCGGTGCGGCGAGGACTGCGGCACCTTGAATTCGGGGGTTTCCACCCGCCCGTTGGCATTGACCGGCACGTCGTAGCTCGCGATCCACCGACCCTGCGACGCGTGGTAATCCAGGAGAGGATTGGCCGTCAGATCTCTGGGCAGATGCAGCACGCGTTCCATTTCGGCAGCGCAGGCGCGCCCGACCCTTACCTCCGGCGGCAACTCCGCAAGGACGCGGTAGTCCCGCTGCGACGTCGTGGTGGACAGAAAAATGCGAAGATCGAATTCGGGAAACCGCGGGCGAATCCGCTTCCAGGCGTTGACAAACGCGCGGGCTTCGAGGACAAACTGCCCAAGCGCCGTGCAGTCGTCACACTCGCACTGGGCGGGGCGTTCGGTCAGCCAGCAGCCCACCTCGGATGCGCCCTGGGCGGCGATATCCGCCATCCACTCTTCGAGAATGTCCACCAGCAGGGGATTTGAGGCGCACGGCGCCCGATGCTGATTGCCCTCCTTGTGGGCGAAGTACCTCCCGGCCAGCGCGCCGTCGCCCTTTCCCGCCAGCTCGGGATAAGCGCGGAACAGGCCACGGTCATGCAGAAAATTCAAATGGGTGATGAGCGGCACATAGTTGAAACCGAGCAGACGCGCCTCTTCCATTAGCGCACGATCGATTCGGGCGCTGTTGGGTTTCCCGCGCACCACCGTCGACAGTTCCGTGGAGTCCATCTTGCCGTAGTTCAATTTCATCGACGCCATCCAGGGTATCCACTCCTCCGGCATCGGAAAGTTCCACATGCCCCGTTCGTCCAGGTCCGGCCAATCGGTCACCGAAACGAGCGGAATACGGATGCTGTCGGGCGACAGATTCGGTTCAAGGAGTTGGCGAAGGGTCTGGGCCCCATACGTTATCCCGCGTTCAGACAAAGCGGCCAGTACCAGACGCCGTCCCTCGGGACGGATCGTGTATGCCTGCCGGCAATTCGGCAATCCCTTCAGCCGTTCCGCATCCGGCCCGCTTTCAACGAGCCCGATCGAGATACTGAAAGCGCCGCCGACGGGTTTGGCGCCTTCCTCGCCGGGACACAGCGCTTCCAACATGGCTGCCGCACTTTTCTCCAACGCACCCGCTCCCGGCCTTAACGCTACCGAAACCGATTCCGGGCGGCATTCAACGTCACCCTCGAACGTGATCTCATGTGGAAGCGGCAGCAGATATCGCTTCCATTGCTCGAAGCGATCTTCCATCTCTCATCCACCCTTCGGAACGTGATTCGGCCGCGCCAGCACTGCGTTTTGCACGCGAACGCGTTGCCGTCTGCAGGCTTCGGTACGCGTTGAATTAACGTTGTATATGATGACAACGAGGCACTGGAAAGTCAAGCTATAACGGCAGTACGCATCGACGGATTTCCGCGTCAAACCCAGGAAAACTGTTGACAGCAATCCAGCCGATGGTTAATATGGTCTCATCGACAAACCGGCCTCCTGACAGCCCGATTGAAGCGTCCTTCCGGGCTGCGGCCGGCCCTTGCGGTCAAAATACTGCGTTGCTCGGCCTCGCCTGCAGAGCGACTTTATCCACGGATTGCCAAAGGAATCGCGACGCTGGGCGAGCATGTAAAGAAAATTCAGATCAGCAGAGTGGACCCGTCGCTCCCTCTGCCGCGCCATCAGACACCCGGCTCGGTCGGATTCGATCTGCTCTGCAGGAAGGACATCGTTGTCCCACCGGGTGAAATCCGTTTGGTCCCGGTCAATCTCATCGTTGCCGTTCCGCCGGGGTACATGCTCCTGCTTGCGGCCCGAAGCAGCCTGCCGCACAGGAAGGGCCTGATGGTACCGAATGGCGTCGGCATTGTCGATCAGGACTACCGCGGACCGAACGATGAGATCCACATCCAGGTCTATAACTTCACAGACAGTCCGGTAAACGTCCGGCGCCGTGAACGGCTCGCGCAGGGGATATTCGTTCGCATCGTCCAGGCCGACTGGGATGAAGCCGAACACCTCGGGGCAGCCGACCGGGGCGGGTTCGGCAGCACCGGACAAGAGTGAGAAGCGAAAGCAACAGCCACAACGTCTCCGGGCGCGGGGATGCGACGACCTTCAGAAGCTGCATCAAAATTTCCAGCGGTCTTCGCGCGGCTGCAAACGCGTCGGTCTGCGTTGGTCGAATCCACCCAGAGAGGCGAGGGGCGCGCAGCCTCGATACATCTAGATAGGGGCGAATTCGCCCGCCTGGACCGACACCCTTTCGCTCGCGCTCGGGAGCGCACCGGGAATTTTGATACTGCTTCTCACCATCTATGGCACGCAAATTCGACATACCCGACTTCTACAAGAGTCCCGTCATTGCGCGCGTGAAGGCGTACAGACAGATGCAGGACATGCGCAAACGGGATCTGTCGCCCTCAGTACTCGACTTCGGCCCGGTCCGGTTTCTGCTGGCCCGTCATTTCGGGTTCTGCTTCGGCGTGGAAAACGCGATCGAAATCGCTTACAAGACGCTCGATGAACACCCGGACCGGCGCATCTATTTCCTTAACGAAATGATTCACAATCCCAACGTCAACAACGACCTGAAAGACAGGGGCGTGGAGTTCATATTCGATCCGTACGGAATGCAGCTCATCCCATGGAATTACCTTGCGCCGGAAGACATCGTCGTGGTGCCCGCGTTCGGCACCACCGTTGAAATCCAGGATGCCCTTGCGTCCCGCGGCATTGACGCCTACACCTACAACACGACCTGCCCCTTTGTGGAGCGGGTCTGGAACCGGAGCGCCAAACTGGGTGAGTCGGGATTCTCCGTGGTCGTACACGGCAACGATGCCCACCAGGAAACACGCGCTACCTTCTCTCACAGTGTACGAAACGCGGCGACGGTCGTGGTACTGGATCTCCAGGAGTCACACGTTCTTGCCGACGTCATCCGTGGGGCGGAGGGCCGCGGTGTTTTCTTCGAGCACTTCGGCCACAAATGCTCGGAAGGCTTCGATCCGGACCGAGACCTCCAGCGCATCGGAATCGTCAATCAGACGACCATGCTGGCCACCGAAACGCGGCGCATCGCGAAGATTCTGCGCGGCGCCCTTGCGGACCGTTACGGAGAAGAAAACATCCAGAAGCACTACGCCGACACTTCGGATACCCTGTGCTACGCAACCAACGAAAACCAGAACGCGACTTACGTCCTCGTCGAGCAGGAGGCGGACCTGGCGCTGGTCGTCGGCGGATACAACTCCTCCAACACGTCGCACATCGTGGAACTCTGCCTCGAACGGATGCCCACCTATTTCATCAAAGACGCGGACGAAATCCGTTCGGAATCCCTTATCCGCCACTACAACCTGGAGACAAAAAAAGCCGCCCTTACGACGGACTGGCTGCCTGACAAACGCCCCCTGAGCGTTGCGCTGACGTCCGGCGCTTCGTGTCCCGACGCCATTGTCGATGCCGTGCTCCTGCGCGTTCTCTCCTTTTTCGAACCCACCCGTTCCCTCGACGACGTCCTCGCCTGCTACGCGTGAACGGACGGACCCGAATCACAAGTCCGGCGCCCTGGAAGCCGATCTCTTCGTTGAAGCCGACATAAACCCACAGGTGCATCTTCTGTCCCGCCACCGCCCCGGACAGGCGTCGCCCAACCGTGACCTCGCCCGTCAGATTGACGTCAACGGCCCGAGCGCCACCACCGCCGGCTCGCAATGGAGAGGGAAACGCTCCAGGTATTCGGCGATCCGTTTCGGTGTAACGGCGTCGATCTCGGCCAACTCTTCTTCAAGCGTCTTCAACGGCGTATCCGTACTCAGGCTTCCAACGATCTGTGAGAAACGCCTGAGCCCGTGTTCGCCGCCGACCACCAGCGCTGTCGCCTGCTTGGTCCTGGACCTGGCGAGGGCATCTCCGTCCACACCCGCCTTCAACTCTTCGATTTCTCTCCGCACGATCTCGAGGACCCGCGGGACGTTTTCCGGGTCGACGGAGACATACACGTAGAACAGACCGGTATCGCTGAAACCGTAGAAGTCCGCCGAGGCCTCGTCAGCCAGCCCCTTCTGGACAACCGACCAGAACAGACGGCTGTTGCTGGACGCGCCGAGATAGTGGGCGAGCAGATCCGCGGTCGTCGCCCATTCATCCGAGTCGCGGGGCCCGGGATACGCCATGGCGATATGCTCGCGGATCACGTTCGGGCGCTCCACCACGCGTGTGGTCGGGTGGAATACAGGTTCCACCTGCTGCCGTATCGCCTTCCGCGGTTCCCATCCGCCGCAATGGGTTTCAGCCGCGCGAATCATTGAGTCCCTATCGAATCTGCCGGTAACGACGAGCGTCATATTGTCCGGCGCATATCGCCTGTCGAAATAATCCGCCATCTGCTCCCGGGAGATTGATCCGATCGAGTCCTCGGTTCCCAGTACGCTCTGTCCGAGCGGGTGCCCCGCGAAAACCTCCTGAATCAGTTCGTCGATAATCAGCGCGTCCGGCCGGTCACGATACATCGCGATCTCTTCCAGGATGACCTTCTTCTCCATGTCGAACTGGTCTTCCGGGATCGTAGGCCGCATCATGTCTGCAAGGATTTCGGCTGAGCTCTCGGCACGCTCGCTCTGCACCCAGTGAAAATATGCGGCGCCCTCCCACCAGGTATAAGCGTTCCACATTGCGCCAAGGTCGTCGACGTCCAGACTCAGCTGGCGCCAGTCGCGTTTTTTCGTACCCTTGAAACACATGTGCTCGAGGAAGTGCGACACGCCTGCAAGTTCCGGCGGTTCGTCGCGCGAGCCGGCGTGTACATAGAATCCGAGCGCCGCCGAGTTGATCCTTGGAATCGACTCGAACACCAGTTGAAGTCCGTTATCGAGCGTATGGGTGGAAAACGGTGACTGCATTCAAATCTCCTGTGAATCTTCGCCGGACCTGCTATGACTTCAATGCCCGGGGCCCAAGGGTCACGATCGTGGAAGGAGACGGCGGGAAAGCCTCCAGGGAGGCTGGGATCCGGTCCAATGTCACGCCGTCTATTCCCTCCGCAATCTGCTGTATGGAACGCGGTCGCCCATCGATGAACAAACCGTCCATCATACTGCCCACGCGACCTTCAGGCAAATCGCCTGACGTGAACAACTGACCCTTCAGGACGGTCTTCGCCCGGTCGAGTTCGGCCTGCGTCACATCCTCCGCGACTCGCCCCAACTCTCTCCGGCATACGGAAAGGGTCTCGTCGGCGCGGTCAGCCGTGGCGCCGGCGTAAAGCGCAATCATGCCGCCGCCGCGACGGGCGCGATAAGAGGCCGATACGCTGTACGCCAGCCCCCGCTTCTCCCTTACCTCCGTGAACAGCCTGCTGGATCCGCTGCCGGAAAGTACGGTAACCGCGAGCTGGGTCGGGTAGAAGAGCGTGTGACCCCGTGGCGCGGACTCGAAGAGCAGACAAATGTGCGCCTGTTCGGACTGTTTGGTATGGTGTACCTCCCGGTCGGCCACGGAGATCGGCTGTGGAACCGGTGGCGGGGGCCCGGACCTCGTCCAGCCGCCGAACGCCTCGTCAGCCGCCCGGAACATCGCGTCCGTCTCTAGGCCGCCGGCCACGGAGATCAGAAGTCGCTGCGGGCTGCAGTACCGCCGCCAGAACTCGCGCACGTGTTCCGGGGCGATCGCTGCTATTTTCGGGGCTTCTCCCAGAGGATTGCGCCCCATCGGATCCCCCAATCCCGCCAGGTAGGTCATATACAGAACCTGGTGGGTCGGATTGTCTTCCAGGCGTTTGAGCTCTTCCAGTGCTAGCGTTTTCGCCACGTCAACCTGCTCGTCCGGAAAGGATGCGCTGCGAAATACCTCGGCGTAGAGTCTCATGCCCTCCGGGAAATGCCTGGGCAGGAGCTGGGCCTGGAACTCGGTGAATTCGACGGCCGTCGCCGAGCCGCGGCGCGCGCCCAGGGAATCGAAAGCGTCGTAGATCGAGCGCGCGTCGCGATTCGGCGTTCCCTTGAGAAGCGTTTCTTCCGCAACCCAGGCCAACCCGAGCCGATCGGCGGGATCGTCCCGCGCTCCGAAGCCGAATCGGAAGGCAACAACAACGGATTGGGCGCCGGGCATGGACTCGGCAACGACTTCAATCCCGTTCTTCAAGGTGTGCCGCTGCGGTTCAACGGAATGCATAGTCAACCTTCCATGAAAATACCCTAGTGGGAAGCCCGTTTCCACCTGGAGGAGTGCTAATAAACACGGACGACGGAATATAGGATACGGAACGTATAGACAAAAGTAAAACATGGCGACAATTCGACATTTCCGAACCTGGTCAAGTCCTGGACCCGCGCGGGCCCCGATATATAGCCCCGCAATCCATCTTTCCACTTGACACAGACCCACCCATTGTCTAATTTGTTTGATTCCGAAAGGCAAGGGTAGAGGCGCAGGTTTTCAAGAGTACCCGGTGAATGCGAGGCGAAACCAGCGCACCGGTGAAAGGGTAAACCTGCCGAAGCCCCGATTCTGTTCCGCCACAGAAAGGGGCTGGTCCAATCGGATAAGATCCGCTGGACTGTCACGGAATGCTCCGTGGAGTGCTCTCTTGCGCCATCCATGCTGGAACTTGCACGGCCGGCCTTGCCTCCATCCCCATCGGGAACCGGCTGTTTTTTTTGTTATACCCTGATGGGTATTCCGGTTTCCACTATTTCAATACTGGAGGTGACCCCATGTTATTCAGCGGATGTTACACGGCCCTCATCACACCCCTGGACGCCGACAAAGGCGTGGATGAACCAGGGCTGGAAAAACTCGTCCAATTCCAGATTTCACAGGGAGTAAGCGGAGTCCTCGCAGTGGGCACCACCGGCGAGAGTCCAACCCTCAACAGTGGAGAGCACAACAGCGTCACGGAACGGGTCTGCGCGCTGGCCAGCGGGGAATGCCGGGCTATCGCCGGCACCGGTGGAAATTCCACCGAGGAGACCCTTCGCGCAACGGATCACGCCGCACACGCCGGCGCAGATACGGCGCTGCTGGTCGATCCGTATTACAACGGCCCCAGTTCGCTCGAAATCCGCCGTGAATACGTCGCGCCCGTTGCCGAAGCTTTCCCGGAAATTCAGATGGTTTCCTATGTCATTCCGGGCCGCTCGGGAACGAAACTGCTCCCCGAAGACCTGGCCATCCTGCACCGCGACTTCGGAAACGTCAACACCGTGAAAGAAGCAACGGGCGACCTGGAGAATATGGCCCGGACGCGTGAAGTCTGCGGAGACAGCTTCTACATTCTCTCCGGTGACGACGACATCACCTACGCCATGATGACCGACGCCCGCATCGGCGCATCCGGCGTCATCTCCGTCATGTCCAACGTGGTTCCCGGTCCCATTCAGCGATTCACGCAGGCGATTCTCAGGAGAGACATGACCGAAGCGGATCGGCTGGCGGATGCGCTCAAGCCCCTTTTCGGAATGGTCACGGTCCTGTCGGATGAAGAAACGCCCTTCGGGACGACACAGGTCAAAGCCCGTAACCCGGTGCCCATAAAAACCCTGATGAACATACTTGGCATGCCGGCCGGTCCGTGCCGGCGGCCGCTGGGCAGAATGAACCACGACGGTCTGAAACAGGTGCTTGAAATCGCGCGAACCGTTCAGCACAACAACCCTGAACTGTTCGCACCCATCGAACGATTTTTCAACGTGGACATATCAAGTCGTGTCGCGGACGCCTCGGTTCTCCAGGATCTGGCGTACGCAGACTGACAGCCACAAGAATCGGCCGCAGCCCGGATGCCCTCTTTCAACCGGTTGTTAACCAGCGAATTCTGGAAGGAGTCGAATGAGAAACGCAAGTACCACAAACCACAAGCTGCTGACATGGGTCGATGACGCAGCGAAACTCTGCCAACCGAAAGACATCTACTGGTGCAACGGTTCAAGTGAAGAGTACGATCGCCTTGCCGACCTGCTGTGCAGCGCAGGGACGTTCACCCGCCTGAATCCGGACCTTCGCCCCAACAGCTTTCTGGCCCGCTCGGATGCGGGGGACGTCGCCCGCGTGGAAGACCGCACCTACATCTGTACACCTGACGAAGAGGACGTGGGCCCCACCAACAACTGGCGGGAGCCGGTCGAGATGAAACGCACGTTGAAGGGTCTGTTTGCCGGATCCATGCGCGGAAGGACCATGTACGTCATCCCGTTTTCCATGGGCCCCGTCGGTTCGCCGACATCCAAGATCGGCGTGGAGATCTCGGATTCGCCGTATGTCGTGTGCAGCATGCATATTATGACCCGAACGGGCGACGCCGTGCTGAACGCCCTGGGCGACGGCGAATTCCTTCCCTGCCTGCATTCGGTGGGCGCACCGCTCGAGCCGGGAGAGAAAGACGTCTCATGGCCCTGTGACGCAGATCAGAAATACATCGTTCACTTTCCCGACGAGCCTTCCATCTGGTCCTACGGCTCGGGCTACGGCGGCAATGCGCTGCTCGGTAAAAAGTGTTTCGCGCTTCGCATCGCCTCGACAATGGCGCGCGACGAAGGATGGATGGCCGAACATATGCTCATCCTGGGTCTCACGTCGCCCGAGAACCGGAAACATTACATCGGCGCAGCCTTTCCTTCCGCGTGCGGCAAAACGAACCTGGCCATGCTGCAGCCCACGGTCCCGGGCTGGAAAGCCAATTGCGTCGGCGACGATATCGCATGGATGCGCCAGGGTCCCGATGGCGCGCTCCGCGCGATCAACCCGGAGGCCGGATTCTTCGGCGTCGCTCCCGGCACCAGCCTTAAGTCCAACGGTCACGCCATGGCCGCCCTTGAAGAGAACTCCCTGTTCACGAACACCGCGCTGACCCCGGAAGGCGACGTGTGGTGGGAAGAGATGACAGACGACCCGCCGGCCCGGCTGGAAGACTGGCTCGGACGAGCGTGGACACCGGCGTCGGATGACAACGCCTCGAACCCCAACGCGAGGTACACCGCCCCCGCCGCACAGTGCCCCGTCATCGATCCTGAATGGGAAAACCCGGACGGGGTGCCCATGTCCGCGTTCATTTTCGGCGGTCGCCGCTCCACGGTCGTACCTCTGGTATTCGAAGCATTGAACTGGACGCACGGCGTTTTCCTGGGCTCCATCATGGCGTCCGAAACCACGGCCGCCGCCGCGGGCGCCGTAGGCAAGCTGCGGAGAGATCCCTTTGCGATGCTTCCCTTCTGCGGCTATAATATGGGCGACTATTTCAGACACTGGTTCAAGATCGGCGCCATGCTGGACGGCAACGCGCCCAGAATCTTCTACGTGAACTGGTTCCGAAAAGACGCCGAAGGGAACTGGCTCTGGCCGGGATTCGGCGAGAACAGCCGCGTGCTCAAGTGGATCTGCGAGCGGATAGACGGCGCCGCCGACGCGATCGAAACGCCGATCGGCTATGTGCCCACGCCCGAAGCCCTTGATCTCGACGGACTTGACATCCCGGAGGCCGACGTTGAAGAGCTGCTTTCCGTGGACCCGGACGCCTGGCGCGCCGAACTGCCCGACATCCGCGACTTCTACGCGGGATTTGGAAATCGACTACCGGTGGAACTGCTGACCGAACTCAACGCCCTCGAGGAGCGGCTGAACGCATAGCAGCCCGTTGGAAAAGTCCATCCGGGGTAGGGCCGGACCTTGCGGTCGAACTACTGCGTTGCGCGCCCTCGCCGAATCGCTGGATGGGATTCGGTCGCGCGTCATGTCTTCAGCCTCGACTGCAGAGCGACTTTCTCAACGGACTGACAGGGACCGGACGGAACACCGGCGGAGAATCCACATGACAAACCTGGTTATCTGCGGCATCGCGGGCCGCATATGCGGACGAATCGCCCACCTGAGCATGGAAACCGGAGAACTGAACATCGCCGGTGGCGTGGAAGCGCCGGGCAACCCGGCCGTCGGGCGGGACATCGGCGAGGTCCTGGGCACCGGGGCCACCGGTCACCATGTTGTCGACAGCCTGGAATCCGTCATCGAAAACGCGGACGCGGTCGTCGCCTTCACTGCGCCCCCCGACGGGACGCTGGACGCCGCGCGGATCGCAGGGAACGCGGGCAAGCCCATGGTGGTGGGAACCACAGGGATGTCGACCCAGCAGCTCGCCGAATTCGAATCCGCACTTGAGGACGTCGCCTGCGTCTTTGCCCCCAGCTTCAGCATCGGCGTGACGGTTCTGATCAGACTGGTCGAAGACGCCGCACGTATGATGGGCAGCGGGTACGACGTGGAGATCGTCGAGGCCCATCACCATTTCAAGACCGACGCCCCCAGCGGCACCGCCCTCGCGCTGGCGAACGCCGCGGCAACGGGTCTGGGCCGCAACCTTGACGACGTGGCCCTTTACGGGCGCCACGGAGAAGTGGGCGCGCGGACGGGGGATGAAATCGGCATCCATGCAATACGCGCCGGAGACCTGGCCGGGGAGCATACCGTCATCTTTGGCGGCACCGGCGAAGTCTTTCAGCTTGTGCACCGTGCGCAAAGCCGGGATTCCTACGCCGTGGGCGTTATTCAGGCGATCCGCTACGTCGTGAACTCGCCCCCGGGGATGTTTAGTATGAGAGACGTGCTGGGCATCGAATGACTCTTACCTGGAGGACCGCGGAACAGAGTTCGCCGGTGCGTCTGCCGGCGGGTGGTGAACAGCGGCGAATTAAGTCCGATACGATGTGAAGGGAGGTCCCAGAATGGCAATCGACAACTCCGCTGTCGTGGAAGCGGTCCAGAGCGGACAGACGCTCGCCGCGGCGGACCAGGTACTCATCGATCCGCAACCCGGCGCGCTCGCCGCCCGTGTGGAGGAACTCCTTTCGGCTTTGCAGAACGACGACTGCCCTGCCGCCGAGGTGTGCCGAACTCTGATTCGGCTCGGCATGAACTTCGTCGGTCGGGACGCCGAAATCGTGGGATATGGCGCCGACGAATCCGACCGTGCGCTCGAACAGGTCCTGGCCGCCATCGCTGATCTTGAAGGCGCCGTTATGGCGGACGTGGTGGCTGAATTCCTGGACGACATGAAGTCAGTCAACCTGAATGACAGCCTCTCGGGCCTTCTGGCGGAACGCATCGAAGCGGACTTGAATAACGCAAGCCCGGGCCGTTCGTTTCTGACGCTGCTCAAAAGCCAGATGCGCGGCGGTGTCTACTGGAGGATGATTGGCGAGGACTACTGCAAATTCGGCAACGACTTTGCGCGCGGTCTGGAATACCTGCGCCACTACGGATTCTGCCAGGTGTCCACCAACCCCGTCCTGGCGGCTAAGGCCTTCGACGAAGACGGTTCACTCGCCGAACAACTCAAGGTTGAAATCGACAAGCACGACGAATGGAAGCAGGACCCCGAGGCGCACGCCGATGAAATCGCCATGGCCGCCACCCTCATCGCCCTCTGGCCCAATCTGTCCATCTTCCGGCCGCTTGCGGTGCATACGGAGCTCAGGGACTATATGGTCAGCTTCCAACTCAATCCCAACATTGCGGACCAGGCCGATGAGAGCATCGAAGACGCGCGAAATGCCTACGGGCTAGCCTCCGACTTTCTTGAACGATACGATCGCCTGCTGGGTCTGGGGGACCGTTCCGGCCGTATCAACCCGAACATTGTCTTCAAAGTCGCCGCAAGCCACGAGGCCGCGCGTAAAATCACGACGACGCTCAACAGCAATGAGATCGGCTCCAATAACACCGTGGTCTATACCGTGGCCCAGGAAGTCCAGCTGATACTTGACGCGTTCGAGGGTAAAGCCCGTGCCGCCGCCGCGGGCGAACAGGTCGTGCGTACCTACGAAACCAACATGGGCGGCCGGTTCGTGAGTCACTTGCGGGAAGTCGAAGCCGAGAAGATCTTCCTCGCCGCTGCGGAAAGGGCCGGCGAAGGCAAGGCGAGCGAACTCATTGGCGCCCTGGCCGCCGACCTGGGTGCTGAAGATTCGGCCGGTGGATCTCTGGCCGACAGGGCCCGGGAAGTCTGCGCGTACGCGCACCTTAAAACCCTCGACCACCCCATCGTCCTGGAGGCTGCCGAAGCCGCGGGCCAGTCCGCTGACGCCATCCGGCTTCTGGAAGACGACCTGAAAAAAGCGGGCACGCTGGTTGCCCGCCGCGTTTACCGGATCTTCTTCAGTCCGGAAAACCGGCCGAAATGGGTCGAACATCTGAAAAAGACGTACGGCCTTACGGACGATCAGGCGCGGTGGATCGTGGATTCCATGGACGTACTTCCGGCCTCCAAGCGCATTCCCGACGACTCGTTCCACACGCTGGGCGCGTCCAACATGTGCAACACCGAGTTTCCGAACCACGCGAGAGCCGTTCAGGTCGCTTCCGAAGCGGAGGGGTTCAATCTCGAAGACTTCAGGGACGCGGTGCTGGACACCTACGAACCCGGCGTGGACCAGCGCCTGCGCGAACTGCCGGATTTCTGTCGCGGCTACGACCTGACGCCCTCTCTCAAAGACTTTCTCCAGAACGTGGTGGGCATCGACGTCGCCGGCTGGCAGACCCGGGGCCTGGAACCCGGCGACTGGCCTGATTTCGGCTCCGTGCAGAAAACCAGCGCCGAGTTCCGCGCGGCCTACGACACGTTTGCAGCACAATGCATCGCCATCGCCAAAGAGGTCGCGGGTTGACAACTCGCGACTCGCCGATCGGGCAGACACGCCGGTGACGGCGGCAACAACCAGCGCGGGGAAAACGCGTCAATGTTCTAGCAAACGGACGCGGCGGATGGAATTACAAGCCATAGAGACTGAGCGGGGCAGGCACCAGGCCTGTCCCTTCATCTTTCCGGCAATTCTCTTCGGTCAGTACTGAATGACTGCACCGGCAAATCGCGACGAAAGATGTCGCGGTATACCGACCCCTGGCGCGAGGAATGCAACGGTGCAATCCCGGAAACTGATTTTGCCGGGTCTCCCTATCGGAACGTCGATATCGTGCGTCACGACGGCAGCTGATACCTGCATCCGGGATACACTCTCCTCCGGGCCCGATGGAACCGAAGTCGATGACTGATCAAAATTCATGGATTCGGAAACTCGACCGGACGGTCGATGCGTTTCAGGACCGTATGGTGAAGACCAGGCGGCATCTCCATACCCATCCCGAAGTAAGCGGCGAGGAAACGGAGACCACACGGTACCTGGAAGGACAGTTGCTGTCCGACGGCTTCCGGGTCCGCACGGGTCCCTCCGGCCTGGGGGTGATCGCCGAATCCGCCGGAAACGGGTCCGGTCCCATAATCGCCCTGAGGGCCGACCTCGACGCGCTGCCCATCCAGGACGCCAAAGCCGTAGACTACCGCAGCACTGTGCAGGGCGTGATGCACGCCTGCGGCCACGATGCACACGCGGCAGCGGTGCTCGGCGCCGCACTCGCGCTCGACGCCGCCGACAAATCCGGTATATTGCCCTGGCCCGTATCCTGGCGGGCCATTTTTCAGCCCGCGGAAGAGACCAATCAGGGTGCGCTGGAGATGATCGAGGCAGGCGCGCTTGACGGCGTGGGCGCAATGCTGGCGCTGCATGTGGATCCCTCGAGGCCGGCAGGAACCATCGGGCATAGATCGGGCGTTCTGACGGCGCATTGCGACGAGATGCACGTGCTGATCAGAGGCAGCGGCGGTCATGCGGCCCGACCCTATGAGTCCAGGGATCCCATCGCCGCGGCGGCCCAGTTGATCATCGCGTTTTACGTGGCGGTACCGAGGTCGCTCGACCCGCGGCATACCGTGGTCCTTACGGTCGGCTCAATTGCGGCCGGAAAACGGTACAATGCGATTCCCGATCGCGCGTTGCTGAAGGGCACCGTACGCAGCCTCGACGAAGACGCGCGACGCCGGGCCATGGAACGCGTGCGGGAGGTCGCGGAAGGCGTGGCCAGGGTTTCCGGAACGGAAATCGAAATTACATTCAGGTCGGGACCGCCTTCGGTCCTGAACGATCCGGGCCTGACCGATCTGATCCGTCAGTGCGCGGTCGATCTGCTGGGGGCCGACAGGGTCCGCCATATTGGTCATCCCAGCATGGGGGGCGATGATTTCGCCCATTATCTCAACCGCGTTCCAGGCAGTCTGTTTCGTCTCGGATGCTCGGGTCCCGGGACAACGACGACGGGCCTGCATACACCCGATTTCGACGTCGACGAACGCGCGCTGGGCATAGGCGCGAAGATTCTCGCTCGGGCGGTCGTGCGCTGGGCGGAACCGAAAACACACGAGAAAGAGGCCACTCGATGAGCCGGATGGAATTCAACCCCAGCCGCGAACCCACGGTCGGCGTCGAAATCGAATTGGCGCTGGTTGACAGTCGGACGATGGCGCTGTGCAGCGCCAGCCAGAGGCTTCTGGACCGCGTGCCGCCGGAACTGGAGGGGACGATCAAGCCGGAGCTGATGCAGTGTTACGTGGAAATCAACTCAGATGTCTGCATGACGCTGCAGGAGGTCGAGGCGGACCTCAGGAAGAAGCTATGCGAGTTGGAGGCCATTGCCGACCGGGAGGGCGTGCGGCTATACTGGTCCGCAACCCATCCGTTTTCCACCTGGCAGGAACAGGAAATCACGCCCAACAAACGCTACGCGGGCCTGGTGGACCTGCTGCAGGACACGGCCCGTCAACTCGTCACGTTCGGTCTGCACGTGCACGTGGGCGTGGACAGCGGCGACAAGGCAGTCATGATCTGTGAGTTCATATTGCGATACATGCCGCTCCTTCTGGCGCTGAGCTGCAACAGCCCGTTCTGGGAAGGACGCGACACGGGTGTCTGCTCGTGGCGGTCCAAGATCATGGACGGCCTGCCCACGGCCGGCCTGCCCCCGCTGATGCGAAACTGGAGTGAATACGTCTGGCTGGTGAATCACCTCGTGGAAACGGGCTACATCGAAACGATAAGGGAAATCTGGTGGGACGTTCGCCCCCACAACAGATTCGGTACGGTCGAGATCCGCATCTGCGATATTCCCGGAAACTTTCACGACACCCTGGGCCTTGTGGCCATGATGCAGTCGCTCATCAAATACCTTTCCGACCACATCGACCACGGCGCGTACCAGCACGACTGCCACCCCATGCTCATTCGCCAGAACAAATGGCGCGCGGCCCGGTACGGGCTCGACGCTCAGCTTGTCGACTCCGACACCTACCAGCCCCAGCCCGCGCGCGAACTCGTCAAGCGCCTCGTCGATCAACTCAAACCCACCGCCCGGGAACTGGACTGCGTTCCCTACCTCGATCGGACTCTGGATCTGGCGTCCGGGCCGACGTGGGCGCAGCGGCAGGTGGATATCCTGAAGAAAACGGGCGATGCCCGCTCCGTCGTACGGGAATTGACCGACGCCTCCCGCCTGACGTCCCCAGCCTGACACAAATCCTCGAACGGTTCCAATGACAAAAGGCGCATACCTCACGGCATGCGCCTAGAATCCTGAGCCGCCAGACACCCTTGCTATCCCGCCGCGAGGGCCTGCTTGTAGGCTTCCACCCTTGCCTTGACGTCCGGATCGGTCTGCGCGACGATCTGCGCGGCCAGCACGGCCGCGTTTCGCGCGTTGTCGATTCCCACGCAGCCCACGGGCACTCCCGGCGGCATCTGCACGATCGCATAGAGCGAATCGATTCCGTTCAGCGCGCCCGAGGCAATCGGCACGCCGATAACCGGCAGCGTCGTGTGCGCCGCCATCACGCCCGGCAACGCGGCCGCCAGTCCCGCCCCTGCGATAATCACTTTCAGTCCGCGCGCCTCGGCAGTGCGCCCGTATTCGCCCGTCCGATCGGGATTCCGATGCGCGGACGATACGGTCATCTCGTATGCGATCCCCAGTTCTTCCAGAACGGGGACCGCTTTCTGCATGATCGGTTCATCGGACTTGCTGCCCATAATTATGCCAACCACGACCCTCATCCTCCTTTGTTATGATTGATCGGCTCGTTGTTGAGCCCGCGGTCTCGCCGTGACGCGAACACCTCAGCCAACCCCTGTCATTTGCTGGAAGGGCTTGCCGAGCAACCGCTCGATGCTGGGAGAGACGTCCCAGAACGCCTTGAGCTTCCGATACGAATCCACAGCCTCCGCGTCGTCGCCGGGAGGCGCGGTCTTCACTGCACGGATCATCAGGTTCTTTGCCGTACGCTCGGGGTCCACGAATTCCACCACGTCGGTTCGGTATCCCATAATCCGCAACGCCTGCGCACGAAACGCATCCGTCAGAATATCCGCGGTGCGTTGCTTCAGGACGCCGTGGCGTAGCACCGGACCGAAAACGTCTGCATCCAGCTGAGAGCGGAGCTCGTGCTGGCAGCACGGCGCCGCAAGGATAATACTGCTTCCCCGTCGCGCTCCCAGGGCGATCGCCTCGTCGGTGGCCGTATCGCAGGCGTGCAGGCTCAAGACGATATCCGGTCCGGTTTCCGGAACGTACTCCGCGATTTCGCAGATGCGAAAATCCACGCCGCTCAATTGCAGATCGTCCCTGATCGCGCGGCATGTCTCCACGATTTCCGGATCGTGATCGATCCCCGTCAGATGCGTGGGTATGCCCTTCTTCCGTGACAGATAGTCGTGTGCGGCAAAAGTCAGGTAAGCGCGGCCGCAACCGCAATCCACCATCTGTATCCGTCGCATCGACGGCTTCGCCGAAAGGATCATCTGCCGGAGATGCCTGAGAAACTCGTTGACCTGCCGGAACTTGCCCTGCATTGCCGGAAGCACGTCGCCGCGTTTGCCCGCAATCCCTATCGCCCGCAGCAATTCCCCGGCCCCTTCTCCTTCGAGGAGGCGCCGCTTTTTGCGATTGTGGTCGAAAACGGGCGCTTCGTCCGGAAGGGACGGTCTGCCGTGCCTCATCAGCACGCGATTCTTCTTCGTCCTGCGGACGTGCAGGTCCCTTGATGTGCATTGTACATGGATCTGGCCGAAGGGAAGCCCCAACAGCGACTCCAGAGCGGGGCCGACCTCCTCGCCTACGAAGTTCTTCTGCAGGTTCTTCTTATCGCTGAAATACGAGACCTGAATCCCTCGCTTCCGCCTGGCCGCCACCGGCCGCGCGACGACCTTCACCCAAGGCGTCTGCTGACCGCGAACCTTCCCGCTCATCGTGAGCCGGAGGAACGTGTCCGCATCCAGCACGGCCTCCGTCACAGCCGCACGATACCTCCGGATCTGTTCGTCAGCGTGCGTTTCCATGATCCGTCACCCGCCGAAACACCGGCCCGGGGATCTCACACTTCATAGCGCTCCAGCGCGCGGTGTGCGATGTCCTTCCGGAAATACGCATTTTCGAATTGAATCTTTCCGATCGCCTCGTATGCAAGATTGACGGAAGCCCTGATATCCGCACCAACGGCCGTTACCCCCAGTACCCTGCCGCCGTCGGTAACAGTTGAACCTCCACGCCGCGCCGTGCCCGCGTGAAACACCAGCACGTCGTCCCCGGTTTCCGCCTCGCCCAGCCCGGAAATCGCAAATCCGGTTTGATGCGCGCCCGGATACCCTCCGGAAGCCAGAACCACGCAGGTTGCGGCCCGATCGTCCAGCTCGATTTCCAGGTCTTTGAGGGTGCCTTCGGACACGGCTTCCATAATGTCCACAAGATCGGTCTTCAGCAACGGCAGCACCACCTGCGCCTCCGGGTCGCCCAGTCGGCAGTTGAATTCGATAACGCGGGGCCCGCTTTCGGTCATAATCAAGCCACCATAGAGGATCCCCTTGTACGGCCGCCCTTCCGCCGCGAGCGCATTAACCGTGGGCAGCATCACGCGTTCCAGTATGACCTTCTGCATCTGCGGCGTCACCACGGGGGCCGGTGCGTAGGCGCCCATGCCCCCGGTATTGGGGCCGGTATCGCCCTCGCCGATGGTTTTGTGGTCCTGGGACGGGACGACGCACACCACGTGTTTCCCGTCGGTAAACCCTGTAATCGACGCTTCCTCTCCCTCCAGATACTCCATCAGCACCAGCTTTTCACCGGCGTCGCCGAACTCCCGGTCGACGAGTACCCGGTCCACGGCACGCAGCGCCTCATCCACCGTATGGCACACCAGCGCACCCTTTCCGGCGGCCAGACCCGAGGCTTTCAGTACTACCGGCGCTCCCCAGTCCCGCACGAACCCCCGCGCTTCGTCCGGGTCCGTAAACGTACGATACTCGCCCGTGGGAATACCATGTTTGTGCATCAGACGGAGCGCAAAGTCCTTGTCGGCCTCGATCTGTGCCGCTTCTTGCGAGGGGCCAAACACCCGAAGCCCCAACGCCTCAAACCGGTCCGCAAGCCCGTTTGCAAGCGGGTCTTCGGGGCCGACCACGGTCAGGTCGATGCGTTCCCGCCGCGCGAACGCCACGAGTCCGTCCAGGTCGTCGACGCCGATATCCACGCAAGTGGCATGTCCCGCCATTCCCGGATTTCCGGGAGCGGCATAGATACGGCTCACCCTCGGACTCCGGGAGATCTTCCACGCGAACGCGTGCTCGCGCCCCCCCTTACCCACAATCAACACTTTCATCTGAACGGAACCCCCGCGTTGGTGTCTTTGTACACTGTACCTATTCCAACTCGTCGTCGGCGCCATGCGCGATCACCGTGCCCAGATCCTCGCCCTCGAGAATTCGCCGCATGGTCCCGCGTGTGTCGAAATCGAATACATGGATGGGAAGCCGGTTGTCCCTGGCCAGAATCACCGCGGACTGGTCCAGCGCGCCCAGGTTTTCCCGCACCACGGTATCGTAGCCGACGCTGCGGTACAGTCGCGCATCGGGTCTCCTGTTCGGGTCGTCGGTATATACGCCGGCTGTCTTGTGTTTCGCGAAAAGAATGGCATCCGACCGGATCTCAAGGGCCCTTTGGACACCGGGATAGTCCGTTGTGACGTAGGGATTGCCGATACCGCCGGCGAAGATGACGATATAGCCCTTTTCGATGTGGTGGATGGCGCGCAGGCGGATAAACGGTTCGGCGACCGCGTTGATCGGAATCGCCGTCATCACGCGCACTTCGGCGTCGCTCCGGGCGGTCATCACGCCGCGCAACATCAGGCTGTTGACGATCGTTCCGAGCATACCGATGTTGTGGGCTTCGGACTCTTCGATGCCCCACTGCGCGCCGAGCATCCCTCTGAAGATGTTCCCGCCGCCGATAACCACGCCGACGCCGACGCCCAGCCTGTGGACAGCCAGGATTTCATCGGCGATGTACTCCAGCGCAATCGGGTCAAAACCGAATTCCCGGTCACCGGCGACGGCCGCGCCGCTCAACTTAAGCACAATTCGCCTGTATCTCATTATTCTGGTATACTCCGGGGTACGGATGGAAAGACAAGTATGGGGTGAAAACCGGGGGAGGAAGGAACTCGGATTGCGGGTCGAGGGTGAATCCCGGAGTCGCCGTGGGCGTTTCATGCACCAGACGGGAGTATCTGATCCGAAACGCTGCGGGAAGGCGCCTCCTGCAAACCGTACTGGTTTAATATAGACGCGTCGCGCCGTGTGTCAACGAAATTAAACCCCTCCCTCACCTCTACGGCCCGCGGGCTGCCGTTACGTACCCCACGCCAAGTCGAAAAGCCGGTTTCTGCAGACGAGTGAAAGCCGAAAACCAATGGAATTCAGCTGATTCCACCGGCCCGGCGGATGAGGCGAGCAGTCGCGTTTTCTCTTTCCTAATTCACACGGTTGCGTTAACTTGATTCGCCATTCGTCGGGGAACCGCGGGGACGACCGCAAGCGTCGCGCTTTCTCGAATGATCTGAGCAAGTAGTTATTACATATTGCTTTATTAAATGTCTTCTGATATTCGATCCGTCCAGGCCTTATCGCGAACACATCCCTCCATGGAGGTGACATGCCCCCCCGAAAAGTTCTCGTCACGGGCGTATACGGGCTGATCCCGGGCGCCATTTACGAGCACCTGGTTCAGTCGCCCGACGAATACGACACGTACGCGCTCGCGCGCAGGCGCTTTTCTTCGGACCGGGCGCCCGGCGGTCGCATGCTCAACATCCCGGACGACAAATTTCACCTCGCGGATCTCTCCGACCTGGACGCCGTGCGGAACGCCGTCGACGGCATGGACACAGTCGTTCAGATGGCCGCCGATCCGCGGCCCGAAGCCGGCTGGGAAGACATTTTGAACAGCAACGTAATCGGGGCCTATAACGTCTTCGAAGCCTGCCGCCTCGCGGTCGTCAGGCGGATCATCTACGCCAGTTCCATCATGACCAACTGGGGATATCAGACCGAAGAACCCTACAAGGCCATCCAGGAATGCCGGTACGACGATATTCCCGACCCCATCCCCATTGTCACGCACAAACACCCGACCTGGCCCACGGAACCCTATTCCGCCAGCAAGGTCTGGGGTGAAGCCCTTTGCCGATTCTACTCAGACGCACACGGGCTCTCGTGCATCTCTCTGCGGATCGGGGCGGTAAACGCCGAAGACCGACCGGCCAGTCCCGAACTCTCCGCGGTGTGGTGCAGCCAGCGCGACGTCGTGAAGATCACCGAAGACTGTATCGTCGCGCCTGACGACCTCCGTTTCGATATCTTCTACAGCATCTCCAACAACAGGTATTGCTGGGTGGACATGAACCACGCCAGGGAGGTCCTCGGTTTCGTCCCGCGGGACCGCGCGGAAGACTATATCTAGTCTCTAATTAAGCGAGTTATT
>JAAXHE010000258.1 GCA_012271065.1 Candidatus Latescibacterota bacterium
AAAACAAATCCGGTTGACTGCGCGACGCGCTTCGCTTAAACATCTCTCCTGTCTCCCGTTCTCTAACATGATCCTTCTGCATCCTGTTCACACTTGGAATTTAGTACTTTTTTTGCAATAAGCAAACTCGACTTTTCGGAGTGGACTCAAGTTTGGAAATCGCGGCGAAAAAGATCCCCGACCATGTGAAAAGGTCGGGGGTTTTTGTTGATTTTCGTCGTCTGCGCTGATAGTTTGAATTTACATGCGTCAAGAGCACACTGCTCAACTGGAGGGGAGTATGCTGGAGCGACACGATGGAAAGGTCGTGGACATCAGCAGACCCGTATTTCTTGATATTGAAACCACAGGTCTTTATGAAGACGATGAAATTGTGGAGATTGCGATAGCTGACTACGGTGGCCGTGAAATTATGAATGAATATATCAAACCGGTCTATACTGAATCCTGGCCGGAGGCTCAAGGGATACATGGAATAAGCCCACAGACGGTCGCGCATTCTTCGACATTTGAAGATCAGGTTCCTGCAATAAGGGCCGCGATTCGCGATAGAGTCGTGGCGGTTTACAACGCGGAATTTGAACTGCAATTTCTTCCTTCGCACGTCGTGGCGGCTGCAGATCTGTTTGTGTGCGTAATGGAACTGTATCGTGAGATTCGCGGCCTTCAAAAATATGTAAATAATACATATAGATTGCAGAATGCGATGGACTGGTGCGGTTATCGTAAATTACAGACACATCGGGCCATGGAGGATAATTTAGGTACTATTGCTGTATGGAAAAAGCTACGGGAACAAGAGGGCAACAGGTTTGAAAATGCGGTGAGTCGGCATTGTTTTTATGTCTATTAGCAGGTCCTTGATCGCGGCTTCGTGTGTAACAGCTGAATAAAAAAGAGCCGTAGCAATGCGCATTCGTCCATCCTTCAACAGTCCCAACGCCTCTGAAGTTTATCCGACAGGAGGATATGGATCACCGACGGCAACCTGGTATTCGTTATTCGGGTCAAGCCCGCGTAAAATCGCGAATTGAAGGCACTCTACGGACCTCCTCCCTGAGAATCCCACAGTTCTCGGACAGCAGTGATTGTGATCCCCAAAGGAAAAGCCTCCGGCATCACGTGGAGGCTTTTAGCAGGGACCGCATTGAGAAAATTGGGTCATTTACTTTCAGGAGAATATGGAGGAGGTTCCTTAAACTGCACCCCTGCTTCCTCCTGTTCTCTAATCCATTGGAGCACTTCTTTTCTTCCCTCCTCTCGCCCTTTTTCAAGCTGCTGACGTCGTATTTCCGCCAGGACGCCTAACATGGCTTCGCCTCCTGCAAGAATAACAAATGCACCGGTTACCGAAAAGACAACGATGGATTCCAGCGCTTTGACAAGCTCAGTGTTCCCCGAATACAGCCAACTTCCCAATGCGCCGACAAACAGCAAAACCATCAGTCGCTCAAATCACTTTCTGTTTCCAGTTGTCCAAACCTCTTTCCTGGAAATAACCTCCTCGCAAATTTAACCAGAATATCACTGCTGTTCAAGATTATTTGGAAAAGACGATTCTGGACTGGCGTTCTTGAATATCTTCAATCCTTGCTGTCTAAACACGGATTCGATTTACTGCGAAAGTCGCGAAATAAACGGCTGGCGCTCAGATTTCCAGGCGGAGCATATCAATAGGAATGAGACAACTCTTGTGGGAGTCTAGTGAAGCATGCTGTGCCATCGCCCGATGGCCGATTCCTCGAAGGAGGTGACCGGTTGGGCGGAGGAAAGTGACGGCGCGCTGCGAGTCGGCCGCCATCGAAACGCACCTGCGCCGCCGACGGTCAGGAGTTCATTGTGATCACGTATGCAACGGATACATCGAAGTGGGAAGACTGGCAGCGTGGCTACCGGCTGGGAGTGATCCTGATCCTGCCGCCACCCGACGTGTCGCGGGCGGTTGATCACCTCCGGACCAGGTACGATCCCCGCTCTGCGGCGTGGTGTCCGGCGCACATCTCTTTGTCCGATCCACTCAGCCGTGAAATGAGTCCCGCGCTTGCCGGCGAAATCCGCGGCGTCCTTTCCGACGTCCTGCCGTTCAAGCTTTGCTTTGACAGATTGTATGCCTCCACGCGGCGCCCGGGTGTCGCGTATCGCATTGCGCCGCGGGAACCCATCGAACGCCTGAAGCATATACTTCACGGCACGTCGGGCTTTGCGGACGAAGCCCATCGCCGACGCGACATTGCGCCGCATATGACGGTCTCCGAGTTCATCTCCATTGAAGAGAGCCTTCAACTCTGTGCGCGGCTCCAGGATACGGCGCCTGTCGGCTCCTTCCTGTGCGACCGGTTGGTGTATATGGTCCCCGACGATGGTTTCCGGTTCCAAAGGAGGTTGACGTTCCCGCTTGGTGATTCGGCGTAAAAAACCTACCTTGTCACGTAAGGTTCGGCTTCTGTGACTCCCCCTCCTGGGGGAGTCATTGGACGGTCAATCCGTCGTTTGTGAATTTGCGCTTGTTTGGCCGCGGCTGAACATCACCAGGTTATGATCTTGCGCCTGGTTTTTGATCCTGCAAATATCGGTCGATTTGATCCTGTTTTTTGCTTGTAATCCTGCCTGATCCTTTTAATCCTGCTTAATCCTGGTAGGTTCTTATCCTGCCCATCCTGTCCATCCATGTAAGTTTTCGCTTTGTGAATGAACCGGTTCTGCGCGCGGCCGGGAGAAGCTCGTGAAAATCGACCGTATCGAAGTCATCCAGATCGAGACCCCGCGCTACTACGGCCAAATATCCGGACACGTGTTGATCAAGGTCCATGTGGACGACGGTCCGATCGGCCTCGGTGAAGCGTCGGACAGCCGGTGCGCCGACGTGCCGGCCCTGGCGCGGCAGCTGAACGAGCAGTTGAAGGGTCGCGACGCCCGTCGCATCGTCGAGATCAACGACTTCGCCCGCGCCCGGAGCTGGAACAGCACGGTCTCCGATCCGCACGTGGCCAGCGCCGTCGATCTGGCGCTCTACGATCTCAACGGTAAGGTACAGGGCGTACCCGTGTACCAGATGCTCGGCGGCAAGGTGCGCGACACGCTTTACTGCTGCTACCCGATCTTCGGATTTCAGGTGCTGGAGGACTTCGAACGCGCCGGATCCTACCTGCAGCGCCTGGTGGACCTGGGTCACCATCTGTTCCGCTACTACGTCTCCGGCGACGTGGACCTCGACGACCGCTTCCTCACCGAGATGAAGTCCAGGCACGGCGACCTCATCCGGCTCAAGTCAATCGACTTCTCCAGACGCTTCAGCGACTGGGTGGAGGCGCTCCGCTACGGCGACAGACTGCGGCGTCACGACCCGTATCACTTCGAGCAGCCGACATATGACATGCGTTCCAGTGCGCAGTTCGCCAAACGCGTCGATCTGCCCGTGACCTGGCATATCGGCTCCCTGCAGCAGGCGTGGGAGGCGGCCGAAAGCGGCGCATGCACGGCGTTTAACGTGGCCTGCGTGTCCGGCGGCCCCACCCACGTCAAGCGTATCCTGGCGGTGGGGGAGGCGGCGGGCCTGCCCTGCCTCATCGGCACCGACCAGGAGTCCACGCTGGGCATGAGCGCCCAGATTGCCGTGGGCATCACCTCACCGCAGGTCCGGTTGCCGTGCGACCCGATGGGTCCGCTGCTTTATATGGCGTCGCCGGCCAGGGAACGCGTGAGGGCAGAAGGCAGCTATCTGACACCGCTCGAGGGCTCTGGCCTGGGCGTGGAACTCGATGAGGACAAACTGGCAGAATTAACCGTAGCGAGGGCTTGAGTCATGGAGAATCGCCTGGAGATCAGCGACGACCAGTTGGCGCACTTCGAGCGAAACGGGTTCTTCCTCATCCCGAACCCTTTGGGGGCGCAGGGTGTGCGGAAAGTCGACAGCAGGCAGCAGGAAGTGGAACCGGAATGGGAGCGCACGGAGTTCCCGGCGGGCTGCAACCGGTTGGCGTGTCTCTTCCTGATGATCGGCGAACCGGTGCTGCAAATGGTGGAGCGGCACGACCTCGTGGATGCGGCGCGGCGGATTCTGGGCGTTGAGAAGGTGCATGTGGGGGCCTGCGGCATCGGCGACGCTTCGAAGGTGCAACGGGGCGAAAGGCGCCAGGTAGCGTGGCACGTGGACGGCGGTCCGGAAGTCCGGCAGGTGTCCTTTCGTACCGCCCTCGACCGCCACGACGCCAGCAACGGTCCGCTCCGGGTGCTGCCCGGCAGCCAGCACCGCCCCCCGGAGGAGGTCACGGCCGAACTTCTGCAGCTCGAACTGGCCACCGGGACGCACGACGAAATGCCCGGTCAGTTCTTCGCCCGCCACCCGCACGAAGTGGAGGTTATCCTCGACCCCCGATGGACGCTGGTGTGGACCCCGTCATGCTGGCACGCCACAGGCCTCAAGACGGCCGCCGGGCCGCGCCGCGCGATGGGCTGGAACTACTATCCCGCCGGCGGGCGCAGGCGAGACCTGGCTGCGCTCAAACACGTGCATCCCGAATGGCCCGACTGGACCGCGGAGCGCAAGCGGATCTGGGGACTCATTGATTGACGGTCGCGCACCATGCCAACGCTGATTTATATCAACGGTTCGATCAATTCAGGCAAGTCGACCGTAGGCAGTCTTCTGGCGGAAAATCTGCCCGCAACCGTGCACATCGAAGTTGATGAACTGCGGCACTTCGCCGACTGTCTGAGCCTGGCGGAAGCGTGTCCATACTGTCTCGAGGATGCGGCAACTTTGGCGGGGGCCTGGCTTTCGCGCGGGTTCAACGTGGTGGTCACGTGGCCGATTTCACATCGCGACTACGCGGTCTTCGAACGTGAAGCCGCGGACGCCGGCGTTTCCATACACGGGTATACGCTCCGTCCGTCCCTTGAAGTCGCCACGTCAGATCGCGGCGGGCGGCGGCTCTCGGAGCGGGAACGGACCCGCGTCAGGGAACAATATCGAATGCCCCATGTCGATCCCGGTATCGGAACAGTAATCGACAACAGCAATCAGACGCCCGCCGAAACTCTGGCAGCCATCCGATCGGCGATTGGCGTATAATGGTATCGGTCAGGGCGCGAGCAGACCATTGCGCCGCCCATCAACATGCCGGGTACTGTAAACCCATGACCAGGTCTCTTGTCCATAAGGCATTTGCGTACATCATAAGGTATAGTGCGGATGAGCGATGCGAACTGCTGGTCCTCGAGCTCAAATCCGTCGGGTACGAATACTATCGACTTCCGGGTGGGAACCTGGAAGGCGATGAATCGCCGCTTCAGGCCGCGCACCGCGAAACCCTCGAAGAGTCGGGGATCGAAGAACTGCGGTTTATCCGGAAAATCGGGACAACACGGTACTTCAAACCCTACATCCAGTCAGACGTGGAACGGACGGACTACCTGTTCAGGGCCGATTCTGACTTGCCGGACGAATGGGAGCATATTGGAACGGTGGGCCCGGAATCCGGCGTTGTTTTTGCATTCTCGTGGGTCTCAATCGACTCCATACCCAGGGTGGATCCGGAACTGCGGACCTTTCTGACCCGTGAACGGATACCGGAACTGTTCAGCGAGGGACGGTTGCTCGGATTGAAGGGTGGAGATGTGTCGGTTTCGCCCTATCGGGACGAATGGAACGTCCTGTTCGAATTGGAGAAGCAGAATATCGAAGAAGCGATTGGTGCTTACGTGGAGGATATCCAGCATGTCGGCAGCACGTCCATCCCGGGGATGTGCGCGAAGCCAAAGCTGGACGTTGCGGTCGCCGTCGAGGACTTTGACGAAGCGTCGATCTGCATAGGGCCGCTTGCCGGGATCGGGTACGAGTTCAGGGGAGAAAACGGCATTCCTCGGAGGCACTATTTCGGCAAGGGTAATCCCCGCACGCATCAGATACATATGTTCGAAAAAACCAGCACCGATTGGAAAGATATGATCCTTTTCCGGGATTGCCTGAGATCGAACCAAAGTCTTGCGGAAGACTACAGCAGGCTGAAACGGGACCTGGCGAATCGATTTCCAAAGGACCGGTCGTCGTATCAGACCGGTAAAGCCGGGTTTATCGAAGAGGTCATCAAAACAGGCCGTGAGAGGGTAGCGGGTGGAAGAGATGCGGGGAGACGGTAGAGGTGAGACGGTAGAGGAAATCGTTGCCCGATATTTTATTCCTCCTTGCCTGCGGCACGAGAAGAATCCTCACCAGGCAGGTTATCTCTCCCGTCTACCGTTTTCAAGGAACACGCCGCAGGCAGGGAATTCTGAATAGATAGGCAAACGACGGGTTTTTGCCTGCGACCGGCCTCCATATTTTAATACAAACCATTATTTTTATTTTATTTATGCCCTTTTTCTTTCTCGCCAGAGTGTGTAAAAACTCCGTTAATTACTCTAACGGATACCATATATGGGACTTTAATTTTTTCTAATCAATATATTGTATGTCATCTCGCCAAGTTTTGGCTTTTTACACGGTCTCTCGCCAAAGAAAAAGGGCCAAAAAGAACGGCGCCGCTCAAACGCCGCGGGGCTGCTTTTCCGCGAATAACCCCAGAGGAAAGAACGAAAGCCGTTGCCCTGCGTCCAGTGCAGGCAGTTCCGGGCTATCTTGCGGGACGGAATTGCGCGGAAAAGCCCCTGCCGCCCTGACCAGGCGCGACGCATGGATCGCATACGCTGTAGCGCGCAAATCGTCGATAGATTTCGCAAGGCGATATCGCTCGCCCTCGGTCAGGCTTTTGTTTGTCTAACGCGATGCCACTCCAGAGCACTTTCGGAGCAGGGCGCGTTGTTCCGTCTCGCTCGAACTTACGAAATCCTCCGGCGTTGGCAGGCCAACGTATCAGGTGAGTCCTGTATGGGTATTCGCGCCATGCATTTGGCAGGCCCCGCGCCCAGCGGCGACTTTTGGTTCCTTTTGGTCGCTTCAAAAGGAACACGCCGTAGGCAGGGAATTTGGGGAGAAAGTGGATTTTGAATTTAGGCCTTCCTTCTCGCTTTTGGCTGACCGCTAATAGCTGATAGCTTCTTCTCAGAGGGCCGGTGAGAGAGGTCCGGGCGGTGGAGCGCGGTGGAACTTGATCCTGCTTTTCGTCTTTAGCTGACGGCTGAAGGCTGATAGCTGTGTCTTGCTGTGAGTTGAGAATCGTCTCGATCTTATTGGGTCCAGATTTACATGCCAAACGAATTTGATTTTGGTGGAGCCGTTCCCGCCTGGGGGCGGAGCGCGGCCGAATACGAGGCGTTCTTCGCATTGTCCGGCGTCCCCTCGTCCGCGCGAGTGCTGGACTGCGGTGGAGGACCGTCGTCGTTCGCGGCCGAATGGGGCGGAACCGGGCGATTCGTCGTCGCCGTCGATCCCGTGTACAGGTTTTCCGGCCGCAATATCGAGGAGGATTTCGAATCCACGTCCGCGAGAATGCTCAAGGGCGCGCGAGAAGCGTACGCACGGTTTATCTGGGACCACTACGAAAGCCCCGAATCGGTCGTCAGGCTGCGCCGCGACGTCCTCTCAACCTTTCTGGGCGACTTCCGCTCGGCCGCCGCAAGCGGCAGTTACGTTGCCGGGCATCTTCCAGACTTGCCCTTCCGAGCCAAATCCTTCGATCTTGTCCTCTGTTCCCACCTGCTGTTTCTCTACTCCGCGGAGTTCGATACCGAGACTCACATATCGTATCTGCGGGAACTGCTTCGGATTGGGCGCGAGGTCCGGGTGTATCCGTTGTTGGACATGGCGGGTAATCGTTCGAGGCATCTGGACGGTACGATCCGCACCATGCAAGAATGCGTAGAAATTGAGGTGGTGCCGGTTCCATTCGAGTTCCGTCGGGGCGATACGAACATGCTGCGGCTGACCGAAAGGCGGTAAGAGGGAAGAAGGAAGAAAGAAGAAGGAGGAAGGAAGAAAGGCGGGGAGGCGGTAGAAGAAACCCTTGCCGATCTGTTCGTCCGACTTGCCTGCGGCATGAGAAGAAACCTTACGCGGCATGTGATCTCTACCCTCTTCCGTCTCACGTCTTCCCGTTCTTAAGGAACACGCCGTAGGCAGGGAATTTAGGGAAAGGGGATTCTGAATTTGGTTTTGTTCTTGATCTTGACTGACGGCTGAAAGCTTGTTTTCTGACCACGGGCAGCGTTGTCTGTATTTCGCCTTGCATCGCGTCTGCATTGTTTATAACGAAATCCGTTTAACGTATATAGTTAAATGGTATACATTTAAGATAATGCGTTAAATGATATTCATTTAATGGAAACCATTTAACGTATTTTATTTAACGGATCAAATTTAGTACTTGTCATTTAACGGAAAACGTTATATTATATGTATATTGTGCGATCCTGCGAAAATCGGGAATTCCGGCGCCGCCTGTGGCGTCGCAATCGATCGCTCTGGAGAAAACGGCTATGTCCGCTGGAGAAACGGTTCCCGTTCATCCCGGGAGAATATTGCAGGAACAGTTTCTCGAGCCTATGGATCTCAGCCAGAACCAACTGGCGCTGTCCATTGGGGTGCCGCCGCGTCGCATAAACGAGATCGTCCTCGGCAAACGCGGCATAACCGCGGATACGGCGCTGAGACTCGCCCGGTATTTCTACACGTCCCCCCGATTCTGGATGAACATTCAGACAAACTTCGAGCTGGAAGTCGCCGAGGACGTGCTCTCGGAACGGCTGGACCGGGAAGTGCGTCCGCACATCCGCGGTCGATAGACCGTGGGTTTTCTATTGCCCTATCCGATATCGGCACGAAACTTGCATTAAAGGACTCAGGAATGTCCGGACTTCGCGTGATGAGCTTCAACCTCGCCGGCGGTTGCGACGAACATGAGCCGGAGAACGCATGGTTAGGTTCCGGCCGCTCGCAGCTGGTCTGCGACGTGATCGAAGACGCCTCGCCGGACCTGATCGGCTTCCAGGAAACGCAGTGGCCGAATTTCGACACGTTCGGCGAAACGCTGACGGCGTACGACAGCTTCCAGGGCCCGCACGCGAACGATCCACCCCACCTCTTCAACCCGGTCTTCTGGCGGCGTGAGCGACTTCAGCCGCGCTCGAGGGGCGGATTCTGGCTCAGCACCACGCCGAAGTGCTACTCAAGGTCCTGGGATTCCGCCTGCGTCCGCACCGCAACCTGGGTCCGTTTTCACGACCTCGCGAAAGGCCTGGATCTCCTCCACGTCAATACCCATCTGGATCACATCAGCGAACGGGCCCGGACCGGTGGCGCATTTCTGGTGAACCGGTGGATCTCCGATGCTGCAAGAGACAGAGAACTCCAACTCTTGACAGGCGACTTCAACTGCAATCCTTGGACGCCCGAGATGGAGGACGCCGCCGCAGCCGGCAGCACGATTACCGACGCAGTACACCGAATCCTGCTCGGGGCAGGCTTCGAAGATGCGTTCTAGCGTGCCGGACTTCGCGACGGAGCGGCGTCGAATACCTATCACGGTTACGCAGGAACGGCATACGACCCGATGCTCCATCATCTTTCCTGGCGCCTGGACTGGGTCCTGTTTCGCTATCCCGGTCTGCAGGTCGACGTGGAGAAGTCCGAGATTGTCCGAAGCCACCAGGGTTCGCTCTACCCCAGCGACCACTATCCGGTCGTTTCGGATCTGATCTGGACGTGATGCCTGGCCCTGATTGGGCGCTGCTGGGTGCGTAGAACCTGCGAGAGTTCGATATGGAAAACATAGACATGCGCGCATACCGAACTGCGCATCATTGGCGGATCGAGGAGACAGAACAAATCGTGTTTCTAATCGACCTTGCACTGCCGGACCCGAATACTGAAGATTTGAAATGGCTCATTGAACACGCGGATCGTCTCCTTGGTCGCATACGAACCAAATTGCAGATGGAAGCAGAATCCATCAAGGACAAGGAACGCCAGGCACGGGTCAACGTCTGGATTTACTCTTCCGAGGTGCTCAGAACGGCCGGACTCGTCAAAAAGGATACACCTCATATGTTCTACGGCACGGCCAACGCCACCGGGGTACATCTTGTCGCACTTAACATGACGTGGAATAATCCGCAAGTCTTCGATCACGTGACCCACGAAATGATCCACCATGTGTGGTCGGTCGACGTCGGGGAGGCGCCTTCGCTGCTGAATGAAGGCGTCGCAACCTATTTTGAGTGTCTTCTGGCGAAGGATGCAGCGGAAAGGCTTGAAAGACTTACATCGGCATGGCAAGAGTTCGCCGGCGCGTCTACGCCCGGTTTCTTGCGTCGAATCTGTCGGAACGATTCCTTCTGGGCGACGCAGGTGGCCGGCAATCCGATGTATAGCATTGGTGCGGAGTTTATTGCATACCTGTTGGACAACCATGGAATGCAGAGCGTGAGGCAAATATTCTTGAGATCGCATTTCGACGACGATCATCTCGACCGCCACATCGAGGACGTCACCGGCGAGTCAATCGAAGTCATCGAACAACGTATTTCGGATCGTACTGGCCTGGCGTGAGACGCGTGTGCGACGTGACGGAGATGGACGAAAGTATCACCGTTCCGATAATGTCCTCTGCCAAAGCCCAGGAGGCAGGAATGGTAGATACGAATGATATGCAGGAAGTGCAATACATCTGGATTCGTTGCTTTTCGTTAATTGAACACAAACCGAATTACTCCCCCAGATTATGTTTTAACAAGCATTTATATCACTCATTCCATGCGTGGGAATGAGAACCGAAAGGGGGATCCAATTTGTCGAATCACCACACCCATCGTCTATGCCGATGCTTCGACTCAGAACAGGGAGAAAACATCCACATCGCTGATACGGGCCGGATTCAGGGGTCTGAATGAGGACTCCCTTATCCGGCGGGAGATGAACCAGGAAAACATGCGGCCAGAAACCAAGACAGAAAACGGCAAATCGATAATGCGAAAGGTCTGCATCATCGGTTGCGGGGGTTCGGGAAAGTCCACACTGGCGGTCAAGCTCGGAACTCTGCTGGACCTGCCGGTCGTCCATCTCGACGCCGTACATTGGAGGCCGAACTGGGAAAAGCCCCCCAGGGACGTCTGGCGGCGCCAACACGGGGAGCTCCTCGAGCGCGAGACCTGGATTCTGGACGGAAACTACGGAAGTACGATGAAACAGAGGATAGCGGCAAGCGACACGGTGGTCCTGCTGGCGCTGTCACGGTTCACCTGTCTCTTTCAGGTATTCAAGCGGGCGGTCAGGCATCTGGGCCGCAGCCGGCCGGACTTGAACCCCGGCTGCCGGGAGCAGTTGCCCGATCTGGAATTCCTCGATTGGATCTGGAACTACAACAGGACACGGCTTCCGGGGATTCTGGATGACCTGGAACGGGTTACAAACACTAAGAACGTTGTGATCTTGAGGTCGCGGGGCGACGTGGCGCGGTTTCTGAATGAACTGAAGCAGGGAACCGGTCGGGGTGTGGTGCGGGACGCCAGTGGCCGCGTCTGACGTACACAACAAACTCACCGACCGGAACGACCGGTCTGTACACAACCCACATTGATAATTCGCCGACATAAACAGGTTACGCGTTTCACGCGCAGAACGCTTCAATTCAATTGGGGGAAACATGTCGACGTATGAGATCGTCTATCAGGAGGATGCAAAGGGCGTCAATTGGAAGGACCTCGCTGAAGTCTACAAGCGGGCCCCTCTGGGAAAGCTGGATCCGGGGAAACTACGTCGCGCGTACGCCGACAGCGAAGTCAGCTGTTTTGCCTTCAGCGGAGCAGCGCTGGTTGGCGGCGGACGGACGATTTCGGACGACGAGGCGCCTGCGACCGTCTGCGAGCTTGTCGTTGCGCCGGAATATCAGCGCCAGGGTGTCGGCAGGGCGATCTTGAGATCGATCCTCCGGAAACTCGCCGTTCCCAGGGTGATCCTTGCGTGTGTCCACGGACAGCAGGATTTCTACCGACGAGAAGGGTTTCTCACTCACAAGTCGGTTATGGCGCTGTACGCGAACACGCAATGGTTCGTCGAAAACGCAAATCTGGAATCGGGAGACCCGGCCAACGCCGCAGCGGCCTATTCGGATTGAACCGTCGTCGTTTCGGTCATTTAGAGAAGCGGCGGAGTCCGTTCTATCGAGAGGGAGCGATCCAGTGAGCGCCAGGTTCCGTTGCGGAGACGCGATCCTTTACCGAGAGCTCGACGAGAAAGGCCGGATCATCGACGTTAAACCCGTCACCGTGGTCGAGGATTCCGATGCCCGGATTGTGCAGTGGCTTCCGGTGGGGACGCCAGCCAAAAAGCCCGTGTTGTGTCTCGATCCTCCGGACGGGCCGAGAGATTGGGTGAACCGGTCCTGGACACTGGCGGATTCGGTCTGGCGGTGGGCGGAGCTTCTGATAGTTGTCCGGCCGGGCGAAAACCGCGCAACGTGGGTGCGGTGGTCTGCCGATGGCGTATTTCAGGGCTGGTATGTCAACCTTCAGAGCAGGCTGACACGCACGCGGCTGGGCTTCGATTTCAGAGATCATCAGCTGGACGTTATTGTCGATCCGGACCGAAGCTGGAAATGGAAGGATCGGGATGAACTCGATCTCGCGGTCAGCCAGGGACGGATGACACCGGAAGCGGGCAGGGCGGTGTTGAACGAAGGTAAACGCGCCGTTGACGAAATAGAGGGTCCCGGCGGGCTGTATGCGGAGGGGTGGGAGAACTGGCGTCCCGATGCGGCGCTGGCACGACCGCGGATGCGAGAGGACTGGGACGACCTGTCCATGTACGACAAGCCTTGATCGGAACAATCAGATGAACCCGTGCCGAAACAAGCTTCGGATCACCACCACCGCCCGGTGCCCGGCGCCGATCTGTGGCGGTGCATGACCAGGTATCGCGAATAGGCAACTCGAGGTACGTCGTGGCTACGTATTGGCTCATGATCCGGTACCGCGAATTGGCAATTCGCGGGCGACAATAATGAGAAACAACACGAATCTATGGATGATTTAACCGACATACGCGAGTTTTACAATGCCGGCTGGGACGCCGAGGATGACCGGCTCACCCGCCATCAGCTGGAAGCGGATTTGACGTGGCGATACCTGGACTATTACCTCCCTTCCCGCGGGAAGCTTCTGGAAGTCGGCTTCGGCACGGGGTTTTATACCCTTCCACTGGCAAAACGGGGCTACCGGATTACCTCTGTGGACATCGCCGACGGGTTCGTCGCCCGGTGCAGGGCGAAGGCGGAGGCGCTGGGTCTTGCCGAGCGAACCGATTTCCGTACCGGAGATGCGCGCACCCTGGACGGGATTCCGCACGAAGGGTTCGACGCCGTGCTCCTGATGGGGCCGCTGTACCATCTGGTGGCTGAAACCGATCGGACGACGGCTCTGAAATCCACCTTCGAGCGCCTGAAACCCGGGGGCGTGGTCTTCTCGACGATGATTTCCAGGTTCGGCATTATGGGAGACCTGATCAGGAAGACACCGGAGTGGATTGAGAATCAGGAAGAGGTCCGGTCCGTGGTCAGGAACGGCCATCGCCCCCTCGATGCGCCGCGCGGCGGCTTCCGAGGGTATTTCGTCCGCTATGAGGAAGTCGCCCCCATGCATGAACGCGCGGGGTTCCGGACGCTGAATATTGCCGGGGTGGAGCCCGCGATTGCTTCGGACGATGAGAGCTATAACATCCTCAAGGGCAAGCAGCGGGAACTCTGGCGGAATCTGCTGTTCGAAGTCAGCGAGGAACAGAGCATCGTCGCTTCGTCCAGGCACATTCTGTACATCGGACAGAAGCCGGACGACTGATGTTCGCGTCGGCGTTCTTCCAGGGATCCGGGATCACGACAGCACAGATACTATGGGTTCTATTGCGGTACCCTGAATGCGGATTCGGAGTCGAGCGTCGCAAAATGCAACGGTTCCCGACGGGACTCCCTCGGGATGCGATTTTTGAGAGGAAAACCAGTTGCAGGGATTCGGCCGCGCAATTGGAAACTTCCGGGTTTGCCGGGACGTTAAAGAACGAGTCCGGAAAGTAACGAAAAACAGGAACCGGGAGATCTCTATGTTGCGGCGAATCCGCGCAAGCTTTCCCATCGGTCTGGCCGTCGTGTGCATGCTGCTTCATTGCAGCGAATCCGAGAAATCTCCGCAGTCTCTGACGTCCAGGTATACCGGCGACCTTTCCGAGTTGGTTACGCGAGGCAGACTCAGGGCGATCGTTCCTCTCGAAGCAATCTCCTACATGCCCAGGCATGGGGAGCAGGTAACACTAGCCTACGACATCGCGCGGGAGCTGTCCGAGGCACTCGAACTGCAACCTGTACTCGTTGAGGTCGGGGATTTTTCGGAGATGATGGTTAAGTTGCTGGAGGGTGAAGGCGATGTGGTTGTGGCCAGCCTGACCATAACGCCCGAACGCCAGAAGCAAGCGGCGTTTTCGGTCCCCTATATGTACGTGGACGAATTCCTGGTCACCAACACGGGCGGCAAACATCTGCGGACGATCGACGACCTTGCGGACGTGGAAGTCAGCGTGCGGCGCTCGAGCTCGTACTATCAGACGCTCGTCAATCTCCAGCGGCAAGTGCCGTCCCTGAGAATACGGACCGCACCGGAGACCCAGAACATCGAGGCTCTGCTGGATGGCGTTGCCAGCGGGGAATACGAAGCCACGCTGTCGGATTCGCATCTGTGGCATGCACTGTCGATCTATTATGACAATCTGACAACGCCGCTCGTGCTGGCGAAGGACCGCCCGATCGCGGTGATGATGCGTCCGGAAGATACCGAACTCAAGACCAAAGTGGATGAATTTCTCCTCGCCAGGCACTTTTCTCGAGAGCGGCAGCATGAATTCACGGACGATCTCCCGGGCCTTATCGAGCGGGGACGGCTGCGCATGATCACGCGCAACAACGCGATGACCTATTTCATTCACCGGGGCCTGCAGGTGGGTTTCGAGTACGATCTGATAAAAAAATTCGCGTCGGAACACGGGCTGCGCCTCGAGATCGTTATCCCGAAATCCCATGCCGAACTGCTGTCCTATCTGAACAACGGCAAGGGAGACGTGGTTGCCGCAGCCATGACCATAACCCCGGAGCGACAGGCGACAGTGGACTTTACGAGGCCGTATAACGAAGTGGACGAAGTCGTCGTTGTGCGTGAGGACGACGATTCGATTGAGACAGTCCGGGATTTGGCGGGCCGGACGTTTCACGTGCGTGGAAGTTCGTCCTTCTACACGACGCTGAAGGCGTTACAGGATTCCGTGAAAGACCTCCGGATAATCAAACTTCCCGATGACATGGAGACCGAAGAGATCATGGCGGGGGTCGAGTCCGGACTCTATGACCTGACAATTGCCGACTCCAACCTGTTCGACGTGGAGCGCACGTACGGTTTGAGACTCAAGGCCGTCTTCAGCGTCAAATCCACGACCCTTGGCTGGGCGGTCCGCAAGGGGAATCCGGCCCTGCTGGGATCGCTCAACGAGTATATCCGGCGCGAAAAGGGCGGCCTCTACTTCAACATGATGAAGAAACGGTATTTCGAGAACCCTCGACGGATCGCGAGAGCAAAGGACTCGACGCGGGTGGGAATCAGCGGACGGTTGTCGCCGTACGACGATCTTGCGAAAAAGTACGCCCGGCGATACGGTCAGGACTGGCGCCTGATTACCGCGCAGATGTATCAGGAATCCAAATTCGATCCCAATGCGGTCAGCTGGGTCGGCGCGAGGGGTTTGATGCAGGTGATGCCCAGGACGGGGCTGCAGTTGGGTTTTGAAGACCTGGAGGACCCGGAAGAGGGCATCCATGCCGGCGCCAAGTACATGCATCAGTTGATCCGACGATTCGACCTGGAGATCCCGATCCAGTCGCGGATTCACTTTGCACTGGCGTCCTATAACGTCGGATACGGCCATCTGCTGGATGCGCGCCGCCTTGCGCGCGAAAAAGGTTGGGACTCAAACCGATGGTTCGGCCACGTGGAGCAGGCAATGCGCCTGCTTTCGCAACCGGCCTATTATGAAAGGGCGCGCTACGGATACTGCCGCGGCGGTCAGCCTGTACATTACGTGGAGAAGATACAAAGTCTGTACGACGCTTACGTGGAGGTGCTGGGAACCGCGCAATGAACGCGACGGATCTGCCACAGCCGGCGTTGCGGCAGGGTGAATTGAAGGTAGATCCCTGCTGATGGCAGAAAGGGCCAGAGTGAACGAGTATCATCGCGCGAATCGCGCGCGCTGGAATCTTGGAGCCGATGCGTGGGCTGCAATGCACGACCGGCGCGGCACATGGAGAGTTGCTCACCTGGATCCCGAACAGGTCTTCCTGCCGCAAGAGATGGACCTGATTGGCGATGCGGACGGCCGGCACGTCTGCGTGCTGGGCAGCGGCGACAACCTGGCAGTCTTCGCATTCGCAGGTATGGGCGCACGGGTTACGTCCGTGGACATTTCGGTCGAACAACTGGCGGTGGCGCACCGGCGTGCCCGTGAACTGGGTCTGACCATCGAGTTCGTCGAATCCGACGTCTCTGACCTGGGTTGTCTGAAAGACGCAAGTTTCGACCTCGTATACACCGGTGGCCACGTGGCGGTGTGGGTCAGCGACCTGCGAACCTATTACCGGGAGGCAATTCGGATCCTGCGTCGGAAGGGGTTATTTCTGATCAACGAGTACCATCCTTTCCGGCGTATCTGGAAGGATCAGGCATCGTCGCTGGAAGTCGGTTTCAGCTATTTTGACAACGGCCCGCAAGAATACACTGCATCCAGGGATGTTCTCGATGAAGCGCCCGGTGAAGTGAAGCAGTTCGAATTTCACTGGACGGTTTCCGAGTACCTCAGGGCCGTCATTGAGCAGGGCGTCGATCTGATCCGGTTTGAGGAAATCGGGGATGAGGCTGAGGGATGGGAGGGCGCGCCGCTTCAGGGTCTTCCCCAGAAGCTGTTGATCGCGGGGAGAAAACCCTGAACCGTGAGCATAAATCGAATGACGACGTTCCATCTCATCCGGCACGGCGAACCCGACTGGCCCCTGGCAGCCGGCGGCAATCTGAAGGACAAGGAGGACGGCTGGGCGGTACATATCGTTCCGTTGACACAAACCGGCATTGGCGAGATCGAACAAGCATCTGAATCTCTTGTAGCTGAAGATTATCAACTGGTTATTTCGTCTCCCATGACACGTGCTTTCCAGTCGGCCACCGTCATCAGCCGGATTCTCGACCTCGATCTTCGCGTCGAGTTCGATCTACACGAATGGGTATGCGCGTGGCGACCTTCGCTTGAACTCGTCGATAAGACCGTAGCCGAGATGCTGTCGCTCGGAGGCGAATGGCCGTCCGGCGAGACGAGAGACTGGGAGCCGCTATCAAGCGTCCGCGCGCGCGTCACTCGTGTTCTGGATCGATACAGAGACTTCGAGCGCATAGTTGTAGTCTGTCACGAAACCGTGATTTTCTCGCTCACTGAGAAATGGGTGGGACACGCCGAATCCGTAACGCTGGAAAGATAGCCGCGTTCGCCCGCGAGCGGAATACGCCCCTCCTTCCTCGCTTTGTTCGATGCAGCCGTCGTGCATATGCGATTCATGGAGGCGGCGTCTTTCTTTATAGTGGCGTTAGTACGGTCTCTGAGATTTCTTTCCCGATCACGCCATCGACCCGGTAATGGCGCAGACGCGGTACCTGGACGAAGGGGATGTGTCCGGATTGAAGTTGGCAGGTACTACGGTAAGAAAGGAAGGAACGTTAGGGAGTTTCCCGTGAACTAGATTGCCGCCGAATGCGAACATTCGCGACTGCCCCGGTTCAATCGGGGCGTGCAAGTCGTGCGTCACAAACATCGATATAAAAACCGGACCCGTATGAATCGCATTTACCGTCGCACGATATTTATGGCCGGTCTTGCCGGTCTGCTGGTCCTTGTCTGCCTCGCTTCGTCGCGGACGACGTTCCAACGTCGTGGTTGGCATAGCGATCGAGGACGTTGAGGAACTCGGGCCGCCCGACAGGCCTGAATCGCCGAAGGTGACGCGCGTAACGGGCGGCCTGAAACTGGATTGGACCTCGCCGCGGGACAATGGTTCGCCCATCAACGACTACGATGTCCGGTACCGGGCAGGTAACAGCGGCGAATACACTGACTGGCCGCACGAAGGTCCTCTGACGACAACGACAATCACGGGCCTTGAGAATACGCAGTATCAGGTGCAGGTCAGGGCAGTCAACTCGGAAGGTAGAAGCGATTGGTCGCCCGCGGGCGAAGGAAGACCCCTGGCGCCAGGCGAAATCGCTGTTCCCGACAGCAGCCTTCGGTCCGTCCTGGCCGAGGCGCTGGGGAAATCCGGTCCGGATTCCCCGATTCTTGCGGACGACATGGCGTCGTTGACGGCGCTAACCGCGAGCAGTCGCGGCATCGAAAACCTGGAAGGGATTCAACATGCGGTCAATTTGCAGAGGTTGTCTCTCGGCTATAACCTGATCAGTGATATTTCTCCAATATCAGGCCTGACCGGACTCAGACAATTATGGATCCACAGCAATCCGATCAGCGACGCTTCCGGGGGATTGTCCGCGCTGACCAATCTGGCTTCTCTGGAGGATTTGCATCTCCAGTCAATCAATGTCACGGATTTCACGCCGCTTCTCACTCTTACGAATCTGAAGACGCTCTACCTTGGACACGGGGGCAACATTCCTGATATATCCGTTCTATCCGTGTTCGCCAATCTGGAGGTACTTTATTTCACGTTCAGCGGCCTATCGGACATTGCCCCACTGGCGTTATTGTCGAAGTTGCGCTTTCTTGGCCTGCAGGGAAACCATATTGTGAATTTGTGGCCGCTGGCCGGGCTGACGCAACTCGATCTTCTGGATCTGGGGGATAACGAGATCACGGATGTTTCACCACTGGTGGGCAACGCTGGACTCACGGGCGCCGGTGATGAGATCGACCTCCGGAACAATCCTCTCAGCCACGCTTCCGTCAATGAGCACATCCCGGCATTGCAGGCGAGAAGCGTAAGGGTCCTGTACGACGAAGTCCTGATTGCGGTCGACTCGGAACCGCAGATTTACAAAGACAATGTGTACGTGGCGCCCATGTCCGGTGTCGATCTGCGGTCCGAGACGTCGGTCACGGACCGCAGATTGTTCGAGGTCGTGAACGGCTTTTTCAGGACCTTCAGAGACGAATTCGACTTCGTATTCGTCGTGGTCAATCTTCAACTCGGAGAGGGACAATATCCGTTCTTGGGCATCAACTATGCGGTCAGCAATCAGGTGCGCGGCATCGGCCAGCCAATCTACGGGGACAGGGAGGGGACCTTCGGTTCAAGCGGCAGGTTGAAGTGTGTGCTGTTCCTGGTGGAACGGGACGGCGTCAGAAACGGACCGATGCTGCACGAACTCATGCATCAGTGGGCGGCGTACATCGTCGTCGGCGGCTATGGAGGACATTGGGGTTTCAGCAGCGCAAACGGTCAACTGGGCGGATTCGCGGTCAACGACCTGGTGGATCTGGGTAACGGCCGGTACACGGCAGGTCACGTCGCGATCAACGGATATGCGGATAATTCACTGCCGTACAGTCCCGTTGAGTTGTACCTGGCGGGTCTTCTCCCCGCCGGCATGGTCCCGGACCTGCTGGTTGCGGAAGGCGCTTCCTGGCTGTGGGAGGGCGGAAGGCAGGTCACCGAAAACGGTGCGCCCGTTTTTTCTGCAAGGGGAATCAGGAATTACACGATGGAAGACATCGTTGCGGAGTATGGGGCGCGCGAACCGGGATTCGCCGATTCACAGGAGGAATTCCGCGCCGCGGCGATCTTTCTGATTGATCGGGATCACCCTGGAACGCGTGAGCATCTGGATGGGATCAGCGCCGATGTGTCCTGGTTCAGCAAGGAGGGAGGCGACGGCGACGACACCATCTACAACTTTTACGAAGCCACCCGCGGTGTCGGCCGAATCAGGATGGACGGATTGAATGAAAGTAGAAGATAGGCTGGGGACAGGAGATCTTCGTCAGTGTGCTTCGTCGACGTTGGCGCGCCGCATTCTGGAAGCCCCGTCTTCCAGGTTGTCCACTTCGATCAGGATATCACACATCTGCAAGGTTCAGTTTCGCCCGCAAAGTACGTCGAACTCGCAGCATCACACGCACCGCTTCTCTTGACTCGTCAATAGTGGCATTTTCTCCTGGATAGCGAAATTCAATGGCATATGGGTACAGGAAATTCAAATCAACTCGTAGTGCCTCGAGATCGGCATCCAGGTCGACAGCGAAGTCCAACAGTGCCAGGAGATCGTGAATCTTCGGAAAATGAACGCGATGAAGAACCAGAAAGGCCTTAAGATATTTTTCAATGCAGTGCTGCGCGCAAAAACACACATTGTCGGGAGCAGGTTCTTTACGTTTCCGAACCATCGTGGTGGCTGTGCGGAAGTCTTCTTCCGCTTTATAGACCCACGCGTTTATTTCACCCGGGTGATTTGTAGAGGGTGCGTCCAAGCTTTAAAATTTCCTCGAGGAATGGATCGAAGTCTCGCATGCGGGTCCGTATTTCTTCTGGTGTACGTACGACAATATCCATTGCGACGTATCTGGGGCGACAGATGCTGGCGATCGCGGCACTTCGCTCTGTCGGACGCATATCTGAATCCATAATGACGAGCAAATCTAAATCGCTATCCTCATTGGGTCCGCCGTATGCATAGGAGCCAAAGAGGATAATTTGATCTGGTTGAAAGTGATCGACGATTTTTCGGGCGATCTCATCCAGGAGCGGTTCTGTTATTTTTCGCATTTTCCCATTCATACACTGGGGGCTTCCAGCACTGATGTCCAAGGTGACTAAATCAGGTCAACAGTCAACGTCACAATCAGAGCAAGATACAAAATGCCATGCCCGATCGCAATCCACACTTGGAATACGAACATTATTTGCGATATCCACAGAAAGACGAAGATTACGCCACCTGTGATCGACTACCGGTCGGAAAGCCGGTTCAATCTGGGAATAAGGCAGACTGGACGCTTGGGTCTTTCCCGTCGCGGAGCCGGAGCACGCGGTCTCCTGACTACTAAGTCCGGGGGACGTTGCCGTCGTAGGGCCGTTCTCCGCGCACCAGCAACCGGTGGGGATTCACCATGTCGGAGATTTCGTCCACGCTGTGGTAGCCCATGGTCATACTCATCCGGGTGCCGTTCGTCCTGTTCTGCCCGACGCCGTGCATAATCATGCTGTCGATGACCAGCATGCCGCCTTCGGACATTGGCACAGGCAGGGCCTGGTCCAGGAGATCCAGCGCCCATGCTTCGTCGTACAGGCGGCCGCCGACGCCCGGGAAACAGTGGGACCCGGGTATGACCAGTGTGCATCCGTTTTCCACGGTTGTTTTCTCCAGATAGAAGATAACCGTGACGATCGTCCTGGACCACTGCCTGACGTCGCGGTGCATTCTCTCGGGTCGGTCCTCAGAGGCCAGGCGGAGCGTGGCGTGGTTGTGCCGGTTTTTGATGAGTTCGATGTTGGGACCCAGAAGGGATTCCAGGGGATCCAGGACCATCGGGCAGGTAGCGGTTTCGAGGAAAACAGGGTCTCTGTCCACAACGCCCGAGAGCCGTATGATCCGCCCTTCGGGGTCGCGCACGGCCGGTTCCACCTCCTCGCGAATATTCCTCCAGATCGTCTTTCTGAGTCTTTCTGCCTGTTCCTCAGGAAGCCGGTCTTCCAATTTGAGGAAGCCGTTGTGGCGAAACAGGTGGACCTGCTCCGATGTGAGTTTCATAAGAAACGGCCCGATCGGGATATTTCAACGGAAGCCATCAGCTATCAGCTAACAGCCGTCAGCCAAAAGCGGTTTCTGTTAAGTATATGCGTCGGGAATCACCGATATCTTCACCGCCATGTGGGCAACCACAAGGGTTGCCCCTACAAATTCAAATTGAGCGTGTCGGGAGGTGTGGGGGGTTTTTCCGCGTTATTCCGTCCAGTTCCAAAGATTGATTTGTGTATATGCGTACGCAGGGCGCTATCGTTCGTCTATGCCACCGCGGGAATTCGTGGAAAAACCGGCCCCCCGCAGCGGGGCGCCGTTCATCGGATGGATGGGCTTGCCGTTCTGCTCGAAGGCGATGAGATTGTGTTCGTCCATGGCCTTCGCGATCGGGACGCCCCGGGACAGGGGCAACTTGCCTGGCCCCCCGGAGAGGTGGGTGTCGGCGCCTTCGTGCGCGGTGTAGACGACGTTCGCCTTGACGCCTGCGGCCTTGAGGACGTCGGCGAGACGTACGCCCGTCCATTCCGAGCAGCCAACGGCGCCGTAGGCCCACGGGTCTCCCTTCGCGGGTGGATCGAAAAATGCGCGGCCATTGCCGCCGCACTCCAGCACAAGCGCGCGCGTGACGACGTCGAACTTCCTTTTGAGGTCGTCGATGCCAATCATCGACGGTCTGTCCACCAGGCCGTCGATGGCCAGCATCCATCCGGCCGTATCCGTGTTTACCGGGGGAACGCCGTTATTCCGGATAAAATGCCGTGCTGTCGGCGTAATGGCGTCATCCAGCAGGTGGGCGGGAGTTTCCGCATTCAGAGGTCGTTCGTTGATCAGGACGAGTCCGTCTTTACCGCGAATGACCCTTTCACCCGCGAGCACGGAAGGGATGAAGTGCGCGGGAATATTGCGATGGAACGGAATGATGGATCCGACCATCGCCCCCATCGCCGCCAAACCCGCGTTTTTCAGGAATCCCCGCCTGTCGGGACAGGTCTCGCGGCCGAAGAGGAGCCTGTCGGCCTTGTCCGGGTCACGTTCGTAGAGTTCAAACAACCCCGGATAATCGCCTTTTTTTCCCATGGTTTACTCCAGTTCCGCAAGTCTTGATTCAGTTGCCGAAAAACCGTTTGGCATTCAGCGTCAATACCCAGTGACGGGCGCCCGCGAAGGCATTATGACTGGGAAAGTCCGGGTCCAGGCTCTGCATGGGATGTATCGAATATTTCCCGGGGACTTCCGCATCACCCGTCATCGAATACGTAAGCTTCAATCCCAGCAACGTATTGTCTCCCAACGAATAATCAACTCCGGCGTGAACGCTCCATACCGGAACGACGTCTGAGAGGTCGCCTTCCTGCCGGCTGTTGTAGAATGAAAGCGGCGGATCGTAAACGGGACCGCTGTCCGATGTTTCCTGGTGGTCGTTCGAGAAGTGCGCCCCGGCCATCACGAACTGAGCCGCTCCCAACCCGACGCCCAAGTACGGTGAAATCCCGACGCGTGGGCCTGGAAGGTCGTAGTATGCGTTGAGCGAAAACGAACGCACGACGAGATCGTCGATCCAGGCCCGGGTGGTGGACGCAATGGTCCCGCCCCGACGGTCCTCCATCCGTACACCGTCGAAATCGGTGACGCTTCGAAAGACCTGGTTGACGCCGTTCTTCTTCTGCGCGACCGACAGTTCCAGCCGTTTTCGATCGAACACGCGCCCTATAGCGATCTCGAACGCGTTGCCGCGGTCAGGTTCGACGTTGTAACGCCAGCGGTAACCGGAGATCCGGGGAATGGGATCCAGATCGAAACAGGCGTCCGTAGGATAGCAGAACGTGTCCCGGTTCCAGCCATTCTGATCGATGTCACCAGCTTGACCCACACCAATTGTCGCGCCGACGTACCAGCCCGAGCGAAGCCGGCTGGCATCCTCAGACTGCGCCCAAACCCGCGAGCTGTGAAAAAGTGAATCGAGTCCGAAAATCGTAAAAAAAATGACCAGCACGAAACGCATGGGAAACTCCTGTCGAACCGCGACGCGATGGAAAGGATCGACCCTCCGGGCCGATCGGTGCGAATCTGGAGGGTGTCGGAAATATTGAAGAGCGCAGACTGAGCGCAGGCTACAGCGGTTTGCCGGCGCCGACCCTGCCTTGCGTTACGGGTCGGTCACGGATTTTCCACGGTTCCAGCGGGCTTTGTTTTTCTTCATTTCATCAGTCAACTGCACGGTACGCATGGTGGTCTGCGTGCGCGCGTCGTACAGCCATCGTCCACGGTTGTCGCGCCGAACCGGCAGGCGCTGGTCCACGGCCGGCGGCTGCGCCACGGCGCGGGGGCGGTCGCCGTACCAGTAGGCCACGCTGCTCATCTCGTTGCACAGATGGTTTCCGTGGCCGTGCTCGATGGTCACCCTGATTTCCCGCTCGAAGCGGACCGGATTCTCCAGGTGGTAGACGTAGCTGGTCTGGTAGCCGTCGGTATCGCCTTCGTAGATTGAGGAGCCATTCCGCAGGAAGGCGTTGGGTTGCATACCCCATGCCTGGTTCAGATAGTCCTCGCTGCCGGTGCCGTGCAGGTTGGGCGGCCACCTGTACCCGTCCACCCAGATCATGTCGTCGCCCTCGCCCCACCAGGTGCCCTGGAAATTGGTGACGCTGAGATTGCAGCCGATGTAGTGGCCGCGCCCCTCGGCGTCCAGGATCACGTAGTTGTTTTCCCATGCCTCCCGTCCCGTATTGACGATATCCGCTTCCGGCGAGTTCACCCGGATTTCGTGTCCCCATCCTCCGAAGGGGTTTTCGCGACGGAATTCAGCGTGGAAATACCCTGTGTCGGCCGGCACGCCATCGGGACAGGTCTCCCAGTCCACGTAGAAGTACTGCCGGTGAGGCTCGTCGCTTTCGTTGACCAGTTCGAACCGTGCCCTCTTGCGAAAGGGCATGGGAACGTACGCGTTGAGCGCGCAGCCGGTTTCGAACTGGTTGTTGCTATTGGTCGACGCGGTGAAGAGTAATGACTGGTAGGAGTTGACGATGCCGTGGCCCAGCCCGAAGAAGTCGCCAAGGGGACATAGTACGCTTGGTTCCTCCGCGTCGTCATAGGTGATTTTCAGCAGGCACTCACGGTAGTGGTTGCGCTGGGTAAACCAGAGATGGGTGATCCATGCGGGGCCTTCGACGTCGGCCAGGATCCGTGTCTCACCCGGCTCGATGGTCCAGGCGTCGCTGTTTCGCCCGGACGTATCCCAGGAGGAGTGCCGGCAGGTGCGGTTCGACTTGAGACGGGCGAGACCGCTCTGGATATCGAACATGTCAGGCTCCTGAGTCGGGATCATTTGGCGACATGAACTTACAGGTATGGACAGGATGCGCAGAAAAAAGACATAATGGTTTGGCTTTGCCTGGTCGCAACCGGATAGGTTCTACAGCAAACCCTTCCTTCGCTTGGACTCGATCACCTCGTCCACGAATCCCGGTCCGCAGAAGGCCTCCAGCCCTCCGCCCGGGAAGCGCGTCGCCCACTCGTACAGATTGCGTATTCGTTCTTCATCGGATTCCGCTACCGGCGGTTCGGCGCGGACCGCGTCCAATTGCTCGATAACAGCGTGGGCAATCCTGGCGTAAAGTCGGTCAGAACAATCTGTCACGTTTGAAGCGCCGTCCCGCGCTTCCTGGTACCAGCCCATCGCGTTGAAACCGAGCACCCGGACCCGAGGGTAGAAGGAGCACATCAGGTTCCAGTCGTCCCCATCCTTGTCCTGGTCCCCGGAGGAACGGAAGTCGGAGCGCAGAATCACGGATGGGATGTCCAGGAACTTGGCTACCATAAACTCCACCACCGTGCCGGAATCCAGGTCCGTCCCGTCGAAGTTGAACAGGCCCAGGTCGCACGCCATCACCTGCTTCAGGTCCTGGTTCCGGATGTCGACAGCCCTTCCCGTGGCTTGTTCCAGGTGCTGAGGTACAACGCAGTTGTACCGGCCGTCCGAATGGCGCTCGATGGCCTCAGCCAGAATGGCGTTTCCGATGAGATGTTTGTGGTCGAAGAGCTCACCGGCGAAATAGACGCTGTAAGCGTTCATGCCGGGGTTCCTCTCGCTAAAGGGCGTCATGCAGATTGCGCTTTTTCAGAGTCCGTACCGCAGGGTAACCCGAAGCCCGTGGCTGGAGAGATTCGCACTCGTCTCCGCCAGATCGAGTTCCAGAGGCTCGCGGCTTCCGTCGCGCCAGACGATTCGCCCCCGGTCGCGCCCGGTCTCCACGGCGCCGGCGTCCAGATACCGCCAACCCACGTCGACCGACACATTTTCCCGGACTCGCGCCGTAACGCCCGCGGTCAACATGAACGCAAATCCTGTCCGGCTGGCGCCTGGCACGATCGTGGTCGTCCTGGGGAACTCCATGCGGGTTTCGCCGATGGAATTCCGCGACAGTCCGACGCCGCACCCGAGGAAAGGGCTGAACGGTCCCCTTCCGGGGAGGTCTGCATAAATGCTGGCAAGAGCGGAAAGGGAGGATATGTCGGCCGAAACGTCCTGACGTCCGGAGGTCTGCACAAAGTTGGCGCGGCCGTTGAAGGAGAACGTGGGGCGGTATTGAACGGTGGCTTCGACGCGGAAGCGGTCTGTCGCAACGTAGCCGGCGCCCACTTCGAAACCGGGCGCCCTGGCGAATTCGCCCGAGGCGCTCAGGTCGTCTCCGTCCGCGCCGGTTCCGCAACCATAGAGCGCCACCGGAGTCTCGCTTGAACAATTCCTGTCCTGGAACCGCGACGTTGCCCGCAGGTCCAGGGTGGCGGCGCCCAGAACATAGAAATCCCCGCGCGCAAAGGACGCCGCGGGGACCTTTGAGGGCGTGGCTTCGCTATTCAGTCCGGACGTCTGTGCATATGGAAGAGTCGGATCCGTGGCGGTCAGGACCATCACTGTCCCGAACAAGAATCCACGGAAACCGAACTTTGAGTCAATTCTATTTATCATTATTTAGTATCAGGTTCTGTGCAGGAATGTCCGCACGAGTCAGTGGTTTCGAAACACCTATCCGACGAACGCATACCTGGCAACTGTCTCATCCTTCCGCGAACAAACGATCAGCCCGGCTGGCGGGTTTTCATCTTCGTGCATTCGGTGTATGTGGGCGTAATTGAGATAGAGGTCCATTTGCCCGGCATCGGTGTGAGTGAATCTGCCAGAATGTGTCTGGCAAATCTCTTGTTCTAGACAAATCACTTTATGCGTTCCTCTGCCCAGCGGAGAACGGACTCGGCCGTGGCAAGCGCATCGAGATAATTCTGTTCGGTGACTGCCTGGTCCATAGGGTAACGAGTAACGGTCGCAAATCGGGAGAGCTTTCTGGCCTGTCCAACGAAATCCGGAATCGTCTCGTCTTCTTCTTTGAGCATGGATAGCAGTCGAGCCAAGTCATGTACATACGGAAAGTCGATGCCGCGCTTGATCATCACCGCCTTGATGGCCTTCTCGGCTGCCTGCTGTGCGTGGAAGCACAGATCTTCCGGATAGACATCAGGAATTCGGCTCTTCGCCATTGCCAGATTGCTTCTGGCCCGATTTATCCATTCCCTGGGATCGTCGGCGGGAAAGCGTTCAGGAGGACTCATATACCACCCTTCCCTCACGCAGCGCAGGTTTGATGATCACCGAGTGGCTGTCTCTATATCGCTCTACGTCGTCTGGCGTGACGACAACAGCGTCAACGGCTGCGCCTACGCCATCCAGATTCATATAAATTTCGCCCATCAGATCGAGCGCGTCAGCGCCGTCCTTGATGATTAACAGATCGACGTCGCTGTGGCGGTTCATGTCGCTCCGCGCGGCGGACCCGAAGAGGATGATCTTCTCCGGCTCCGCCACCTCCACAATGCGCCGGATGATGTCGTCCAGCGTATCTTGATCAAGTCCTGTTTTTTTCATGAGTATGCCAATGTCTTCACGTCGAAACGTGGTCAAAAAGCAGGCACGCCTGGATGTCTTCCGGCTCCAGTATCGGGTATTCCTGGAGAATCGTCTCTGCGGTATCGCCTGCCGCAAGCATTCCTAGAACGTGTTCCACCGCGATGCGCATGTCGCGAATGATGGGCTTACCACCGAAGACATCCGGGCGCACGGTAATGCGCTTCGAGTAGTGCTCCATCAGTGGTCATGTCCCCCTCTTGTTCCTGGTGCCCCAGAAAACGTCGACCCGGGCGGTTCGCGCATGGCGTCGCGCGGCGGTATTTGCAGTTCCACGCCGCCCAGAGGTGCGAACCGAGCCCGTATGGCGCGGGACAGATTGGCAGGAAGCCCGTGCTCGTTTAATGCCATGCGTAGAATCGCCCGTGCTTCCTCTTCCATGGATTGGCCGTGCTCGGCCGTTCGGACGCGCAGGCGGCGCATCAGGTCATCGCCGAGGTTACGAATCGTCAAGCTGGCCATTATTTCCGCCTCCAAACCGAGAAAGAATGCAATGATGTCAAATTTCCCTGCCTACTTCACTCGTCCCAATCGTCTAACGGACTCAACATTACATTGACGTCCAGCAAGCAGTGCCGCTCCCTGGTGACGTCATGCCAGGGAAACCCGGACCGGGTCCTTGATAGGCTCTCCGGGAATTCCAGTTCAGTCCAGCGGTTGGTTCGCTCGTACCCAGTGTTCTCGCTATGAACTTCACAGATCTGTCGGCCCTGTGGGGATTTGTATTCCATGACGACCCGCACGGCGGCCATTCTGGATTGGAGGTGCCGAGTTAGACGCCGTACGTTGAGCGTTTCACATTCAGGTTGCGGTCATTGCTTACCAACACGATCCATGGGCCGCGAAAAAATGGTAAGTAATAGTTCGGAATCATCGATAAGTCGATAAACAGGCTTCTGGCCGGATAGTCTTTCGCTTTCGTCGAAGATGATTGGAACACCCTCACCCCGCTTCTCCATGTAAAAGCTACGTCCCACGTCGCCGACCGCTTTCCTCACCGGCGTTTCCCCAAGCAAATTCGTAATCAACTCGTTTCTGGTCGCCTGACGTAGTGAGATACTTTCAATGGTCACGGTGTTCGGCAAATTACCGGGCGAGTAAATCTCCAACCGATCATCGAACATCAAGAATCGTATTTTCGAGGCAAAAATAGAATAGTCACGGTGAGCCACAGCATTGACTATCGCTTCAAAGACCGCTCTTTCGCTAAACTGTTGCACTTCTACCCGATGGGGAATTTTAACGGCTGAGACGGTTTGGTTTTTTCTTAGAAACAGCATTGCTTGTTCAATCTGTTCATTTAGCGGTCCGTGGATTTTTTGTGCGTCTATCTGGTAATTCGAGTCCTGCTTTTTTCCTCGATAGCGTACGGCTTCGATATAGGCATTCGGGAAAAAGCGCTCTGGTTCCCGGCAGCAGAACAGAATACCCGAGACCGAAGCCCGCACTTCACCGCTTTCTTCCTTAGACAGGAGACCGCGTTTGAGCAGCACGACGTCGTCGACCTCATTGGATCGAGACGTGTAATTAGTCCACAATTCTGGCGTCAAATCTTCGATGCCCGACTGGGGTACCGCCTGTTCTTCGAAACGAATCAGCCGAGTCTGGCTTAGTTGCTGGGACCGCCGTGTCAGGTAATCGGGCGGCATCTCTCTTTTTGAACTTCCTTGTCGGAAGAAATATCCACCAGGGCTTCTATGGACAAAGAGGCTGCGCGGAATCTCCACGTTGAGCACGGACCGGAGATTTCCCGTAGCATCTGGAAGCTGCAGACGGAAAGAACGAAAATGGACTGGCGGCGTGATGCTCTCATTGCAAATCTCATACACAAAACGTTCGACAACGTCAAGATGATCTAACGGAATGCCAATGATGTCCCGTGTCTTGTCGTCCACACCCAAGACAACTACACCGTCGTGAGTATTCGCTATAGCCGCTAACTCGTCGGCCAACTCATCGCGCCTGGGACCGGATATCCGGTCTCCTTTGAACCGTACGGCTTTGAGTTCCAGCGAAGTATCTTCTCCAAGGCGTATCTTCTTTAACAGTTCTTCCTGGCTATTGAACATTATGCCCATCCAGTGCGATACGACGATAGCGATCTTCAAAAGCTTTTCGACCACCCTCCATCACCGCACAGATCGTCTCTCGTACTCCCTGTTCCTGTAGACATCCTTCGCATTCTTTCTCAGTGTCACCGTATCGTGCGGCGAGCGCTACTACCAATTCCGCATCCCCGTTGACGACGATGTTAGCATTGTGTGTTACCACAATCACCTGTCGGCGGAGTTTGACTTGCCGCAATTGGGTTACAATCAAGTCGTAAATCAAATGGTTATCCAAATCGTCCTCTGGCTGATCCAGAATCAACGGTTCTTCACCGTATGAAAGCAGAAAAGCAAGAAGTGCCGCGGTCTTTTGACCGGGTGATCCTTCCTGTATGGATCGAAAATGCCGTCCGTCGCCACTCGCGCTGTATTGAACCTCTACAGAATCTTCTGGATACCATATATTCAGGCGATCAATAGACTCGGGCATCAAGCTGCCGACATGTGCTGCGAAACGACGATCTGCCACCGAACCAGGCTCGTATTGACCAGAGGCGACCATACGGATATGTGTCTTGAGGCTTACTAGATTCTGTTCGATTACTTCAGCTCTGACATCGTTGCCATAAAGATCGCCAAGTAACCCCCCACCATCGGGAGATCCAATGTCTCTCTCAAAAGTCCTGTCCTCTCGCTGCAGCAATTGCCGAAACTCGCTTTCGACTAGATCGGATGCACCGTAAGGAAGAACCCTAATCCTGACATACTGATTCCCCCGTAGAACTGATTCCAAGAATGAACGACGTAATTCCGTCAACTCCCTACGTATTGTCAGCAACCGCTTCAAGCATTTACCTGCCTCACTGTTTAGTTCAATAATCTGACGCTTCCGTTCGTTAAGTTCGTTCAGCCGCTGTTCAATTGTCTGTCGTCGCTGCACGAATTCACCATAAGCGGCAGGATCGGCTGCTCCTTCACGTTCCAATTTCTCTTTTAACTCTTGATAGGCCTTGGACGCATTATGGACACTATTTCTCCAAGCCGACATGTCCTTGTCTTTATGCCATTTGGTTACAACGTCATCCGCTCGCGAAGCAAGACCTTCAACACCTGTGCGAATTTCACCGAGCATTTCACGCACCCTGTTGGCAAATCCCCACAGCTCATTTTCTGATGGTGAATGTAAATCGAAATAGGATTCTTCAAGCTGGTCGGGCACGATTTCAGCTGCAATTTCGCGTAACCGCTCTCCTGTTCCTGCCCAGCCTTCTTCCCATGCCTCGACCTCCCGGTTTTGACGAGTTCGCTCTTGAAAGGACTTTAGGATTTCGGTGTGTCCCGACTGCTCGAAGATTTCCAACTTGCGTTTGACGTCTTCCAACTCACCACGTAGCCGGGGCTCTTCGGTAAGCCCCGCTTCAATCTCCCTTACCTTCGCTTTGAGAGAAAGATACCGACTCTCTTCCATTTTCCAATTTTCAGACCAAGCTTGGTAATTGACTTCTGGCGCGTCATCGATAATTCTGAGCAATGCAAGTGGTGTCTTTGCAAGTTGGAACACTTGCTTCTGGCTGTAGATTCGAACAGGAAACCGCTGCTGAACGTCACCCTCTGCGTTTATCCACTGCCCTTCTACTTCCCTTTCAATCGCCTCAAGGTCTCCATCCTGATTCCACTGGACTCGGAACTGATCTTTGTCCTTTCTACAGATCACCTTGATAGTAGTGTCGTTTGTCAGTAATCCGCTAGACTCCTCGTCCGAATAGACCTGGCTATATTGTTTGAACTCCGGCTGTAATGCTTCAGGAATCTCATTCAACCGACGAAAGGCGATACGGAGGAACTCGATGGCGGATGATTTACCCGTTCCGCGGCCTCCAATGATAGCGTTAAACCATGGATTTAACCCAATAGTAAAGTTCTCGCGGTAACCCATGTAGCGAGCGTTTGAAACCTCCATAGAACTCAACGCAAACGCTGCGTGTCGGTTCGGGTCATCCGTTTCTTGGTCAGACCGCCGCATCGAGAGTGCACCGTCAAACAGAGCCAGCCTCAACCCTTCGAGTGCGGGTTGCCCCATCTTGATCCATGTGTAATTGCTGCCGGGAAATCGCTGGCCCGCACTCCCACAGGGATGATGAGCGTCCGTGCCAAGGATTTCCGTCCACTGGAGTTTTTTGTCTATATATAGCTGTGGTTTCTCGGCTTTTGGGTTCACTAACTCCATTGCGAATATATCTTTGCAATCCAGCGCTTGCACTAACGTCGTACCCGTCAACTTGAAAAGCCCGTTGAAATCATCCACATGAGCGGGAATCGCAATGCCACCAGCCTTAACGATGGCTTCGACGACCTCAACGAACGACCGTCTTGTGACGGCGTCACTGGAACCCTTATGTTCAGAAGGAAATTCCACGGCGCCGAGAAGCGAGTCGATATCGGAAGTTTTCTTTTCACATGGAAGAATCGCCAATAGATGTATGCCACCGTTTACCGAGATTTCCACGCCTGGAAATATGTGGAGGGGTCTATAATCCTCTGGATTTTCCGAATTGAGTTCAATGAGCGCGTCCTTGACACGATCAACCCATTTGCCGGTGTTGTGGTCTGTGATTGCAATGCAATCTACTCCGGCACGCATGTAGTCGAGAAGCCACTCCTTTGGTGACCGTGCTTGAAGTGTCGCCTTATTCTGGCCCTTCCCATAATCGTTGGACGCGGGTGTATGCGTGTGAAAATCGCACTTCCACCAACGTGCGCCGTTCCAGTTCCAATCGTCCATGTTCAGTTTCCCATTTGCATCGCTTCAAACGGTACCGATAGCTTGAATTGCCGTTGAGTGACTTTACTCAGAATTCTATCCGCTAAATGATGAATTCACTTTCGTTGCCAAGCTCCGATGCCCTCTTGGATTCAGTGGTCTCGCTTCTACTGCCATTTCTTGCAGCGAAGTTGTAACCCAAGCAATCGTATCTATCCAATGCTGCTTCAATCCTCAATATACCTTACGATTCTTGTAAGTTATTGACAAGCGTTTTCTTGTGCAAATTTGCGAGATTTTCTATCGAGTTTTCCGATTGTGGATGGGGCGAGTCTGGATAAATATCCGGATTTCCGCAGGGCCTCAGCGCTTGTATTTCCCCCCATGAAACACTATACTGGGAAATACACTTTCGACATTGATACGAAAGTGAACAGGCCCCTGTTCGGCGAGAGAAAGAGCGCCAGGCACAGGCGACCGCCGGACCTCAGCATCCGTGATTCGGCTGTCGCGATCGTCTGATCCGGATATTCCCAATAGCGGACGTGACTATGGATGTTTCCACGCTCGAAATCGCCATTATAGCGATGGTCGTAATGGGTGCTGTGGTCTTGATTGTGTATTTGATGAAGCACCAGATGCGCCGCTGCCGCTGGTGTATGCGATCGACGTCACCGGTCGAGCTCTTGCCGCCGGGCGATGGGGAAGAGGTGCGGCGCCTGATCCGGGACGAGGAAATGCCCGGGGAGCCGGAGAAGTACGAGGTGTGTCCGCATTGCAGGCGCATTTACGACTGGCGCTGGTTCAGCGACGATCGGCCCTTCCGCAGGGAATGGGAGTTGCTCGACCGCCCATGCGCCTGTGGCTGCGACCTGTCTCGGCCTGCTCTGATTGTCGACACCAACAAGCTGAAAACAGC
>JAAXHE010000179.1 GCA_012271065.1 Candidatus Latescibacterota bacterium
CCCTTACGCCCAAATCACAAATAACCAGTCGCTTTACCCAGCAAACTCACCCTCGACAGACCTCTGAACAACCTCACGTCATCACCATCTGCCATGCACCATTGCGCTTATCAACCCATACGCACCAAAAAGCGCCTTTCTGCTCAACAAACTACATTACTCGCTTATTTAAGGTCTAATGGAGGATTTCATCCCATGTCCACGCTGCGTCTGGCCGTAGCCGGTGTCGGCGTCGAGGCCGGCTCCCGCGCCAGAGGCTACCTGGCTACGATCAAAAGGCTCGCGCATCTATACGACCTCTGCGCCATCTGCGACGCCGGCCGGGAGGCCCTGCACGCGGCGGGCGAGCAGTTCGACGTTCCGGCGCGCTATACGTGCATCGAATCATTGCTGAAGGAACAAAAGCCGGATGTCTTCTTCGTCCTGCTCCCCACCGACGGCCAGACGGTGGCCGCGCTTGCCGGCATTGAACACGGTTGTCACATTATCACCGAAATACCTTACGCGCTCACGCTGGACATGGGTGACGCGATCGCCCGCGCGGCAAGCGAAAAGGGACTGAAGTGGGAAGTCGCGGAAAACGTCTGGCTCTGGCCCAACGAGCAGCTCAAACAGAAAATCGCGCGTACGGGCGTCCTGGGAAGGCTCACACACGCGCGTCTCCGGTATCCCGCGGGCAGTTACCACGGCCTGAACGCCGTACGCACGATTCTGGACAGCAAACCGCGGCGCGCAATGGGTTACGCCCAGGCCGTCGAGGTTCCGCCCTACAGGAACTACGGCGGGGGAAGCGAAACGACCCGCTGGTGGGAAAGCGGCGTGATCGAATTTGAGAACGACGTGGCGTGTATCTACGAAATGCCCACCACACCCGGCGCGGCATCCGGCATGAATTGGGATATAGAAGCCGTAAACGGGTACCTCTCCGCTGGCGAACTCACCCTCTACGACTCCGACGGACGCAACACCTGCCCCATCCGTGAAATCCACGAGGAAGTCGACGGCGAACGGGTTCTCGCCAGGGTGCAGGTGGACACCGACCCTCCGATTGCCTGGGAGAATCCCTACAAGCAGTACAGGATTTCCAGCCAGGACGACGTGGCCAAAGCCGCCATTCTGGAAAGCCTTCACACGGCCGTCACGCGGAAAACCAGCCCCCGATACGGCGCGGAGGGCGGACGGCTGGACTATGAAATGTGGGTGGCGCTGCGCGAGAGCGCCGAATCCGGAGGCGATTGGGTCGATATCCCGCTGGACGCGACCACCAGCCTGGAAGCGCGCATACGCGACGAGTTCAATCGATGCTACGGCGGCGACCCCGTATCTGACGCCACTGCGCTGCTCAACGCCTCCTTCGGCCGCCTCAGCGCCATGTGGACCGTTGCGGGATGGCTGTAGAGCGTAAAAGGCTGATCGAGACCTGCGGGTGACGTTTTCTTTCCGCGACCACTCTCGTCGGACGACCAAAGGGCAATTATCCATGGACAGATCCGGCACGCTGGCTTTCGTGACCGGGGCCGGCAGCGGCATCGGCAAAGCCATTGCAAAGCGGTTTTCCGCCGAGGGCCATCGGGTCATCGCCCTGGATCGTTCCGAACACGCGCTGAAGCAGCTGGCCGGATGTGTTGCCAACACGATCCCGTGCGTCTTCGACCTGAACGACCTTGAGGCCATCCCCGGCATGGTGGCGAAGCTCGTGAAGGAGAACGGCGCCATCGATGTGCTCGTCAACAATGCCGGAGCCTGGTGTTACGAGCCCCTGGTCGACATCGCCCTGGACCGATGGGAAGAAATCTACCGGATCAATACCACGGCCCCGTTCATTCTTACCCGGGAGATCGCACCCGGGATGCTCGAACGCCGCGACGGCGTCATTGTCAACATTGCATCCCGCAACGCTATGGTATCCAGTAAGGGTTCCGCCGCCTACGATTCGTCCAAAGCCGCGCTCGTTGCCTTCACCCGAACCTCCGCGGGAGAATTCGCACGGCACAACGTACGCGTGAACGCCATCTGTCCGGGCGTCATCAACACGTCTGCGAACGACGATCTGCTGGACGACAGGGAAACCCTGGACAACTACCTGAAGCTGATACCGCAGGGACGCTACGGCGAACCCGAGGAAATCGCGGGCATCGTACACTTTCTCACCACCGCTGACGCCCGGTTCATAACCGGACAGACCCTCGTTGCCGACGGCGGACAGATGGCCTTCTCGGACTGGAAGAAGCTGTTCGACAAGCACTGAGACGATCGCTCCCACGGCACAACAGGGGAGACGGAACGTCTTTCGAAGCGGAGAGAGGACCGATATGAACCACCGGCAGTTCACCGGCAAAGTCGCAATCGTTACCGGCGCCAGCAGCGGAATCGGCAGGGTCGTCGCACTCGCACTTGCAGACGAAGGCGCGTCTGTCGTCGCCACCTACAACAGCAACAGGGCCGGCGCGGACGAACTCAAGGAGGAGGCCGCGTCGCTGAAGGGCCGCGTGGAAACCCTGCGGACGGACGTCTGCAGTGCGACGGACGTGCAGCGAATGGTGGACCATACCCTGGAAATCTTCGGCGGTCGGCTGGATGTGCTGATAAACAATGCCGGACAGTGGATGGACAAGGCGCGCATTGCCGAGTGCCCCGAGGAACTTTGGGACCACATGATCAACGTCAACCTGAAGAGCGTGTTCCTCTGCTGCCGCGCGGCCATTCCCGCCATGCAGGAAAACCGTACCGGCGCCATCGTGAATATATCCTCCGTCGCGGGCCATACGGGCGGAGGCGGCGGCACCCTTCCCTACGGCACCGCAAAGGGCGGCGTCAACACGTTCACACGGGGACTCGCCAGGGAGCTGGCGCCGTACGGCATCCGGGTGAATGCCCTGGCGCCGGGCGTGATCGACACGCCGATGCAGCACCGGCATTCCACACCGGAGCAACTTGAATCCTTCGGGGAAGCCACACCGCTGAAACGGGTCGGGCTGGCCGAGGAAATGGTCGGCGCCGTGATGCTCCTGGCCTCCGACCAGGGAAGCTTCATAACGGGTGAAATCATCGACGCCAACGGCGGGATCTACATTCGTTGAGCGGGGGGATCGCTCGACAGCGCGCCATGAAAACATTGTTGATGGCTTCGAAACGATTCCCGTTACCGATACGACGCGGGCGGCGGAGAAATCACCTCATCAGACAGGAGAGCTCAATGAAAAGAGGATGTATATTGCTTGTATCGCTGCTTCTTTTCGCCTGCGAGGCGGAAAAGAAAGAACTGGCAACGGAAGACGAGAGAACCAGCTACAGCCTGGGATACACGATTGGCGAGGAAGTCGCAAAGGGATTGGAAAAAACGCAGATAGCACTCGATGCCGACGCATACGGAAAAGGCGTCAGAGAAGCGGCGGCGGGCGGGGGGACCCTCTACACCCGCGACGAAATCGAGCAGGCCCTGCTGGCCTTTCGACAGGAAAAGGACGTGCAGGACCGGCAGAAGCTCAACTATTCTCTCGGTTACGCCGTAGGCAGGGACATCGTAAACGGCCTGCGGCAGAATTCGGGAATTGAAGTCGATCCCGATGCGTTCTCCCTCGGCGTAAAGGACCGCGTAACAAAGACGGGCGGCCGGATGAACGAAGAGGAGATCGAGGCGGCCATGACGTCATTGAAACAAAAGATCGTCGACCGTCAGCAGGAACAGATGAAGGCGCGTCGCACGAGGCCCAACATTGGAGAACTGGCAATGAAAAACAAAGAGGAGGGAAGGCAGTTTCTGGCGGAAAACAGGACAAAGACCGGCGTCGTGGAACTCCCCAGCGGCCTTCAGTACAAGATTACCCGGGAGGGATCCGGTAAATCGCCCTCCTCCACGGATAACGTAACGGTCCACTACCGCGGCACCCTCCTCGACGGCAAGGAATTCGACAGCTCATTCAAACGCGGAGAACCGATCACTTTCCCCCTCAGCGGCGTCATCAGGGGGTGGACCGAAGGCTTGCAGTTCATGAAGGAAGGGGCCAAATATATCTTCTATATTCCTTCCAACCTCGCCTACGGCGACCGTGCAGTTGGGCGCATTCCTCCGGGCTCGACCCTCATTTTCGACGTTGAGTTACTGAAGATAAATTAACCTCAAATCGAAGGAAGATTACCGTTGAATTGGCCACAAAGAGCCTGAATGCGGGGAGACGGGAGAGGTGAGACGGGAGAAGAAATCCTTGCCCGGTATGTTTTTCCTCCTTGCCTTTGGCACGACAAGAATCCTTACGAGGCAGACGATCTCTACCCTCTCCCGTCTTACGTCTCACCCGGTGGTCGGGCGGCCGGGGGGAGAGGTCCCGTTCACGTCCATTGACCTCAATCATCCTGGAACTCCGACTTTGCAGATTTCAATAAATCTGTTGTGCAACGTGGCGTTTTCTGTTAGATTGTCTTGCTTCGATATCTGCCGTAATTTGAAATGTCCGCTCCAGCATGCTGGAGTTCGAAGGAGGTATGTGTTGCCCACGCTCAAATCATCCCACAAGAGGCTCCGGCAGAACCGGAGAGCCCGTCTGCGCAACCGAAGCGCACGTTCCGAGTTGAGAACCGTCCTCAAGAAAGCGGCAACGACCAGCGACAGAGGGGAATTGGAAACGTTGATGCCGCAGGCGGTATCGGTCATCGACAAGAGTGTCAGAAAAGGCGTCCTGCATCGAAACACCGCTGCCCGTTACAAATCGGACCTCGCCCGACGGGCGAATTCCCTTTAGAATTCCTCGCAATAAAAAACGCGCCCGGTGTCAAACAAGACATCGGGCGCGTTTTTCTTTAAGGGATCCGTTTACGCAAAAAGATACGCGTCCAGGTAACGTTCGCCCGTATCCGGCAGGATCACGACCACGCGTTCGTCCTTGGACATGGCTGCGGCTATCGCTGTTGCCGCATGGGCGGCCGCTCCCGAGGAAATGCCGGCCAGGATGCCGTCTTCCCTTGCGAGCCGGCGTGACATCCGGCGGGCCTGCGTATTGGTAATGGGAACGACGCGGTCCAGGATATCCACGTTGAGCACATCGGGGATCATCCCGGCGCCCAGCCCGTCGATCTCCGTGGGTCCGGGTTGTCCGCCGGACAACACCGCGGAGTCCTCGGGTTCAACGCCGACAATGCAGGTTTCCGGATACTCGGCCTTCAGGACCTCCCCCACGCCTGTGACCGTACCTCCTGTCCCAACGCCCGCGACGAACACGTCGGGCGCTCCCTCCATCTGCCTAAGGATCTCGCGCGCGGTGGTCCGGCGGTGAATATCCGGATTGGCCGGGTTTTCGAATTGCTGTGGTATAAAACACCTGGTCCCGTCCTCGACCAGTTCCAGCGCCTTCTGTATCGTGCCCTGCATCCCGTCGTAAGCCGATGTCAACACGACCTCGGCGCCCAGCGCCCTGAGCAGCTTCTGGCGTTCGTCGCTGACGCCCTCCGGCATGGTGATCGTCAGCCGGTACCCCTTTACAGCAGCCACCATCGCCAGTCCAATGCCGGTATTTCCGCTAGTGGGCTCTATAATCTTCATTCCGGGCTTCAGGTCCCCGCACGCTTCCGCCGCCTCGATCATGGCCAGCGCCGTCCGGTCTTTCACGCTGCCCGCGGGGTTGAACGCCTCCATCTTCGCCCAGACGACGGCTCCCTCCGGATCGGCCACCCGGTTCAGCCGGACCATCGGCGTCGCGCCGATGAGGTCCAGAATGTTGTCGCCCTTCCTGAGGGAGTCCATGCGATGGTCCGTGGAGTAGGGTTGGAACGACAGATCGTCTATATCCGAAAGACGATACGCCCGCTCTGGGATCGATACTTCGCGCAGAGGTCGCCGAACGTGACCGAGGCCAGGACCTCCCCCACCGCCGCCTCCAACCGTTCGTAGACCTCCCGTAAGACGTCCTTTGCCACGTGCTCGCCTTCCGGCGTTTCTCCGGCAAGCTGAATTGGACCCTCGAGAACCTCCAGGACCGCTCCCACCGTAATGTCCTCGGGTCTCCGGATCAGCTCGTGGCCGCCCCTGGGTCCCCTGACGCTCCTCACCATCCCGGCATTGCGCAGCAGATTCAGCAACTGCGCAAGATAGGACTCCGGAATATCCTGCCGGGAGGCGATATCCGCGCTCTGCACGACCCCCTCGCCGTAATGAAGCGCCAGATCAAGTACGGCCCGCAATCCGTAGTTGCCCTTTGAGGAGATTTGCATAGGCGGTCTCCGAAGATCCGGATGGGAAGTGCCTCACCGGTACTGTGACAGGCGACTCAACATCGCCCTCCGGCGATGGCGGGAACAATCGTTACGCTGTCGCCGTCTCTGAGCGGCGTTTCCGTTCCGTCCAGAAAGCGAACGTCCTCGTCGTTTACGTAGACGTTTACGAATCGGCGCAGTCCGCCGGTGCCGGCGTCGACCAGATTCTCCTTGATGCCAGGATGTTTCGATTCCAGATCGTCGAGCAATTCGCCCAGTGTTGCCCCGCTTGCTTCAACATCCGCGCGGTCGCCCGTGAATTTCCGCAACGGTGTCGGAATCCGTACGGTCAATCCCATCGTATAGGCCTCCTGATTGTGGTTGAACCTGGTGTTCCGTTCCCAAAATATGTTACCATTCATCCGCCGATTCATCCCGTCTCGATGCGTAGCCTTCCAGCGGCGTCGCCGCAAATGTCTTCGTCTCTTCGTCCCACGCGAACCCTGCCGCGTCCCGGACAGCACCACCGACAACGGAGACGACCAGGTATACCACGTCCGGAAAGGCCGGCTGCTCCATAAACATCGCGGCCTGGCGATCTTCCTCGGAGAAGTACGCGCCGCAGTCGATGTGGGAGTGATAGAACGCCACAACGCGTCCGCCAGCGCCTTCCGTCTCCGAAAATATCCGGTGGACCTCCAGATCGTCCATCCGGTAGGCGTTTTTCGAGGTGCGCGGATGCTCCTTCGGATTTCGGGCATGCAGCCGGTCCTGTATATTCTCGCACGGATGCACGCGATGGTCGCCGTCAGTCCCTTCCGCCACGATCCCGCAGCATTCTGCCGGATAGTCCCTTCGCGCGTGTTCAAGAATCTTCTTCCAGACCGCCCGATCCAATTCCATCCCTCCTTCAATCAGGCTCGTCCAGTCGCCAGAGCGGCGTACTCATGTATTTCTCGCCGCTGTCCGGGAAGAGGGTAACCACAACCCCTTCTCCGGTCTCCTCGGCCACACGCAACGCGCCCGCGAAGGCCGCGCCGCACGACTGCCCCGCGGGAACGCCGAGTTCGCGCGTCAACCGCCTGGCGGCCTCATAGGCGTCTTCGGTCTCCACTCGGATCTTCTCGTCCCAGACCGAAGGGTCGTAGATGCCAGGCACAATGGAAACGTCCATATTCTTCAGTCCTTCGATCCCGTGAAACTCGGGCGGCTCTATGGCAACGATTTGAATATCGGGGTTGAATTCCTTCAACCTCCGGCCGGTACCGATCAACGTGCCGCTGGTGCCGAGCGTCGCCACGAAATGGGTCACGCGGCCCCGCGTCTGCCTCCAGATCTCCGGCGCGGTCTGCAGATAGTGGGCCCTGGGATTCGAAGGGTTGTTGTACTGGTCCGGCTTGTAATACCGCTCCGGATTGGCCGCCAGAATCTCCCTGCACTTCAGGATGGCGCCGTCTGAGCCCTCCAGCGGATCGCTCAGAACAAGGCTGGCGCCATAGGCCTGAATCACGTGCCTGCGTTCCACGCTCACGCTGCCCGGCATCACCAGTTCCACCCGGTACCCAAGCGCCGCGCCGATCATCGCGTACGCGATTCCCGTATTGCCGGACGTGGAATCGATAATCACCCTGTCGGGGGTCAACTCTCCGGATGCAATGGCATCCTGGATCATCTGCAGCGCGGGCCGGTCCTTTACCGAGCCGCCCGGGTTGAACATCTCCATCTTCGCGTAGATCTCAACGCCGTCCAGGTGGTCTGCAAACTTCCGGATGCGCAACAGCGGCGTCTTGCCGATGTGCTCGACAACCGTGGGCTGAATTCGGGAATCGACGTCCATGCTCGGAACCTGATGTCCCACAGGCAACCTCTTCCGGATCGTGGGGGAGGCAAAGTCAAAACCCACGCGATGTTGATGCCCTTCCGGCGGATGCGCCATCCCGCAAACTGGCGGAAACAGCCATTGTTACGGTGCCGTACGGCTCGATCTATCTCCATCTGCGCTACACAAATGACCGGCGAATCGGTAGTTACGCAGCGTGTTCCATGCGGGCCTGCGCAAGCACGTAACTCGCCTGCATCCGCATCCAGTGGTCGGCGGCGTCCCAGCCGATATCCTCCAGCGCAAGCGCCATCTTCGCGGACACCCCCGCCTTGCCGTCCAACCCGCACGACAGCGTTCCTCGCTCGCAGCCCAGGCGTACCGCCGTCTTGGGTACGTTCCAGCCGACCTCAACCATACTCTCACGGATCAACTCCCCCAGGTGCGGCGGGTTCAGCATAGGGGCGACACGATTGTTTTCAATGTCGTTCATGATCAGCGCTTCCGTCAGGTCGGTGGCGGGCGATAGTTTATCACTTTTCTACGGTACCGTTTGACGGGGCGTCACGCTTGCAGCGATCTCGTGGCCGGCCTCAATCTCCACCCTCCGAAGCTCCCATGACGTTTGCAGGTTGAGCCAGAGCTGAGGGGTCGTCCCAAAGTAGCGCGCCAGCCTTAACGCCGAGTCCGCGCTCACCCCGCGCCGACCGTTTAGAATCATGGTGATGCGATTCACCGACACTCCCAGCGCCTTCGCCAGTGCATTGGCCGACAGCCCGATCGCGTCGAGTTCCTCGCGGAGTACCTCACCCGGATGAACCGGTCTCATCCCATTCTTAGCGTTCATGATCGCACCTCTCAATGATAGTCCGTGATCTCCACGTCGCACGCACCATCGTCCGTCCAGCGGAAGCGCGATACCAACCCCGTAGACGACTATAATACACCCCGATCACGTACAAAAATGGCCCCGTGTTGCCCGGGACCAAGCAGCAGGAAACAATATATGCTGACGACCGGCTTTGTCAAGCGCAAACGGCGGAAGCGGGGACCTCTCCCCCGGGCCCTTTCCTGCAAGGAGAGGGGAAAACAGCGGGCACCCACAAGGGGTGCCCCTACAAAATCACGTGTGGCGCGGAGTGGCCCGCGGTTCCGCGAGATTTCCGTACAAAAAAACATCGGCGGGAGCCGGTTGAGCTTCCGCCGATGAAGATCCTGTTCCGTCAGGAATGCCTGTCTATTCAACCCCGATTATCCCGCCGCCAGCTGCCCCTCCGCTTGAGGTATCTCGACCTCCATCAACGGGACGTGCATGCCGCACTCCGATTTGCAGGTGCCGGCCCAGCGGCCCGCGCGTTCATCCGCGCCCGGCGCCGCGGGCTGCGTGCAGGGCCAGCAGCCGATGCTGGAATAACCCTGGTCCATTAGGGCATTGTACGGCAGATCATTGTCCGCGATGTAGTCCCACACCTGCTTCCGCGTCCAGGCGGCGAGCGGATTGATTTTGGCGATGGTCCTTCCGCCGCTGACCCGGTATCCTTCCACGACGCGTACGCCCGCCCGCGCGTCGGACTGATCTCTCCGAAGGCCGGCCACCCAGCCATCCAGGCCCGCCAGCTTCCGCTGCAGCGGTTCCACTTTTCGCATCGCACAGCACCGATCGGGATCCCTGTTGTACAGGTCCGGGCCGCACGCGCGATCCTGCTCGGTCACGCTCAGGCGGGGGTGCAGGGATTCGATCTGAAAGTTGTAACGCGCCTCGATCCGTTTCTTCAGCGCCAGTGTTTCAGGAAACAGATATCCGGTGTCAATTGTAAAGACCGGCAGTTGCGGGACGACCCTCTGCGCCATATCCACCAGGACCAGGCCGCTTGGCCCGAATGCCGTGCTCATTGCCACCGCGGGGCCCAGGTCCCGCCATGCCCACTCGAGGATCTCCTCGGGCCGGGCTCCCGCCAGAGTATCGTCAATTGCGCTGAAGTCTCTCTGGTCGATTTCCATGCACATCCTCGACCGGCTCAATTTACTATATTGTTGATCGAATTAGTCAAGAATAATGAAATGAATCGGCCTTGTCAAGCAATTTCTGGATATTTAGGATTCTTTCGGTAAGACTTCTACGCTAGATGTATACATGACTTAAGCATGCTGCTTGAATACGTCAAGGCGTTGAAATCCCCCCACCGCATCAGTCGTCGCCCGCCCTTCGACAGGCTCAGGGTACGGGCTCGGCTTCTGTGACTCCCTCTCAAGGGGGGAGTGATTGGACCCTTAAACAGGCTCGCGCGTTGACTTCCATCTATCTGGGTTGCGACTAAGCATAGCGAAGCCGCGTGATGCGCCCGTGAGAGCAGGTTCACCCCCAGGACGGGGTCAGTGCCGACCGTATCTCAGCCGGAAATCGCCTTGACTTTTGGCAGGTGATATGATAAGTTAGGAGACTGCAAATTGGTAGGCGTTTCGCAGGATCGCGAAACCTTCCGATGCCTGAAACAAAAAAGCCCGATCGGTTTCGATCCGGGCCGTTTTATAATGCAAGTTATTTATTTTTTGAAAGTTAAATGAGCCCGGAAGGATTTGAACCTTCGACCAACGGCTTAAAAGGCCGCTGCTCTACCCCTGAGCTACGGGCCCATTCCGTTCCCGGATCACGCCTCCAGAACCAGTACGCGATCGGGCAAAGTGATGAATATAGAAAAGCCATTCTCCCCTGTCAAGGAAAAGGGTTTCCGTAATGATGCGCAGGCGACGCAGGCACCGCGTGTTGAAGTGGATGCTGTGGATCGGGGGTGTGCTGGCGGCTGTTATTCTTACGCTGTCGCTAATTGAAATAGACGACGTGGTCATGGCCCAGGGCATTGTCGAGCCCGGGACGAAGATTTATATCGATTCGCCTCTGAAGCGGGTCATTGAAGCCATCCATTGCGAGCCCGGACAGACCGTGAAGGCCGGACAGCCGGTGGTCCAGCTCTACAGCGGCGACCTTCTATCCGCAGTCGAAGAGGCGGAGAAGGAAATCCAGCGCAGTGAAGCCAATCTGGAACACGCCCGGGCGAATCTGGCGCTGTTGAAAGAAAAACCCACGGCCGAAGCGTTGAAGATTGCGGAGTCCAGGGTCGAACAGGCGCGGATCGCGCTGAAGGCCCGCAAGCAGGAACTGCAGCGCGCCGAAACCCTCTACTACGGCGAACGGCTGTGGAGCATTGAGGAACTCGAACGCGCAAAGACCAACCATCAGCTCGCGGAAACCAACTTGAAGGTCGCATCGGAGGTTCTCAACCTCACCCGTCGCGGTGCGTCGCCCGCGGAACTCAGACAGGCGGCGGCCGAGGTTCGCCGTGCCGCGGCCGCGCTGGACAAAGCGCGTAACGGTTTGAAGGCCGCCCGGGAAAGCCTGGAGCTGACCACCCTTCGATCGCCCGTGAACGGTACCGTGGCCAGGCGGGACCTCCATCCCGGCATGCTGGCCGAACAGGGACAGATCGTACTCATCGTGGCCGGTGAAGGCGGGGACGATACAATCGACGCGTGGGTTCCTGAAACAAACGCCTGGAAGATTCGCCTGGGACACCCCGTCGAAATCCTCAGCAATCTATTCACCGACCGCGAGGAATTCGTCGGCGCGGGCGAGATTTCCAGGTTCTACGGATACGCGGTACACGGCGGCGGCGTCCGCACGTTCGAATTGGAAATTCGCATTTTGAAAACCCCGTTGCCGCTCAAATACGGCTCCACCGCCGATCTGCGCATTATCGTGGGCAGGCGAAGCATTCTGAAAACCCTGTTGAATATCGAAGACCGCGATGTGGTGCAGGCCAGTCGCGCGGAACTGAGTGATCCCACCGGACATGACGGCGCACAACCTCTCAGGCCCCTTCGAACGGCGTCGGACACGCTGATCACGACGCCATCCCAGAGCGCCAGTTCGGCCGATTCGGTCCGTGGAACCGCATTGGAACAGAAACCCTGACGATTAACAAGAGGAACAACATGTCGGAGCAGCTTTTGAAAACTGAGAAATGCGTCTATTTCTTCGGCGGCGGCAAGGCCGACGGCGACGGCCACCAGCGCAACCTGCTGGGCGGGAAGGGCGCAAACCTTGCTGAAATGTCTCTCATTGGAATTCCCGTCCCCGCCGGTTTCACCATCACCACGGACGTCTGCACCTATTATTACAGCCACGAAAAGAATCACCCTGAAACGCTCGAGAGCCAGGTTGTATCGAATCTGAGAAGAGTCGAGGAGGCGATGGGCGGGCGGTTCGGCGATCCTGGCAATCCACTGCTCGTCTCCGTGCGGTCGGGTGCTCGCGTCTCCATGCCGGGGATGATGGAAACCGTTCTGAACCTCGGCCTGAACGACCGGATCTCCGAGGGGCTGATTGCGAAATCCGGCAATGAACGCTTCGTCTGGGACGTCTACCGCCGTTTCATTCAGACCTACGGCGACGTTGTGATGGGGATACAGCCCGAAGATCGTGAACATGATCCCTTCGAAGCCGCGATCGACGTCGTAAAGGCCAGGCGAGGCATCACGCTGGATACCGACCTCACCTCCAACGACCTTCGCGAACTCGTCGACGTTTTCAAGGACATTGTCAGAGACCGCACCGGCCGTTCCTTTCCCGAGAGCCCCATGGAGCAACTGTGGGGAAGCGTAAACGCCGTATTCGACTCATGGAACGGCCACCGCGCAATCGTCTACCGAAACATAAACGATATCCCCCATAACTGGGGAACCGCCGTCAACGTGCAATCCATGGTCTACGGCAATATGGGCGACGACTGTGCTACGGGGGTGGCATTTACGCGCGACCCGTCCACGGGAGCGAAGAAATTCTACGGCGAATACCTGGTCAACGCCCAGGGCGAAGACGTCGTGGCCGGGGTCCGGACGCCTGAGCCGGTGGCGAAGATGAGACGGCAAATGCCACATGCCTACAAGACACTCGAACAGATCTACAAAAGACTGGAACTGCACTATCGCGACATGCAGGACATCGAGTTTACCGTCCAGGAAGGTGAACTCTGGATGTTGCAGACCCGAGCCGGAAAGCGCACCGCGGCGTCTGCGCTGAAAATAGCGGTCGACATGGTGAAAGAGGGGCTTATTACCAGAGAGGAAGCGATCGCGCGAATCGACCCTGCGCAGCTCGACCACCTCCTGCATCCCACTTTCGACCCCGAGGCGCCGCGAGAAGTCCTGGCGACCGGGCTTCCCGCTTCTCCCGGCGCGGCCTCAGGCAGGGCGGTTTTCACGGCCGACGATGCCGAGACGATGGCCGAAGACGGGGAAGCGGTCATCCTCGTCCGCCTGGAGACGTCGCCCGAAGACATCGGCGGTATGAATGCCGCCAGGGGCATCCTGACCGCCCGCGGCGGCCAGACCAGTCACGCCGCCGTGGTGGCGCGCGGGATGGGCAAGTGCTGCGTGGCGGGATGCGGAGCGCTCACAATCGATTACAATAGCGACCTGTTTACGGTCAATGGCACAACGGTCAAGGCAGGCGAATGGATTTCGCTCGACGGCTCCACGGGCGAAGTCATGTTGGGCCGAGTGCCCACCCTGAATCCGAAGTTATCGGGAAACTTCAGTACCGTCATGAAGTGGGCGGAAGAGATCAAGCGGCTGGATGTCCGGACCAACGCGGATACGCCGCAGGATTCGGAGATTGCCCGGAAGTTCGGCGCGGAAGGTATCGGCCTGTGCCGCACGGAGCACATGTTCTTTGAAGGGGACCGCATCCTGGCGGTGCGGGAGATGATTCTTGCAGCCGACGAGTCGGGACGAAGGAAAGCGCTCGATAAGCTCCTGCCGATCCAGCGCGGTGACTTTGAAGGCATTTTCAGGGCCATGAGAGGGTACCCGGTTACCATTCGCCTGCTCGATCCGCCGCTGCATGAGTTTCTTCCGCACGAGCCCGAACAGCAGCACGAAATGGCGCGCCAGATGGGCGTTCCGCTTGGAACCATTCGGAAAAAGGTCCAGAGCCTGCATGAATTCAACCCCATGCTGGGGCATCGGGGCTGCCGGCTTGGCGTCACCTACCCCGAGATCTACGAAATGCAGGCGCGGGCAATCTTCGAAGCGGCTGTCAACGTGCGAAAGCGAAGAATCAGGACCTTGCCCGAGATCATGATCCCGCTGGTTGGCACCGTAAATGAGTTCACCGAACTTCGTGAGATGGTGGACCGTGTCGCCGACGAGGTCCTGGGTGCGGGCAGGATCAAGATCGACTATCTGGTCGGCACCATGGTCGAGATCCCCCGCGCGGCGCTCGTGGCCGACGCGATAGCGAAGTCCGCTGACTTCTTCAGCTTCGGCACGAATGACCTCACGCAGATGACATTCGGTTTCTCGCGCGACGACGCCGGCAAATTCCTGCCCGCCTATATCGAACAGGGCATCCTCGAACAGGACCCGTTCCTGACCATTGACCAGGAGGGCGTGGGACAACTGGTGATCATCGGAACGGAACGCGGGCGATCGGCGCGCGACGCACTCAAGGTGGGCATCTGCGGCGAACACGGAGGCGATCCTGACTCCGTGAAGTTCTGCCACCGGGTCGGCCTCGACTACGTCTCCTGCTCGCCATACCGGGTGCCTATCGCCCGTCTGGCCGCCGCCCAGGCGGCCATTGAATAGCCCAGTTCGTAATGCACCAGCGCGGCGTCGAACGGGGTCTTCCAACTATGCCGAGAATCATCGCCATTGCCAACCAGAAAGGCGGCGTTGGAAAGACCACCACAGCGGTCAACCTATCCGCCTGCCTGGCGGCCGCGGAAAAGAAGACCCTTCTCGTAGACCTCGACCCGCAGTCGAACGCGACCAGCAGTTTCGGTGTATCGGTGACACGAGAGGATCCCTGCATCTACGAGGTGCTCCTCCAGGAGCACCCGCTTTCCGACATCACCCGGGAAACCGAGATTCCCTATCTGAACGTGGCCCCCTCGCACGTACGCCTCACCGGGGCGGAAGTCGAGATGGTGAACCTTGGAGCCCGTGAACACCGGCTCCGGGTTGCTCTGGAGAGCGCCGGCGAAAACTACGAATTCCTGCTGATCGATTGCCCGCCATCCCTGGGTCTGCTGACCCTCAACGCACTCACTGCCGCCGGCTCCGTCCTCATTCCGATACAGTGCGAATATTATGCCCTGGAGGGTGTGGGAAAGTTGCTGAATACGCTGCGGCTGGTCCAGCGCCATCTGAATCCCCCGCTCAGAATCGAAGGCGTACTGCTCACAATGTTCGACACCCGACTCAATCTCTCCAGGCAGGTCGTGGACGAAGCCCGACACCACTTCGGAGATCGCGTTTACAACACCATCATCGGTCGAAACGTCAAACTCGGCGAAGCGCCAAGTTTTGGAAAGCCCATCATCTCATACGACATTATGTCGCCAGGAGCCAGGAATTACATGAGCCTTGCTGGGGAGGTAATCAACCATGGCCAAGCGTAACGCCCTCGGCAGAGGCCTCGGCGCCCTGATTCCCGGCGCGGATGAATCAACGCTGGAACAGACCGCGGGATCAACGGCGACGGGCGACAGCCGGCCCGGGTCGCAGGTACTCGACATTGCGGTGGGCGACCTCCGGCCAAACACGCACCAGCCCCGGGAAGAGTTCGACCCGGAGGCCGTCCGGGAATTGGCGGAATCAATCAAGGAAAAAGGGGTCATCCAGCCCGTCGTTGTTCGCCGCCGCGGGGCCGGGTATCAGCTCATCGCGGGCGAGCGCCGCCTTCGCGCCGCGAGAGAGGCAGGGCTGGAGACCGTGCCCGCCATAATGCTTGACGTGGGATCAGATCAGGAGATGATGGAAATCTCCCTGATCGAAAACGTGCAGCGGGAAGACCTGAATCCGATTGAAGAAGCCAGGGCCTACAGGGCTCTGATGGAAACCTGTTTCCTGACTCAGGAAGAGGTGGCTCAGAAGGTCGGCAAGAACAGGTCCACCGTAACCAACACGCTGCGCCTGCTGCACCTGGCGGATGAAGTCAGAAACGCCCTGCAGAACCAACAGATCTCCATGGGCCACGCCCGTGCTTTGCTGGGTCTGGCAGACGACCGGCTGCAGACGAATCTCTGCAGGAGAATCGTCTCGGACGGCCTCTCGGTCAGGCAGGTTGAAAGCCTTGTCAAGGCGGACAGGGAAGGGCGGCGCGAGCCCTCCCGACCTCTGCCCCGGAGCAAAGACCCCCAGATCATGTCCCTTGAAGAGGACCTGCAACGCCGGTTTGGTACTGGTGTGAATATCAACCGCCGCGGGAAAAAGGGAAAAATCGAAATCGAGTTCTATACAGACGACGACCTGGAGCGTATTCTGGACCTCCTCCGGGAATCGTCTTACTGACGGCAGACCACCACCGTAGCAGTCCGTTGATAAAGTCGCTCTGCAGGCGAGGTCGAAGACACGGCGCGCAACCGAGTCCCATCCTGCGATTCGGCGAG
>JAAXHE010000340.1 GCA_012271065.1 Candidatus Latescibacterota bacterium
GACTTGATTCCGAGGGGATTCAATATGACTACGCGTAATTTTGAGCAACTGCGTGGAATGCTGAAGTGCTGCGCATTGGCGATCATGTTGTTACCAGGCACGGTGGTTTTCGCCCAAAACCAGGACGATGCGGGCGATGAGCTTGAAGAGATCGTCGTAACAGGAACGCGCATCGCAAGCGGCAACCTCCAGAGCGCGGTGCCGGTCACCACGGTGGACGCCGAGTATATCCGGCTCTCGGGCGAGACCATTCTCACCGATTTGCTGCAGCAAACGCCCTCCTTGATCGGTTCCGATTCGGGCAACTACGTGGGCGATACCGGCGAAGGCAATCCCGGCAACGGGGACGGCACCGCCGCGCTCAACCTGCGAAATCTCGGAGAGGAGCGAACGCTTGTACTCGTCAACGGCCGGCGCCATATCGCAAGCCGGGCGGGCACGGCGGTGGTGGACATCAACACGATCCCCACGGCCCTGGTCGAGCGCGTGGAGGTCCTGACGGGTGGGGCGTCGGCCATCTATGGCGCCGACGGGGTCAGCGGCGTCGTGAACTTCATTCTGCGCGACGACTTCGAAGGCATGGACTTCAGCGTCCAGTCCAGTGCGCCGGACGAATCCGGCGGGGCGAACTACCTGGCCAGTGCCACGGTCGGCACCAATTTCGGCGGCGGCCGCGGCAATGTCGCCCTCAATGTCGAGTATTTTCGCCAAGAAAGGCTATTGAACATTCAACGGGGAATGATTCCCGGATTGCCGGAAACCATAAACATCAACCCCGATGACGATACCGGCGTGGACGATCCGAATCTGCCCGACCGGATATTTGTCGCGAACCAGGCCCTTCCCCTGACATCGCGCGAAGGCGTCCTTTTCACGGGCGACTTCACTTTTGACTTTTTCGTTCCGACCTATACCGGCGATGGTCGCGTGTTCGACCAGGGCATCCTGACGTCCGACCAAAACCAGATCGGCGGTGACGGTTTGCCCGATACCAACCCGGTGACCGCGCCATTCATTGGGGCGGAAGAACGGTACAACCTGAATTTGCTGTCGCATTACGAGTTTGCGGACAACGTCGAGGGGTATTTTGAATTCAAGTACGTGGACACCTCTATCGATCGCGAACGCGATGGAATTTCGATCGACGATTCGCTGATATTCGTATTCGACAATCCGTTTATCCCTCCAACCGTTCCCCGGGTGCCGTTTTTCGCCGTAGACGGCGATGATAGATTCGGTGGTATCGACATCATTGCAATGGGCCGGGACAATTTCGATCTCGCATCGCGAAGTGCGTTGGACAATCGCGAACTCTCTCGAATGGTCGCAGGGTTTCGGGGAGACCTTACCGACAATATCAACTATGACATTTCCCTCGTCTACGGGCAGGTCGATACAAGTCTGACATTGCCGAATACCAGGATCGAGGACAGGTTCTATGCGGCACTGGACGCTGTAATCGACCCCGCCACCGGTCAACCCACCTGCCGCTCGAACCTCGATCCCTCGACACGGCCGACCAATATTCACGATATCGATCCCGATGTCGCGGACTACCTTGGCACGTTCACCGAGGACGGCGATCCGACCTACAGCTTTTTCTCAAGCTACAACATCGATACGTTCGGCGATCCGAGCGTATCCTCAACGACCTTTACACCGGGGCCCAACAGCGGATGCCATCCACTGAACCTCTTCGGATTCGAGCAAAGCTCTCCCGAGTCCATTGCGTTTGCGACACTGCCGACGACGACCAGAACCAGTCTGTCCCAGCAGGTGTTTTCAGCCGTTGTGACCGGCGACACAGAGGGATTCGTTTCGATGCCTGCAGGACCGCTGGGCTTTGCGCTCGGCACCGAATACCGGGAAGAAGACAGTCGCCTGATGCCCGATGAGCTCAATCAGCGTGGCGCGACCTTCGATCCGCCCCTGCCCGCGACCGCCGGCCAGTTCGATGTGCTGGAGTTTTTCGGCGAGGTATCGGTACCGTTGCTCTCGGGCCAGCCGATGTTCGAAGATTTGTCGGTCGGTGGCGCCGTACGCTGGTCGGACTACTCGACCGTCGGCGACACCCTGACTTCACGCGGCACCCTGTCATGGAGTCCGGTCGACACGTTTACGGTTCGCGGTTCGTTTTCGCGCGCGATTCGCGCCCCGAACATCAATGAACTGTTCCAGCCGCAAGCCAATACGTTCTTTGAGCCGACCGATCCTTGCCTGCCCCAGCAACTGGGGCTGGGCTCGAGCACGCGCGTGGCCAACTGCACGGCGGATCTCGCGGCGGTTGGAATCGAGATCGCCGATTACATCACGCCGGCGTCCGGGCCGTTTCTCGGCAGGTCCGGCGGCAATCCCGACTTGACGGAGGAAACGTCGGATTCATACACCTTCGGCGCGGTATTCACACCGAGCTCTGTCCCCGGTCTGAGCATATCCCTCGATTTCTGGAATATCGAAATCGAGGACGCAATTATCGAAACGGACATTCAGGACATCATCAATTCCTGTTATGACGCGCCGGACCTGAACAATCAGTTCTGCGATTTGCTGGCGCGGTCCAGTGTTACCGGTTTCTTCACGGACGGTCAGACGTCCACCGTGAACATCGCATTTTTCGAAAGTTCCGGCGTCGATCTTGAGTTCCTGTATACGTTCGATGTTGCCGAACTGTTTTCGTCTGCTTCGAGTCTCGGCGATGCCAGAATCCGGTTGGTCGGCACCAAGACCGACAGCCTCAGCATGGTTACCGTCCCCGGTGGCGGTGCGGACGATGAACTGGGCGAGCTCGATACGCTTCTCGGCCGCGCCGCGCCCGAAAACGTCGTCAATCTCGACCTCACCTGGTTCCGCGACAACTTGTCCGTCAACTATCAGTACACCTATCGGTCCAGCATGCTGCGCCTTGAACAAGCAGACCTCGCCCTGAAGCCGGACACGTTGTTCCCGTTCGACACCAGGTCCAGAGTACGTCACGACCTGAGCGCCACATACAGGCTCAATGACAACTTCGAACTGTTCGGCGGCGTGAACAACCTGACCAAGCCCAGCCGGGAAATCGGGTTCATTCCGGTGGATCGCGTCCTCTTCCTCGGCGCGACCTATTCGGGCCTATAGGCGCGGACCTCCACGCAACCACCGACGTAGCGAGGTCGTGTGCGAATAGCCCTTGCCCGCGTCGTGTGCGCGGCGCGGGGCCAGGAGGCATGGCGGAGAAATTCCGGTCACCGTCAATCGCGGATTTGACGGACGTGACCGACTCAAGAGTTTCGAACAGCTTCAGTTTTCAGATCAGGCCATCGCTTTTGCGGGGGAATCCTTACAGAATGTACCCCCAATAACAAATTCGGGGAGAGCTCATGCTGAAAAAGACAATCGTCACCGTCGTTCTGTCCACACTGTTGCCAATTTCATTGGCTCATGCGGAGGGAGTTCAGGATATCGTCGCGGCAACGCATTACCGCGAAATCGGTCCGACCCGTCCTGGCGGACGCGTCGTATCGTTTGCGGTCTCCGAAAGCGATCCGGACCTCTTTTTTGCAGGCGCAGGACCCGGCGGCGTCTGGAAGACAGTCAATGGCGGAATTTCGTTCGAGACTGTATTCGAATCCGAGTCCGTGGCGTCAATCGGCGATATCGCGATTGCACCTTCAGATGACAACATCATCTGGATTGGAACCGGCGAAGCCAACCTCCGAAACAGCACTTACTACGGCAACGGTGTGTACCGGTCGACCGACGGTGGCGAAACGTGGACCCACATGGGGCTCCCTGAATCCCATCACATCGGTCGAGTAATCATTCATCCAGACAACCCCAACACAGTGTTCGTGGCCGCACAGGGACACTTGTATTCCGAGAACCCGGAACGCGGCGTATTCAAGACAACCGACGGCGGCAACACCTGGCGGAAAACGCTCGGCGTCAACGTCCACGGCCGCGACATCGGCGCGACTGATGTGCGATTCAACCCCAATAATCCCGACGAACTCATGGCCGTTACTTATGACCGCCAAAGGATGCCGTGGGGATTTCGAACTGCGGGACCGGGCAGCGGAATCTACCGGTCATCTGACAACGGTGAAACGTGGCAGAAACTCGATAACGGTCTGCCAGGCGGTAATCTCGGCAAAATCGGTATCGACTTTTTTGCCGGCGATCCGGACATCGTCTACGCAACAGTAGACAACGCGAATGTCGTTGGGCAAAGCGAAGCCGATCGTTGGCAACAGTTAGTGAGCGGCCTCATGATCGAGGAATCGACCATCGGCCACCAGATTTTCCGCAGCGACGACGGCGGAACCAGTTGGCGGCAGGTTAGCAGGCACGGCGAGAGTATTGGCAATCGCTCCAATTACTATGGCCAGATTATCGTCGACCCGGCCGATAGCCAGCACGTTTATGTCCTGAGTGAAATCGTGCTTGAGTCATTCGATGGCGGACAAAGCTGGCAACAAAGAATCCGCTATGGTGGCGACAATCATGTGCTGTGGATAAACCCCGGAAACTCTCGCCACCTCCTGATGGGATACGACTACGGCATGGCAATTTCTCGGGATGCCGGCGCGAACTGGTACCATCCGGACGAGTTGTCGATGGCCCAGATCTACGCGGTCGGCATCGACAATGAGCGACCTTACAACGTTTATGCCGGAATGCAGGACTTTGGATCGTGGAAAGGCCCCAGCACAAAAAAGGGTCGATTCCCGATTCGATTCGAAGATTGGGAGCACGTCAACGGCGGTGACGGCTTCTACAACCGTGCCGACCCGATCGACGGACGGTGGCTTTACAGCGGCTCTCAGTTCGGTCACATCGTGCGTATCGATCAACGTACCGGCGAGCGCAAAACAATCGTGGACGACCAGGAACTCGACCACAGGTTTAACTGGAACACACCCTTCATTGTCTCGCCCCACGATAATGAAACTCTTTTCGTCGGCGCAGAGCGACTACTCCGCTCCGATAACCGTGGTGACGATTGGCAGGTATTGGGCCCCGACCTTACGACGAACGATTCATCGAGGTTCAACGGCGTCGGTGCGGTGAGTTACTGCACAATCACGACGATCGACCAGTCGAAGCTCGATGCCAACCTCCTTTGGGCAGGAACTGACGACGGCAACATCCAGGTCAGCATTGATGGTGGTGAGTCATGGACAGAAGTTGGCGGCAACATAACGGACCCGACAGGGTACTGGGTAACGCGCGTCGTTGCGTCTGCACACACTACGGATCGCGCTTATGTTTCGGTGAGCGGTTTCCATCACGACGATTTCCGTCCTCTTGTCTATCGGACAGACGACCGCGGTCGCTCCTGGATCTCAATCACAAACGGACTTGGGCATTCTTCGGTAAACGTGATCCAGGAAGACCCGGTCAATGAAAACGTCTTGTATGCGGGCAACGACCAAGCTGTCTATGTCAGTGTCGATACCGGCAGGAATTGGCACCGTATGCAGAACAACATGCCCACCATCCCGGTCCACGACCTCGTCGTTCACGAACGCGAGAATGACCTGGTTGTCGGCACGCACGGCCGCGGCGTTTATATCGCCGACGTTTCGATACTGCAGCAGTTTGATCCGGACTGGCTATCGGCAAGCGTACACCTACTCGAGCCCGAGCCTGTTGTGCAATGGCGAATGGTTCGACAACCGGCAGTAAGCGCACAGAATTTTGCCGGAGAAAACGCGCAACCGGCAGTACGGATCGCATATTGGCTTGGCGGTGAACCGAACGGCCCAGTGTCCCTTGCTGTCCATGATGGCGATCGGAAACTGATGGATCTTTCCGCGACCGGGCGGCAAGGACTGAACATGGCCGACTGGTACATGACGCGTACCGAAGCACGAACGGAAGCAGAACAGGCCGAATGGACCGAGTTTCAGGCTATGCTGGCCAACGAGACCGAGTTCTTCGACTACTACGACACGGTCGAACAGTTCCCCGAGCCGGGTGAGGAAGTCGATCGATTCGGACGTTCACTCAACACGCGCGTTCACCCGCTAGTGAGCTTGTTCGATCGCGACGTCAAGTTTTTTCGCGTTGGACCGGGGCACTATCGCGTCGTTCTGACTGTTGGCGACGTTGACTACGAAACCCAGGCGGTCCTTCTGGCCGATGAGTGGTATCGGAACCAAAATTAGGTGATCTGGCTGTGCCTGCCTTCGGCCCGGATCGCCAGGCATTACCGCGTGTACTCATCAATCACGGTGAGCATTCGAAACGCTCGCCCGTCGTGGGTCCGATCCATGACGAAGTCTAAGCACGCTGGGCGGATTGAGCTAACAAGGGCTCTCCGTAAACGCTCTCACGGCCCTGAACTTCAGAACCGAATCGTGTAGTTCAACTTCGCCGTCAAATCGGCGTTCATCGAGTGATACGTGCCGTCCTGGTCATAATCGACAAGGTTGTGATTCAGCACCAGGTAGACTTCCCTGCCGGCCTGCGGGATCCAGTGCAACCGCGAATTGATCCCGAATTCGTAACTGTCATTGTCCCACTGGACCAGGTTGACCCAGGAAAGCGTTGAGGAGAACACGACATCGGTGCGCAGCCGGGTCAGTCGGGAGACAAACGCGCCGTGCGGCAGATCGATGTCATTGACCTGATACCGTACGTCAAGGGCAAAGTGCGAGGATGGCCGCCAAACTATCCTCGGCTGCATCGAGACTCTCCGGCCGTCATAAAAGTCCCCAGACTGGTAGCCGAAACCCACGGCAACCTTGCGCTGATCGGCGGTCCCGATATCGATATTGCACCCGTCGAACGTATAAACGCCCAACGGAATCACGACATTGTCCACGGGGTTGCGGGCGCGACGGATGTTGAACGGGCGGATCAGGCCTTCCGTGTCCCGGGAGCAACCGGAGAACACGCGATCGCCGGCGTGGAAGAAAAAGCCTGCGCGAAAACCGACGGACTCGCTCTGCAGACTCCCGTCAGAGAGACGTTCGCTTCGCTCGAACTGCGGCCCTGCGAACAGTGCCCGGTAAAACGTGCCCCGGGGTCGATGAGAGTAGCTGATGTTCCCTGAATATTGTCGTATACCGACGCGGTTGGCGAAGCCCAGGGCGGGATTGAAATGCTCGCCCAATTGAACATAGCTCACATTGCCGTTCCACTTGTCGATACTCCGAATGCTAAACCCGGCTCCGAACGCCGTGTCGTCGCCGTCCAGACCGGGGGTCGAGGATTTCTGGAACCAGGCATCGCCCTCGGCCGTGCGCCTGCCCGGCAGACGCGTATTGAGGTAGCGAAAGTCCGCGCCCACCACGGTGTTGTCCAGATTGGTGTGCGGATCTCCGTCCGTCAAGATGACCCCGAGGTTCGACTCATCCAGGACATTGACCACGGCCCGGCCCACGAACAGGTTCGACGCCTCAACGTCTTCGAACGCCGCCTGGCGGATGTCGATGACGCCGAGGTTCCAGCGGCCGATCCGGCCGGTCAACTTGGCTCCTGCCTCGATATCCACCGGCTGTCGCGACTCGCTCAGGCCGATGGTGCGTGAGAAGAAGGGCCGGCCGTTCTGTGAGCCCGGACCGCCGGGACCGCCGCCGCGACTCTGTCCGGAGAGGCGCGCAAACTCGAAAATGTCCGCGTCCTGCAGGAAGAAGTCACGCTTTTCCGGAAACAACAGGCTGAAACGGGTGAGGTTGACCTGGCGGTCGTCCACCTCGGTTGCGGAAAAATCCGTGTTCAGCGTCAGTACGCCCGTCAACGCCGGCGTGAACTTGTAGAACACGTCCACGGAAGGCTCCGTCGCGGATTCGGAACCGGACGGAACGAAGAATCTGGACTCGCGGGAGCTCAGCGACGGAACGACGTCCAGGCCGATTCCCTGCTCCAGACCCTGAAGACCCACGAGCGTGCCGGCAATGCTCGGATTCTGCTGGCGGGTCCGGGACATCCAGCCGTCGGTTTCGTTCCGGCGGGCAATCCCGCGGGTGAAATTGATTCCCCAGCTATCGCTGTTCGGGTCGAAGGACAGAGTCTTGAACGGGATGGCCATCTCCGCAGTCCACCCTTCGTCGTGAATCCTGGCCTGCGCACGCCAGATGCCCACCCAGTCGAAATTTGTCTGGGTGGTGCTGCGGTAAATTGCCTCGGAACGCACACCGTTGGGATTCAACTGAAACAGGTAACCGTTGCGCCGGTCGAGAAACGGGTCGAGGATCACGCCGAAGTAATCGTCATCGTCGACACTGGATCCCTGTCGAAGTATCTGGGCGGTGATTTCCCCAGGTTGGCTGTCCAGCAGGCGCGCCCCGACGTACAGGTGGGTGTCGTCGTAGAGCACGAATACGAGCATCGTTTCCGTGGGTTCCTCGTATTCATTGGGATTGATCTGGTGGAAGTCGTCGATCGGAACGGCCCGACGCCAGATCTCCTCATCCAGGATCCCGTCGATGGCAGGCGCCACTTCGGTGCGCACGATTCGCACCGACTTTTCCTGGGAGCCGCGGTCGGTTTGGCCCAGGGCAGTCGCGTGTACGGTCATCACGCACGCCAGGGTCATCAAAATGCGCGTTTGGCTGCGTTGCATGGACGGTCCGATACCTGGAGGCGATCCGGCTCAACAAGTCATTATTGCACTTGCCGTTGAACCAGTCGGCAAAACCCATTGTCCCTAAAGAATTCTTAATGTGACATTCTTGTGCTCCATCAACCTGATAATGTCGCATCAGCGCGTTCACAAGCGCACAGATGCGCGGCGCCGGATCGCCGACGTAATGGGCATACGCCAAGAGACGGCAACAATGCAGATGGGCGCTTTTGAACATGCCCTCCGGAGCCGGGACTCGACGCTCGGACAGGGCAAGCAGCCAATGCGGGGGACCGGATGGCTCAGAACCGAATCGTGTAATTCACCTTCGCCGTGATGTCGGCGTCCATGGACCGGAACGAGCCGTCCTCGTCATAATCCCCAAGACGGTGGTTCAGCACCAGGTAGACCTCCCGCCCGGCCTGCGGGATCCAGTGCAGGCGGCTGTTGATGCCGAATTCGTCCGTGGCGTTGTCCCACTGGATGAGGTTGACCCACTCTCGACGATTCCTGGGTTGAACGCGCGGCATGGCCACCCATATGTCAGTCCGTCATTTCAAGCGAACGAATCGGTATTTTGCGCTGGGCAGCCGCGGGTTTAGGCTGGCGGGACAATTGCAACGCGCCAGGGAGTGAACCATGTCCGCAACCGACGACTTTCTCGCCAACAACGCCCGATACGTCGAGCAATTCGACAAGGGAGACGCGCCGATTCCACCCTCAAAACAGACGGCCATCGTCGCCTGCATGGATGCTCGCATCGAAACCGGGGGGCTGCTTGGACTCGAAGAGGGCGACGCCCACGTGATCCGCAACGCCGGCGGCGTGGTAACCGACGACGTGCTGCGCTCGCTGACCATTTCGCAGCGGCTGCTGGGAACCCGGGAAATCATCCTCATCCACCACACCGACTGCGGCATGGTGACCTTCTCGGACGATGCCGTGAAGGCCCAGATCGAAGCGGATACGGGCCTGCGTCCGTCGTTTGCCATGGAGGCGTTCCCTGACGCCGAGGAAGACATTCGCCAGTCCGTCCGTCGGATCGAAGCCTGTCCGTTCGTTCCAGTCAAGGATTCGATCCGCGGCTTTGTTTACGACGTCGCCACGGGAGCACTCAACGAAGTGTCCTGAAGCGTCGGCGCCTATCCGAAGAGACAGCGCGCGCCGGCATTTGCGGGCGCTGGAGATGGCCGCTGGAGGTGACAATTCTTCACCGATGGGAGGCGTCAAGTGCTGCCAGATCGACTTGTTGCGGTCCTGGCAAGCTGGAGGTGACAATTCTTCACCGATGGGAAGCGTCCCGTGACCTACAATCGCCTGATTCGACGATCGGGAACGCGAGGCCATTGCCCATGGGAAACGTAGCACGACTCCTTGTTGGGCCATTCACCCCCACCACCGGCCCGAGGGGGCGGGCCACGCAGACCATCCGGCTTCAGCAGGGGATCGCCGCCGCCTTGCTCTGCCTGGCCGGTTCCGGAAGCGTTTCGGCCCAGGAGCCGCTGACCCTGCGCGAGATGGGCATGTTCTTCGTGGGTGGCGAAGTGCGGGAAACGGCGGGCTTCGAGCAGCATGTGGACCAGGCACTGGTGCACTATCTCGTCCCCGAGACACAGCAACCGAAGGCGCCGGTGGTCATGTATCCGGGACTCGGCCTGTCGTCCTATATTTATCTCTCCACACCCGACGGGCGCGAGGGATGGGCCCAGGCCTTCGCACGGAGGGGGTACAGCGCCTACGTCTACGATCCCGTCAACACGGGGCCGTCGGGGTTCGCCGTGGGTCCCTTCCGAAGCGCCGACGAACCGGCTCCCGGCGTCAATACCTGGAATATCGGCCAGGTTTGGCGCCGATGGGGATTCGGCGACGCGCCGGGTGAGCCGTATCCCGATGCGCGTTTCCCCACCGACCACATGGACCAGTTCTACGCCTCGTGGCCGCCTCGCGTCGGCGG
>JAAXHE010000125.1 GCA_012271065.1 Candidatus Latescibacterota bacterium
GCTGCAAAAGCGTCGGTCTGCGTTGGGCAAACCCACCCGTATAGACAAATATGGGCGGATTTACCCGCCTTGACCGACACATTTTCGCTCGCGCTCGGGACTCACCAGGAATTTTAAAACAGCTTCTGAGCGTTTTCCCATGACGGTATGGAGATGGCGGGAAGATGGCATTGAGTCCCCGAACGGGCGCGCAGGATTTCGGGATACCGGACGCGAATGCGAAAGACGGGTTGTCGCCCCGGGCGTTCCTGATCGGCCTCGGACTGTGCGCTCTTCTTGGAATCTGGCTGACATACAACAGGATGGTGGTCCAGGGCCCCTTTATGGGCTGGTACTTTCTGGACCGGGGCGTGCTTTTTCTCTTTTTCTGTCTGGCCGTACTGCTCAACCCGCTGCTCGGTCTGCTGAAACGCCGCTACGCCCTGGGCCGGGGCGAGTTGATGGCCATCTATGCAATGCTGTTGCTCCTGATGCCGGCGTGGGCGATGACCAAGGCATTGCTCGGGTTCATGACGGGCGTAACCTACTATGCGTCTCCGGAGATGCGGCACCTGGAGGCTGTCCTGCCCTACTCCCTGCCGTGGCTCGCGGTGCTGGACGCCGAGCCCGTCAGATGGCTGTACGAAGGATTGCCGAAGGGCGGTTCCGTGCCCTGGTGGGCGTGGGTGGTCCCTCTGTGGAGCTGGGGCTCGTTCCTGGTCGCGCTGTTCGTGGTGCTGGGCTGTGTGGCGGTGATCCTCAGAAAACAGTGGGAGGAGCACGAGCGATTCGCCTTCCCCATCATGCAGGTTCCTCTAGCGATGGGCGAGCGCGGCGACGGTTGGATCGGACCGCTGTTCCGCGGCCGGATGATGTGGTCGGGGTTTGCGATTCCGTTCGCCATCGGTTCGATGAACGCGCTGCACAGCTATTACCACACACTGCCCCGGATAAGCCTGCGCGCGGTGATCTGGATCTTCCGGCGCGCGATTCCGATGTCAATCAGGCTCAACTTCGCCCTGCTGGGTTATGCTTATTTCGTGAACCTGGACGTGAGTCTCAGCATCTGGCTCCTCAACGTTATCGCCAAGTGCATAAACGGCGTGTCTGCAATGCTGGGCGCGGAACGCTACGGCGTATCCGGGATGGTGGGGCGGCACAGCTCCCAGGGGTCGGAGTTCCTGGCGTTCATGGGCATGGGGTATATGCTGGCGCTGGCCGGGTACAGCCTGTGGATTGCCCGGGGCCACCTGAAAGCCGTCTGGACGAAGGTTCTGGGACGCCCGTCTCGTCTCGTCGATTCGGAGGAGGTGCTACCCTATCGGACGGCGGTGGCCTGTGTCTTGATGGGCACGCTGTATCTTGGATGCTGGCTCTACCAGGCGGGACTGCCGCCGCATGTAATCGCACTCCTGTTCATCGCCTCCTTTGTCGTCTTTCTCGTCCTTGCCAGAATCGTCAGCGAAACCGGTTATGCCGCGACCTATTCGCCGTTGAACCCGTCGGAGTTCGTCGTATGCGTGGTCGGTTCGTCGGCGTTCGGTCCCACCGGTCTGGTAACCGCAGGCGTGGGTTACGTGTGGTCGATGACACGGCTGAACACGCTGATGCCCCGCGCATCCGCGGCGCTCAGGCTGGCGCGGGAAATGGGACGGACGCAGGGACTGATCTGGGCGATGGGCGCCGCCCTGGCCGTGGGGCTGGTTGTCGCCAGCCACACGACGCTGGATCTCGGCTACGCACACGGAGGCCGGAACCTCGACTACTGGTTCCGCGACGTGAACGACGCCGCGTTGCCGTTCGACGAATACGTGGGACGCCGGCTGCTGGATCCCAGCCCGGTGTTCTACCGCGGATTCGTATATACCGGCCTGGGGCTGGGCCTTGCCGCGCTGCTCATGGTCCTGCGAACGCGCCTGACATGGTGGCCCATTCACCCGATCGCCCTGCCTGTAAGCACGATATGGATGACAGAACACTATTATTTCAGTATCTTTCTGGCGTGGGGGATCAAGGCGCTGGTGATGAAGTTCGGCGGGGCGACCCTGTACCGAAAGACCAGGCCGCTCTTTATCGGGATCATCCTGGGCGAGGCGGTCTGCCTGGGCACGTGGAGCCTCATCGACTTTGCCACCGGAAAGGTCGGCAATATGTCCCTTCTCTAGCGATTCAAGTTTCCAACGATGATCGACCGATCACCTCATCCAATAGGAGACATACCCATGCTTTCTCAGGAACAGATTGAATTCTACCAAACCAACGGCTATCTCGGCGTGGAGGACGTTCTTTCCCTTGAGGAAGTCGCAGAACTTCGCCGGGTCACCGATGCGTTCGTCGAAGCTTCACGGCAGGTCACCGAGACCGACAAGGTATTCGATCTGGAACCGGGCCATACGCCGGAAAACCCGCAGTTGCGCCGTCTCATCGACCCGTCGAAGCAGCACGACGTGTACGCCCGGGGCCTGCGCCACGAAAGGATCCTGGACATCACCGCGCAGCTCATCGGACCGGGTATCAGGACGAATGGAGACAAACTCAACATGAAATCCGCGGAGGTGGGCAGCCCGGTGGAGTGGCACCAGGACTGGGCGTTCTACCCCCATACCAACGACGACCTGCTCGCGGTCGGCGTCGCCATAGACGATATGACCCTCGAGAACGGCTGCCTGCTTGTCGTTCCGGGGTCTCACAAGGGGCGCATACACGACCACCACCTCAACGGCCGTTTTGCCGGCGCGGTTACCGAGCCGGACTTCACCGGTGAGGGCGCCGTCCCGATCGAAATCAAGGCCGGCGGCATCTCCATCCACCACGTGCGGACGCTGCACGCATCCGCCCCGAATACTTCCGGGAAGCCGCGGCGTCTACTGCTGTATATGTATTGCGCGGTAGATGCCTTTCCGCTGGTCCAACCCATTGTTACCTGGGAAGAATTCAACGGTAAAATCCTGCGCGGGGAACCCACCCGGGAACCGCGCATGGTCGACGCCCCTGTCCGACTACCGCTTCCTCCGGCGGAGCGCAGTGGATCAATCTATGAAATCCAGACCATTCTCGAGGAGAGTAAGGTAACTCCCGATGATGTGGATTCCCGGAGTGAAACCGCCGCTGTTGCTTCAAGATAGGGCGAGGAGATTGCGACGGTACGATATCCCGTCGATGGTCGAGATCCAGGAATTGCGGTAAAAACGAGGACGTGACGGATGGCCGACGTCCCGGCGGAGAGCCTTCGAGATGGGACTCCTGGCGAACGCAGCGGGGTGTGTGAGGAGGTACGGGACGGACTGACGGGCAGGGCCTTCCTGATCGGGCTCGTTCTGTGCCTCTTTCTGGCTGTTGTCATCCCCTACAACCGTATGGTGATCCAGGGTACCTCTCTCCACTACTATTTTGTGGACCGTGGCATCCTGTTCGTTTTTCTCTTACTGATCCTTTTCTGCAACGTCGTCCTGAAGCCGGCGCATCGCCTGAAACGTGGAGAGCTTCTGTGCATTTTTTCGATGCTTCTGGTGTCGATGCCGGCACTGTGGATGGTCAAGTGGCTGATCGCCTTTCTGACTGGCGCAACTTACTACGCTTCCCCGGAGCGCCCCGACCTGGAAGCCGTACTGCCCCATATACTGCCGTGGACGGCCCCACGTAACGCCGAGGCGGTGCGCGGATTCTACGAGGGGCTTCCGCACGGCGTTCCCCTGCCCTGGCTGGCATGGCTGGCCCCCCTGGCAAGTTGGGGGTCGTTTTTTTTGGTGCTGTTCGGAGTGTTGTTATGCATCGCCGTGATATTCCGGAGGCAGTGGTCGGAGCACGAGCGGTTCGCGTTTCCGATTCTCCAGGTGCCGCTGGAAATGACGGAAACGGATGCCGGGCGCCTGGGACCGCTGTTCAGGAACCGATTGATGTGGGCGGGGTTTGCCGTCCCGCTTTTGATCGGTACGATCAATGGTCTGAATCACTATTTCCATACGGTGCCCCGGGTCCAGATGGGGACGATGCTCTGGATTTTTCAGGGGACGACCCCGTTACCCCTGAGGATGCACTTTGCAATTCTCGGGTATTCCTACTTTGTGAACCTGGACGTGAGCCTGAGCATCTGGGTGTTCAACGTCATCTCCAAGGTCATCAGGGGGACGCTGGCGGTCTTCGGAGCGGAGTATACGGATGTCTCGGGTATGGTCGGCCGGTTCAGTTCCCGCGGGTCGTCGTTTCTCGCGCTGACAGGGATGGGATACATGCTGGTGCTGGCCGCGTACAGCGCGTGGACGGCGCGGGCCCACCTGCGCGGGGTCTTTACCAGGGCGTTCAGGACGTCGTCAACCGCCGACGATTCCGGTGAAGTCATCTCCTACCGTGCCGCGGTCTTCGGAACCCTTGGGGGCCTGGTATATCTTGGGTGCTGGTTGTACCAGGCGGGAATGTCTCTCGCTCTGATCCTGTTTCTGTTCTTCTCTTGTATCGTGGTGTTTTTCGTTCTTGCGCGGATTGTGAGCGAGACGGGATTCATAGCCACCTATTCGCCCATCAACCCGGCTGAGTTCGTGGTCTGCGCAACGGGTTCGTCGGCCTTCGGCCCGGCGGGGCTGGTGACGCTGGGGTTCGGTTACGCCTGGACGATGACGCGGGTCAGCAACGTGATGCCCCGCGCCCTCGGGGCGCTGTGGCTGTCGAGGGGGATGAGGCGCAAGCGCGGCCTGATCTGGGCGATGGGCGCGGCGATGGGGGTTGGACTGGTTACCGCAAGCGCGATGACGCTGGATCTGGGCTATGCGCGGGGCGGTCTGAATCTGGACCGGCACTTCCGCGATTATTCGCGGATCCCGTTCGATGCCTTTGTGGGGACGCGCATGCTGGAGCCGAGTCCCGTTTTCACGAAAGGCATGCTTTATACCGGACTCGGGATGGGTATTGCAGGTCTGTTGACCCTGCTGAGGATGCGTCTCAGGTGGTGGCCTCTGCACCCGGTTGCGCTTCCATTGAGTACGATCTGGTACACGGATACCTATTTCTTCAGTGTCTTCTTGGCCTGGTGGATGAAAGCGACCGTGTTGAAATTCGGAGGGGCGACGCTGTACCGGAGGACCCGGCCGCTCTTCATCGGAATAATACTGGGAGAGGCCACCGGCGCTGGCGTGTGGTGCATCGTGGACTACTTTTCGGGAACGATCGGAAACAGAATCTTCGTATAAGCGGCAATCTTCGAAATGGGGAACGGAATGGAAATCTTCGACATGAACTGCATGCTGGGGCCCACGCGAACGAACCGCGAGCCGTGCTTTCGGACACCCGAAGCGCTGCTGACCGAGATGGATCGACTTGGCATCTCCGAAGCCCTGGTCTACGCGAGCCACGCCGCCATGGGACACCCGGCGGATGCGAACGCCTTCGCGGTGGAGGCCACCCGTTCCCATCCGCGGCTCCACCCCTGCTGGGCCGTTCTGCCTCCAGGTACCGGAGAACTACCCGAGCCTGATGAGCTGGTGGAACAGATGCGCGCCCAGGGCGTGCGGGCGGCCAGGATATTTCCGGGCGTCCACGGTTTTCCGTTGCTGGAACGGATTTTGCGGCCGCTGCTGAGAGCCCTCGCCGAAGCGGGAATCCCGTTGATTGTGGACGATGGGCGCACTGGATGGAGCCAGCTCACGGACTGGCGCGGGGTCTTTGAAATTGCTGAAGCGCACCCCGCGCTGCCGATTGTGTTGATTCGCGCAGGAGGCACGACCGCGAGGGCGCTTTACGGAGTCTGGGATGCGTTTCCCAACATTTACATCGAGGCGTCGTACATCCAGGAGTCGCGGATCGTGGAGGAGATTACAGGACGTTTCGGACACCGGCGACTGTTATTCGGGACGGGGATGCCCGCCTGGGACCCGGGAGGACCGATGGGACTTCTGGCGGGCGCGCGAATATCACAGCAGGAACGGGCGGATATCGCCGGCAACAGCCTCCGGCGGCTGCTCGGTATCCCGGAACCGGAGCCTGGACTTGAGCCGGACTGGCCCTCCGGCGCGGACGGTTTCCGGGTGTTTGACGTCCACGGCCACCTGGGCAGGTTTCACTCGAAGTACCACCGCGACTGGTCGGCCGAACAGATGGTGTCGCGCATGGACGAAGTGGGGGTGGAACGGTTTGCCGTCAGCCATTTTCTCGCCATCGGCGCCGACTACCGAGAAGGAAATACGCGGATCGGCGCCGGCGTGGCGGCCTTTCCGGACCGGCTCGTGGGTTACGTGGTCTATAATCCGAATTACGAATCGGAAATGCCCCGCGAGATGACGCGCGGGTTCGACGAGCTGGGTTGCCGGGGCATAAAGATCCATTGCAATCTTCACGACACGTCAACCGAGGACCCTCGCTACCGCCTCGCCTTTCAAACGGCGCACGAGCGGAACCGCCCCATGCTATGCCATGTCCACCGCGGGCCGTCTCCCGCGTTCCTGATGGATACGCTCGCGGCTTTTCCCAACGCGAAGTTCATCTATGCGCATATTGGCGGAGGCAGCCGCGAGGGACTGGCGCCATTTCTGGATGTCGCCCACGCACGGCCGAATCTGTTTTTCGATCTGGGTTACTCGAAAATGGCGCGAGGCACGCTGGCCTGGCTTGTCCAGCATGCGCCGCCCGCGCAAATCCTGTACGGATCGGACCATCCCGTAAACGGATTTCCGTATCAACTCGGACGGGTGCTGTACGCCGACATTCCCGATGCATTGAAGCGCATGATCCTCTGGGATAACGCGGCCAGGATATTCGGCGTGCAATAACGGACTCCGAATCAACCTCAATCCCAAAAAAAACAGCAGCGCGGCGACGCGATAAAACCCTCCGAAACGGGGCGTTATCGACGTAAAGAAGGACGTTTTTTCCCTTCACGTC
>JAAXHE010000121.1:0-21395 GCA_012271065.1 Candidatus Latescibacterota bacterium
ACGATTCATGAATTAATCGGGGTAAGCCAACCATAAGGCTAATTCGATTCCCATTTTACTACTTCTGAGCCAGATTTCCGGATCCGATTCACCCGACTTGAAAGCACTAGGCTGCGTTGTAGCCTCGTTCAACAATCAACCGTCGTGCGCGTATCACCAACGTTACATTCATCCACCCACGACGAAGGCACACATTGGTAGTTGTTCTTCCTGCACCCATTTATCGTGGAAGTTGAAACCAATTCCCACCTACCTCTGTCTTCGCCCTCGTAAGCGTAGATCAATGAGCTCTGTATTCGCCCTCTTTTTCTCTTTATCCTCATAACTTCCTCCTCTTTAATTGAGTAAAGCGATGTGATTCGGACCCGGTTATCTGGTAGGATTCCGTACGCTCACTCGCGCCAAATTGACACTCACGTGGGCTTGTTTTTCGGATACGGTTTCGCTCCCGGCTTGGCCAGCGAGATTTGTAGCAGTTGAGTCGAGTTTCATGCTGTGAGCACTCAGCAGGCTTGAATTTTATGCGCGCCACACTGCTGTCCAAGAACCGTGAGATTTTCAGAAATGAGGATTGAAAAATGGCTTCAATTGGCGATTTTGTACGGGTTTGACCCGGATAACGAAAACCAGGTTGTCATGGTCTGCGGAATGCTGTCCAAGAATGAAGTGACTTTTCCGAGGTCCATAATTGTGCTGTTCGTGTCTCAATGAGCCCGTGAAATAGGCAATTTATATAACTCAGGCAAGGTTGGTTAAGGCACTGCTTCTCGGACAGGAAATCCGGCGTTTTGCCAAGCTGGCCACCCCCCCTCCAGGACCTCCACCTCCCGATAGCCGAGTTTGGCGACTAACCGCTTTGCTAAAGCGTGGCTGGTGCGGCAACCGGTACCCGCACAGTAGGCGATAATGCGGGTATCCGACGGATAAGAAACCAGCGCCCGGCGTAGCCGGGATGTGGAGGCCTGGGCGGACAGGCGTACGGCCCCGGGGATGTGGCCGGCCTTATAGGCGAGAGCCGAACGAGCATCCACAAATACGGCCGCGCCTCTGTCGAAAGCCCGCTTCGCTTCGGTTAGGGCAAGCCCGGCGACGGCCTCCTCTTTGAAGGCGCCAATCGTGACATTAGCGGTGTCCGGACCCGACAATCGGTCCGCAAAAGACCAGACCGCGAACATCAGCCCGACAAGGACCGCAAGACAGAGGACAATACACGCACCGAGAAGATACTGCCTCATCCCGTCTTCTCCATCATAGCTGCTGGATCTCCATCTCGCCGGTGCTGGAAATACCGCCTGTAATTGCCCGGCCTCCGGAACAGCGTTTCGGGTGGGCCCTGATCCACCACCTGGCCATCGGCCAGGCAGATCACCTCATCCACATCCTGCAAGACGCTCAGGCGGTGACTGATCACGAGAAGGGTTTTACCGTGTAACGAACGTCGCACGCGCTGGAAAATCGCCTCCTCGCTCGAAGGGTCCAGCGCAGCGGTCGCTTCGTCCAGAATGAGCAATTCCACCGGTCGCAACAGGGCGCGCGCCAGTGCAATGCGTTGCTGCTGACCACCCGACAGTTGCACGCCCTGCTCTCCGATTTCCGCTTGCAGGTCCAAACCGCTCAGTCCTACCTCCCGGATCGCACGCTCAATCTCCTCCGGTTCTCGCTCAAAATTCCCGTACCGGATGTTTTCCCAGATGGTATCCCGAAACAAGTGAGCATGTTGGGTAACCAGACCAACGTGCTGCCTGAGGTCCCGCAGGCCAATCTCATTCATTGGCACGCCGTCTATGCAGATACGGCCGCGATCCGGACGGTGGAATCCACACAATAGATTCGCGAGGGTCGTCTTGCCGCTCCCACTGGCGCCAACGAGCGCGTACGTCTTTCTTTTGATCGCATGAGATGACTCCTTTCACTAAGTGGTTTAGCTGACAATGAGGACATCAAGTGCTGGCTTCAAGCGTCAAGCGAGTTATGAACGTTTCCTTTATCACTTTGCATCGAAGGTAAGCGCATAGACTTCAATAGTGCCGTTGGAGCTTTCGGCGGTCCGTGGTGATGGTGCCCTCCACATATACACTCGATCACGCCACGCCGCAATGGGTGTTGCATTGTACCCAAATGATGCAAGCCTTTTTTTGCCGGCTTGATTGAAAACATAGGCCCTGATGCCTTGCTCCTGATTCAGGTCGTAGACGAGCCACGAAATGTTAGTTGGCCGAGCGATAAAATGACTAATTAGCAAAAACCGACCCTGAACCAGCGTCACGCTTCTCAAGTAGCTTATTTCACTCCACAGACGCCGCATGTCCTCGCGTGTTCCCCGACCGATGCCATGATACCTTGTGGGCAACGTCATGAAACCCTCAGGTCGCTGGCCAAATTGCCGGATGACTTCGTTTGTGCCGGCATCGATCTCCTTGACCTTGTAATCATTCGGTCCCAGGTAATACAACCGATGGGATGCTGCGCTGTAGCATATCCTGGCAAAGGACACCATGCGAAAGGAGACGAAATCCTGTTTCCTGGTCGAGAGCGGCGTTCGATCGATCGCCGCCCACGTCGCTGGATCGCTGCACTGCAATTCGATGATTTTCATCGGGTTGACCCTCAAAAGAAACAGCATTCCATTGCGATCCGTAAGAACCCGGCCCCCGTTGATGAACCTCGCTTTGTCCAAAAACCGACCCTGACGGTCAAAACGAAGAATGTTGCCAAAATAGTCATGAACATAAACTCGGTTCTGAGGATCTACAGCAATATCGGCAGGAATCCTGTACTCCCCAGGGCCATCGCCACTCCGCCCAAATGACCGGATGTAATGTCCGTCCTCCAGACTGAATTCGTGTACATGACGAGCGGTAAAATCGGTGAGCAGCAAAGTGCCCTCCGGTGTCAATTCAATCCATTGTACCTCACCAATACCGGGAGTCTCATCGTCAATAGAAATATCGACCCTGCGTATCGGCTCGAGCCCGACTTGGCCCGCATCCTCGACCGGCGATTCAGGGATGCTCTGATCATCGAACTCGCCCTGCTGGAGTGCCTGATAGTACTGCTTAATCGTATCCCACACCCCAGCTTCGACGTGCCCAGTGGCGCTGCTGATGGCGAGCGCGCCAGCAATCAGAAAGATGCGCAAAGAACACATGAAGCGAACCTGTGTGCAAGCGTGACCTTTCCTCAAGATGCTATCCTCGCTGCGCTTATTCCTTCAGTTGCGCCGGCACTGCCGCCCCCGAACCTTAAACGGAAACCGGAGCCGACCAACCCGAACGGACAGTTCCACGCAGCCATCATCTCCGGCATCCCACTCTACCTGCTTTGTCTCACCCCGAATAGCGGCTAATCTTACGTCGGACCGATTGCTTAAGTTGCAGACAATTTGATCTTGGTCTCGATTCTCCAGCCGCACACGCAACTTCTGGTCCTGAACAAACCAGGCGCCAATTGACCATTCAGTACATGCAATGGAAGCGATCTGCTGATGCTGGAAATCGATAAGCACCTCCCACATCTCGCTGCCAGCCTGCCAGCGATATTGAAAGACGATAAGATCGTGATACCTGAGTTGATCGTACCCATAACTACGTTGGCTTACAAGTGTCTTGACATAGTCATGCAGTCGGAAATACCGACGAAGTACCGGATGCCGAATAATCATCGGTAGATAATTCTCCATCAACAAAGATGTGCCTGGCACAGCGCGAAAACCGCATCGTTTATATAGCGGGATGCCCTTGCGGTTGAAGACCCACGTTACAAGCTCGACCATTTGAAAATCCGACTCAATCACGCGGCGTACACAGGGAAGAAAATGGAACCAGGGAATGCCCCGGCGTTGGAAGTCCGGATGAGTCTCCAGATCCGAAAGAACGGCTACTCTCCCGTCTCCGAATTTATCATCAATCTTCAGCGAAGCAACAATCCGGCTTCTGTGCCTTAACAAATAGTATCCAATCCGATTAGGGTGCTCACGCTGCTCCTAGAGTAACGCTTCGCCAGTCAAGAGGGGCGCCCGCTCGGGCTTCCGCTGGTAAGCTGTCGAAGTCAGGGACCAATGGCGCTGACGCAACTCGTTGAGAAACGCAGCTAGCTCGTCAGCATCGTCCAACTGGAAATCGCATAACTCGAATGCCGACGTCTTAGACACGTCTGAGATTGTCATCAGTTGACAACGTCCGTATTATGGATATCTTTGGACATATGGAATTTCGCTTTTGGGGGTCCTGCAAATTCCCGCTCATTTTGCTACGCTACCAAGCCCATAGGGTTACCGAGGATTGAGATGTGTTATACGAGGTTAGAAATGAAGACCACGCATCTCGAAGCAATACGGTTCGATTTTCAAAAAAAACCACCCGCAATGCGAGTGGTCGTTCTTTGATCGTTAGACAACGGATTCCCAACTGCTGAAAGCCTGCTTGACGCATAAAGGCTTCACTGGACGGACCGTGACTATATTTATCGGTTTCTCTACTATCGCCCTTAAGATATGGGGGGGTAAGTTTCTATTTTTATTAAACTTACACGGATTATTCTTGAATAAACTCTGGTAGTCTGAATGACATCAAGGACTACTGGGTTAAAATTGACCATCATCTTAATCCGACTCCGATTGTATTCGCTATATCAGAATGTAATTGGCATTGAGATCAAAAATGGGCACTGCACGCCGCAGGCACGCCACCAAAATCAATGAAGCTGAAACTGAAAAGCAAGGCCAAATTTACATATTGGATGATTTTTTTATAGCGACTCCCCGCTCGATATCAACTCGGTACACTAACGGGTCTGTGTTGATTCCGCGTCTTCTCAGGTGACTCGATAGGTTATACCGCGCAATGCGGCAACTCCTGGCATTCTCCAGCACTTCCTTATCAGCCCTCGTACGAGATGGCAGCACCTACGTTCCGGTCTCAACTTGCACGAATCGATAAGGCGAAAATCTCCACGGTACCATTGGACGTCTCGGCGACTTCGGTAGATGGCGCTCGCCACAAATACAAATAGCTGCCCGTCGAGGCTATCGGGGTAGCGTTATACCCAAATGACGCGAGATGTCGCGATGCGGCATGATCAAATGTGTAAGCTCTGATGCCGTCCTCAGATCCCAAATCGTATACAACCCATGATATGCTAGCAAGTGCTAACGTTAGGTGTGAAACTACCAGATAGCGATCTTGAACCAGAGTCATACTTCTGAGGCAAGTCATTTCTACCAACAAATGTCGCCTCTCCTCATCAGTCCTCCTGCGAACGCCATGGTACTTCTCTGGCAGTGGTCTATAACCCCCAGGTTCCATACCGAATTCGCGAATAACGGCGTTCGTTTCCGCATCGATTACCTTGATCCTATAGTCATTGGGTCCTAGATAGTACATCCGATTGAGAGTCGAATTGTAGCACATCATAACTAGGTTGCGCATGTAGGACGAAATGAAACCCTGTTTCTGCGATGAAAGCGGGGTACGATGAAGCACCATCCACGTTTGTGCATCGCGCCGTTCCAGTTCAACAATGCTTCTTCTATTCACCCTCAAAGAGAACAGTTCGTCTCTCCGGCCAGTAAGTACCTGACACCCGCCAAGAAATCTAGTCCTATCAAGATACTTTCCGTTACGTTCATACCTAAGAATCTGGGCGCTAACGCGATCTGTGATATATACATGGTCCTTACGATCCAGCGCTACAAAATCAGCGGACCTGTACTCCCCCGGCCCACTCCCAATCCTTCCAAACAAGCGAATGTAATCACCGTTGACTGCGCTGAATTCGTGAGCGCGCCCCCCGACCCTGTCGGTCAGCACTATAGTTGAGTCTCGTGTGATTGCCATCCATCCAACACTGCCGATACCCGGTGTCTCCTCGTCAATAGCCATCTCGACCTTCCTCACCAATAGCAATCCCGCTTCCCCCGCAAGATCCACTGATGCATGGGTGACGCTGGCCTGATCCAGTTCGTGCAGTGTCGAATTCGCCAATGTGTTTTCTACATCCAGTGAATTCGCAAAAACTGGTCCTTCACTAAGGAAATTTGCTATCGACCCCACGATTAGAAGGACGGGTACATATTTGAAACAATTGCACATTCTCAGGGCTCCATCTTTCGGTTACGGCAGTTTGCAGTGTGTTTCGAGGCTCGTGTGTTTGGATTGAATCATCAGTTCGAGGTGACAACTCCCGCACTCTATTTAGTCGAATCAACGTAGAACTATAAGCGTCCCTTTACGTGCCATCCCTTTTCCTTACTCTATTTTTCTCCTTCGGCCGGCCCGTGAACACCCATGCGCCCGGCGTATTGAAGCCGCTGTCAGACTACCTGTTCTCCATCAGAATCCGTAAACCCACCGCATGGATCCGGAATCCGGGTGACGCGTCGAGGCGATGCGGGGCCCTGCAGCTCTTCGCGCCGGTCTCCCAGCTACCGCCGCGGAGCATCCGAAACTTTCCGCGGGCGGGGCCCTTCGGATCCATGGCCGTTCCACCGGCGTACGGCCCCTTCCAGTCCTGCACCCATTCGTAGACGTTTCCCAGCATGTCAAAAATGCCGTAGGCGTTCGGCGCTTTTTTCCCCACTTTATGTGGGCGCTCGTTACAGTTCTTGTCGTACCACGCGATCGCATTCAAATCCGTGCTGTAGCGGTCGCCGCCTGTTCCGCCCCGCGCGGCGTATTCCCACTCTGCTTCTGTTGGCAGCCGATACCGCTTCGAGTCCTCCATTGCGTTCAGCGTACGGATAAACGCCTGTGCGTCGTTCCACGATACCTGTTCGACCGGACAATCCGGGCAGTCATTGAAGTCCGACGGATTGGTCCCCATCACCTTCACCCATTGCTTCTGTGTGACTTCATGCTTTCCAATGTAGAACGCCCGGCTGATGGTCACTGCCGTTGCCGGCTTCTCGTTCTCTCCGGCGTCTTCACTTGTGGAACCCATGCGAAACTCACCCGCAGGAACCAGGACGAACTCCATTCCCACGCTGTTGCGCCTGGTGGAAGCCTTTCGCGCGGCGACGCTCCCGTCAGTGACCGTTATTGCGGCAACCAGCACGATCGCAACCTTCCAGAAAAAGCCAAATCTATGCATCTTTGATCTCCCTCAGACAACGCGATTGGATAATCCCGGCGACCTGATGACGCACCGGACACGCCCTGTTCGGAACGAATGACCCTAAGTTATTGTCCAATCCACATAACCGCAAGCGTAAATGCCCACCCGTGGACATTTCGTTAACCCGCCGAGCGAGCCCGGCATCCCCCCGCGATCCCTTCCGGTCTGTTTATATCGGAATCTTCCCGGAATCGCACGTTCGAAGAAGGCGCGGAGGCCACGAAACCGGCGGCGCCAAGACAGATTTTGTGTGCTTCACGTCGCCCTGCGCGGATAACACCCTGGTTTCCCTCCGGAGCACGCGATCGATTCTTCGGCGATGCCGCAACGCCCTCGAGCGGCATTAACTACCCTCTTGTTTTTGAGTACATGATGTCGTTAATTTATCTAGGACGCGAACGCATTGATCCTTTGATCGAAGGAAATTCCGGACATGGCGCCACACGCATATCTGGCCGTACTGACGATCGCGCTGTTCGCGATGCAATGCGGCAAACAACCCACGGACAACGAGGTATCGACTCCTCCGGAACTGGTTACGGGCGAGACGGTTTCGTTCAAGACACCGGACGGCTTCAACATCTTCGCGGCCTGGTTCACCTCCAACCGTCAGACGGGGCGCCGGCCCGCTGTTGTCCTCATCCACCCCTACGACGAGGATCTCGGCATCTGGGTACCTTTCGTGCCGGACCTGACGGACGCGGGATTCCACGTGCTGGCCTACGACGTAAGAGGTCATGGCCGGAGCACGTTTCATAATGACGCTTACTTTCCGCGGAGCAGGTTCCAGATCGAAGACTTCAACAGCATGCCGCAGGATGTCGAAGGCGCCATCGGCTGGCTGAAGCGCCGCGCCGACGTGGATGCCACGCGTATCGGGCTGGTTGGCGCGGCGCTTGGCGCCAATATCGCGTACGTCAGTTCGGGCACGAATCCGGACGTAAAGACGGCTGTGGCCATCTCTCTCATCACACGGCTCAGACAGGACATTCTGCTGGGCGCCGACGTCGCGGGCTTCAAGCCCCGTTCGATCCTGTTCATGGCCTCACACGGCGACGGATATACGTTCACGTCGTCCGAATTGCTGGCCCGGGAAACCCTGGAGCCCGTCCGGGTCAGCGGATATCAGGGCGCGGCCAACGGTCTGGCTCTGCTGAACAACCCGGACGCCCGGGCGGAGATCATCCAGTGGCTTCGAACACACCTCTGAACGACCTTCGCAGCCCGTTGAAAAAGCCCATCCGGGCTACGGCCGGCCCTTGCGGTCGAGATACTGCGTTGCGCGCCCTCGCTTGCAGAGCGACTTTATCAACGGATTGATAGCGGCGGAATTCAGGTTTGGTGCAATCCTCGATTGTCCCGGCTCGGAGGATCCTGACACTGGCGAAACCGAACGCGCGAGGCACAGGGATTCAGACGCGATACAGGGAACGCGCGATATTCAATAAGGTCTGTCAGTCTTTTACATTCGCCCGGGGTGGCGATATATGCCAGTTTTTCAGAAGTCCTCGCGAGGGATGGTATCGATCGTGGCAACACTGCTTGTCCTGTTGATTGCCTGTGAGGACGTGCTTGCGCAGAGAGGGGGAGGCGGCGGACGGAGACGAGGCGGAGGAGGCGGCGTCGATCTCAGTCCGATTCGAAACGACCAGTACTCGGATCTCCCCTCGGGCGCCTACGACCTGGTTAAGGGGAACGAGGAGACGTTCAACCGGCTGCCCTTCCCCATAAGGTCTTTTGTACTGGGCTCGTTAAAAAACTGGGACGATTTCTTCCCTCGGGAGAAGGAGCGATTCCGACTGTTTTTCGATAGGGCCGGCGACGTGTCGGATGGAGACTTGCGGGAGGCGTTCGGCGAGGCAATCGCAGGCATCTTCGCGCGGCGACCGGGCCCCCGGCAACGTCGCGACGCGGGCGACCGGCAGGGAATTGGACAGCGACAGGGTACTGGCCGGCGAGGAGGGATGGGCCAACGCGGCGGTCCCCCGCAGCAGAGGCGTCGAAGTCCCGACATTCAGATCCTCCCCGAACAGTGGGCAAGAATCGAAACCGCGTTCAATCGGTTCGTATACAGGGACGTGGACTTTCCCCCTGCGCTTCTGGCGATTGCGATCATGCCAGGGCAATACGGAACATCCGATTCAACGTTCAATGACAGCCTGATCGCTCAGGGAACCCTGCTGCAGACCACGGCCGCCCCCACTCCGACAAAACGATGGCTGGCCACCCTGTTGACGGGACGCGACGACGCGCTGAAGGGCGACAAGCTCGCACACCCGACTCTGTTCGAGTATCACAATCGCGCGAATAAGGACAAGACACGCGCACGCACGCTGGCTCTCTATATGGACGACAGCGCCCCGCCGGAGCGCAGCACGCACAGGAAATACAGGAAATTCGGCCCACTGAGCGTGCGGGCTTCGTCGTTGACCAGGGCGGCGGAAACCGTCCGCCAGGCACTTGGCGAAGCGCGCTCGGAAGGGAGATCGCAGGCGTTCATCGAAAACGTCGTCTATCCGACCCTCGACCCCAAGAAGCTAAAAATCACCAAGGCCGTAAAAAACAAAGTCCTTTCGCGCCTGATCGTCAGAACCCTGTTATCGTCCGACAGGAATCTGGAACTGAAGAACAGCTTTCTGGCATCTCTGGCGATTGCGTGCCTGCCAAGGGCCCAGCCTGATCTCCTGCTTCTTCAACTCGCCGACGGACCCGACAGCCGTGCGACAATCCAGCAAATCCAGGAAATCGTGCAGGGGCACCACCGGTACCGAAATCGCACGACCCTGGCGGTACTCGACGCTACTGCCGGACGTGCGCTGCTCGTGGGACCCGACATGCCCGCCGGTACCCGGGTAGCCGAACCCCTGTCGCCGAAAGACCTTTCAGCGACTCTTTTCGGCCTTGGCAATGTCGAAGCGGAGTTCGCACAGGGCAAACCGGTCGATTTCGCGTTCCGAAATTAGCGTGTGTGCCAAAAATACCTCGCCAATCTTCCGCCGATTGATCCCGTCTCGCGGCACTCCGGCGTACCTGCGCACTGTCGCAACGTGATCCGCGCTGACTTGCCAATGTAAACGGGCGGGCGGCTTGTTCCGTGCCGCCCGCCCGTTTTCCGCATTGCACCGGTGACCTCCCATCGATCCGGCGTCTTCCTTCCTGCCTAACCTCGTCTATTTGTTATTTTACCCGCACCGCCCGGCCCTGTCGCACGGACTGGACTTCCTTGAAACAAAGCCGGAGCGCGTCCGCCGCCCGAACTCCGGAAAGCGCCTCGGCTGGGACCCCTTTCGCAACTTCATCCACGGCAGCCTGAATCTCCCGTGTAAACGCCACCACCGGGTCCCCGGAACCCAGTCTTGGCTTTCGAACCTTCTTGTCTTCGGTGAGCAGGGTTAGAGGAGTGGACAGGACCGGCTCGTCGCCCAGCGTGGCGAATTCGTACATCAGCGTCGCCTTTTCGAGGTAGATTTCGAATCCATGGGCAAACGCGCGGCCAGGTTGTGAAATCGCACCCGAAGCGCAGGTTATGCTTACGTCCGGTCGATCGAGATACCTGTAGCTTGTACATAAATACTCCGCGTAATGTTCGTTCACCAGCCGTCCGGTGGACGAAACGCGGTCGGGTACGCCGCAAAGCAGCAGAATGTAATGGGTATCGTGAACGTGCAGGTCAACACCCGGCCCGCCACTCCGTTCGACGTCGCTGAATTCCGAAGACCAGTCGGGCTGCGAGATAATACGCTTGAAATGCGCGCCCAACAACGCTCCATACTCGCCGCCCGCGACGACCTTCCGGGCATAGGCGAACTCAGGAAAAAAAGGAAGTACGTGCGCCACCATCAGCGAACGTCCGGCAGTTGCCGCCTCCTGTACCATCCGGTCGGCGTCCTTCGGATTTAGCGCGATGGGCTTCTCGAGCAATACATGCTTACCCGCCCGCAGCGCCGCTATTGTCACTTCTTTGTGCATCGCCGAAGGCAGGCAGATGTTCACGAGATCGATTCCGGGATCGGCCAGCAGTTCGTCGATTTGCCGATACGTTCGCATGCCCGACAGATCCTCGATACCGCCAGGATCCCCGAAGTTTCCGTGAATACCTCTCCAATCCCCACGAAGTTTCCTTTCGTCCCTCGTGCAGATGGCTGCCACCTTCCCGCCCTTAACCCCGCGGGCGCCGCGATAGTGGGTCATCCCCATGAATCCGATACCGATGATGCCGATGTGTACCATGGCGACTCTTTCGAGAAAATTCAACGACCGTCCGCAACCCGAACGGCCTTGCGCACGGTCGCGCTACCGAGACCTTCACGACGGACCTGGCGCGACCCCAGCGACTCAAAGAGCGCGTCGTCCGCGCCGCGGTCTGCCGGCAGGGACAATATTGACTTCAATATAGAACGACTGACGATGCGCAGCAAGCAGAAACGGAATGCTGGGAATGAGGTCTTCGTTTCTCCAGCCGGATCTGCAAACACCAAACCGCTTTGACACGTTGAGGGTGTTTGTGATACAACGCAAGAAAGCCCTTGATGAAGCGGATTTTTTCGGTTATCGTTAATCGGTTCGCAATCATCCCGGTGTGGAAATTGCTCGCGACGTCGGGTCTGGAACCATGTGTATACATCAGGCGTTTTTCAATATAGAACGCGATACCCGCCAATCGTAAAGGAAACGGGGAGAAGCTGTACGGATGAAATCGATCTTTCAATCGGCGGTTCTTGCCGCCTCGCTAACCCTGGGCGCAGCAACTCTGAACGCCGCCTCGGCCCCCGACTTCAACCTCCGGAACCTGCGGGGCGAACGGGTCAACCTCAAAACCCTGCTGACAAAGGGTCCGGTGCTCCTGGATTTCTGGGCGACCTATTGCAAACCCTGCGTCAAGGCAATGCCCAAACTCCAGAAGATTCACGAGAAATACGGAAAGTCCGGACTCACGGTTCTTGGCGTGAACGTGGACGGTCCGCGCGGACAGAACCGGGTGAAACCCTTTCTCAGGGCGCGAAAGGTCAGTTTCCCTATCGCCCTCGACTCAGACAGCGCGGTGATGAGGCGAATGCAGGTGAACGTACTTCCGACGACGCTGCTGATCACACCGGATGGTGAAATTGCATTGCGGCAGGCTGGATACAATTCGAAAAACGCAGAAGTGTTGCTGGCTGCCGTCGAAGCGCTTTTTCCCGATGCCGACGTCGAGGCGAAGACCGATGCGAGCGCTGATCAATAGCCTGATAATGCTCCTTCTGCTTCCGGCGCCAAGACCTGTCGGAGCGCAGGTGACCGCATCCAGCCTGACCGAAGTCCAGCGGGGACGCGTACCGGGTGCGGACTCGCTGGCGGTTTCATCACTATATGAGCAGCTTGACGTCGATTACACACGGCACGGTCTCCAGGCCGGACTTCGGGCGGAAGTCTTCAACGCATGGCGCAATACCGCACCCGGCTCGCCGCTGTCGCAGGTTGAATACCAGGTCGTACACATATCACAGAAACACCTGCGCTGGACCCGGGGACCGGTCGAGCTGGTTGCGGGCAACTACTATGCCATCCTGGGCCGCGGCATCACGCTCAGGGCTTTCGATCTCCCCGGAGTCATTCTGGAGAGCGGGCAATACCGGCGCCGCTATTCGCCGTCACGAGACCTGGAGGGCGGCATCGCCACCTGGGCGGGTCCCCGGGCCGAGGCACGAGCCCTGATCGGGCGACCCGTATTGAGTGACATTCCCCCCGCGGTGCGGGTGGGTAGTCCGCTTCGGGACGTGCCGCGCCGCGACAACTGGCTTGTCGGAGGAGAGGTCTCGCTGCGGCCAAACAACCTGATCAAGACCGGCGTCACGGCCGTCAGCCATCACGCCTCCAGGTTAGACTCGACGCGGACGTGGTCGGGATTTCTGGAACTCGACGTCACGCCTGCAATTGAAGCATCGGGCCTTCCGGACGCGTATGCGACCGTTTACGCCGAATACGCCGGTCTGAATGACGTGCACGTGGACGGCAACGCACTGTATCTTTCGGCCAACGCCGGCATTTCCAACCTGGGTCTCAGCCTGGAATACAAGGACTATGAAAATTTCGCCTTAAGTTTCAACGATCCGCCATCTCTGGTTCGCGAACACGCGGCCGTCCTGCTCAACCGGTCCACCCATGCCCTGATTGCCGATGCGGAAACGGGCTATCAGGTGGAAGCTACGTATTCGATTTTCGGGCGGGGCACGCTGACGGCAAACATCAGCAAGGGGGAGAATAAACTGGCGCCCGGCTTTTCAACGACCTTCAATGAGCGGTATCTGGGCGTGGACGTCGAACTGCCTCCGCTGGGCGACGGGCACAGCGTGACGTCGACCGTCTTCATCGATTGGGGAAAAGACGAATTGAAGGGGATCGGAAAGCACCGAATCGGCGGCGTGGGGGCCGAATCCAATACACCCGGAGGGTCTGTCCTGGGTTTTGATCTGCAGGTCCGTCGCGCGGCCAGGCATCCCCGAAACGAGCCGGTGTTTTGGGATGTCTTTACCCAGTTTTCCTACCAGCATCGCTCGGGCGTGGGCGCCGCACTCGTCCTGGATCGCACCAGCGATCCGTTTGAAGTGGACGATGTCAAGACGCCGGACCGGGTCGAGACCGGAACGCGTTCCTGGCTGGCGGTCAATCTGAACGTCGCCTTTCTCGAACGATACGAAGCCCTCGTCTTCGCCGGCCGCAGGAGGGGCGGCGCCGCATGTACTTCGGGGACATGCTATCAGGTGTTGCCGTTCAATGGACTTGAAATGCGTTTGAAAACCTATTTCTGACGCAGATCGCACACTTTTTCCCAGGAGGATTGCGATGAGTCGATTCGTTGCATGCGTCGTGTACCTGCTGGTCCTGGTATTCTTTCCGCCGGGTCCGGCTGAAGCCCAGAATGTTGGTGACGCGGTACCGACGTTCTCACTCACGGGACTGGATGGAAAAACCTACGCCTCGGCGTCTTACAAGGGAAGTGTTCTGGCTGTTTATTACCTGGGCCACAACTGACCCACCTGCCGGGCGGCGGGTCCGTCCATCGAGCAGCAGATCTGGAAGGCGTTCCAGGATGACGGCGTAGCGGTCCTGGGACTTGATATTTATAATGGCAGCAAGTCGCAACTGGAAGGCTTTCGAGCCGCAACAACGATCACATTTCCCCTGCTGTTGCAGGCTGGGGGGATTCAGAGGACGCGGGGTACTCACACTTTGCTGGTCGCGGACCGGGAAGGGATCGTCCGTCACATCGGGGTCGGCGCTTCGGGTCTCAGTGCCGCGGCCACGCGAATCCGGGAGTTGCTGGCCGTCGCGCCGCCCGCGATCAACCTTCCCAGTACCTCGCTCGACTTCGGCGAGGACCTTCCTGCCGGCGAAACCAGGACCGTTACCCTCGTCGTGAAGAACACCGGTGGAGAAGACCTCAGCATTACGAACCTGGAGTCAGACCTCGAGGGCGTCACGTTCAGCCTGACGGCGCATACGGTCGCGCCGGGCGACAGTGCGACCGTCGATATCACCTTCACGCCCGCAGAGGGCGGTCCTTTCTCCGGCACGATTACCATTTCAAGCGATGACCCTGAACACGGAAATGTCACGGTCTCGATTTCCGGAACGGCGGTCGTCGTCCACGTCAATCCCCGCGCCGACTTCGACAATGACGGCGAAATCGGATTCAGCGACTTTCTTGCCTTCGCTCAGGCCTTCAACACCCACAATGCCGCCTTCGACCTGGACGGAAACGGCCTGGTCGACTTCCCGGACTTTCTGGAATTCGTAAGAAACTTCGGCAAAAGCGTACCCTGATTTCGCGCAGAGTAAATAGGCGCAGAAAAGACACGCTGTTTCAGGCGTGTCTTTTCATTTCCCGCCTGTACGTCGTGCATGGATCATTTTCTGTCCAGTTGGACTATATAATTGATAATCAGACGTTTAATTCGATCAGGCGAAGCCCGTTTTCAGAAACCGAGCCGAGTTCTCAGGCGTCTAACAGACTAACAAGCCATCGGATTTCGTCCGACACTGGAGTCGTCACCCACAAAGTAGCATCAATCGCTACGCCTCAGTCAGATTGAAACTTAACATTCCCACAGACCACTGCAAACGCGAAAAATCTACACATGAAACCGAGTCCCGGCGCCAATTCCACTACACCCGACCTGCTTTTCGCGGTTCAGTCGTTCATCGACCGGCACCACATGATCGAGCCTGGGGACGGGATTGTGATCGGGGTGTCCGGAGGGCCGGACTCCGTGTCACTTCTGGATCTGCTGGTCAGGTTGCGCGAGTCTGTCGATATCGCCCTTTACGTCGCCCATCTCAACCATCGGCTGCGAGGTCCCGCATCCGACGAGGACCAGCAGTTCGTGATGGATCTCGCCGCGGCCCTGGACTTGCCGTGTTTCTCCGACAGCGCGACCGTAACCACGGCGGGCTCTCCGGAAGCGGCGGCCCGTGATGCACGCCTCATGTTCCTCAAAGCGGTAATGGGCGATACCGGCGCCTCACGTATCGCGTTGGGGCATACCCGCAGCGATCAGGCTGAGACCGTACTGATGCGCCTGATTCGCGGCGCCGGTCCCACTGGGCTCGGCGGGATCAGGCCGATCCGCGACGGGATCTGGATCCGGCCGCTCCTGGCGGTCTCGCGAAGACAGATACAGGCATATGTCGAACACCGGAACCTGCAAGTACGATACGACGAATCCAACACTGAAACCCGCTTTCTCCGGAACCGTATCCGGCGCCTCCTTCTGCCGGAGATCGCGTCGGATTACAACCCTTTGATCGAGGAGGCCCTAGCAAGGTCCGCGGGGATCATTCGGGATGAAGATCAGTTGCTCGGTCAACAGGCGGAATCGGCATATAAAGAGGCCCTGCATTACGAGGGCAAACGAAAAATAATTCTTGATGAAACCGCCGTTTTCGGTTATCATATAGCACTTCGGCGCCGGATATTCAAAACGGCATTTTTTCGGCTTCGAGGCAGCGCACGGGACCTTGATGAACAGAGTGTGAGCCGCATTGAAGGTCTGCGTCTGACACCTGCAGGCTCGGCTCAGGTGTGTTCCGATGTCTTCGTTCATCGTTCCAGTCCGTGGCTGATCCTTAGTCGGCCGACGCCGTCGTTCGAGACGCAAGTCGTCGTTCCGGGCGTCACGGAAATACCGGAGATCGGCGCGATTATGGAGACGAAAATCCGCCCGGCCAGCGACGTGCGATCGAACGAACTGTCATCCGATCCGTTTCGGGCATGTTTCGATCGGGATGCGATCTTCGGCCGACTGACCGTCAGAAACCGGCGGCGGGCGGATCGTTTCGTGCCGCTCGGCATGAATGGAACACAAAAAGTCAGCGACCTGTTAATCAACCTCAAGATTCCCAGACCGCTGCGTGATGAAATCCCGCTGCTGCAGGGCGGGCAGGCCATCCTTTGGGTGGCAGGCTTACGTACGGCGCAGTCCACGGCCGTTACCCATCGGTCGAAAACGGTGCTGGAGGTTACCCTCAGAGGTGGCTGGGGAGGAGTAATCGCCTCCTCTTGAGCGATATCGTCAAGGCGGTAGTTATGGCAGAGCATAAAGATCAGGAAGAAACTCCGGCCGCTGAGAACGACGAGCAGAGACTGCCCGTTCCGGAGTTGAAACCTGAGTCCGACGGCGACCGCGAAGCGCCTGAGCCTCCCCGAAACCGGCCGCGGCCGCGGCAAAACCGCGAGTCCCCGCCCGAGAACGACGGCAGTGAATGGCGGCGACGGTCCAAGACACTGGCATTCTGGGTCTTCTTTGTATTGGTCGCGCTCTTCGCGACCCGGTTCTTCGGGAGCAGTACCGGCGCCGGCGACGTGGTGATCAGCTACAAGGAATACCGCACTCTGATGAAACAGGGCAAGATCGGAAGCGCCGTCATCATAGACAGCGATTTTCATGGCACGTTGCTCGAACCCGAATATACGACCAGTCGCGGCGCGCAGCAGGCATACAGGACCTTCGTCGTCAATCTGGGCGTCATTGGCGAAGACGCAATAGCCGACTGGGAAAAATACGAAATCGACTTTCGCTTCCAGGAAAAGCCCTTCGACTGGTTGAAGGTCTTCTTTAATTTCCTGCCGTGGCTTCTCTTTGTCGGCCTGTGGCTGTTTATCTTCCGCCAGATGCAGGGAGGCCCTAAAGGTGCGTTCAGCTTCGGCAAGAGCAGGGCGAAGCTGGTTTCGGAGGATCGCCCGAAGGTCACTTTTAAGGACGTCGCCGGATCGGACGAGGCCAAACAGGAACTGCAGGAGATTATTGAGTACCTCAAGGATCCCCGCAAGTTTCAGCGGCTCGGCGGCCGTATTCCGAAGGGGGTCCTCCTGGTGGGTCCGCCGGGTACCGGCAAGACCTACATGGCCAAAGCCGTAGCCGGCGAGGCAGGCGTGCCGTTCTACAGTATGAGCGGTTCCGACTTCGTCGAGATGTTTGTGGGCGTTGGCGCATCGCGTGTGCGCGACCTGTTCGAGCAGGGCAAGGCCAATGCGCCGTGCATCATCTTCATCGACGAAATCGACGCTGTCGGCCGGCACCGCGGCGCCGGGATCGGCGGAGGCCACGACGAGCGGGAGCAGACGCTCAACCAGTTGCTGGTGGAAATGGACGGATTCGACTCCAAGGAGGGAGTTATCCTCATTGCGGCGACAAACCGGCCCGACGTGCTCGATCCGGCGCTTCTGCGACCCGGCCGCTTCGACCGCCAGGTGGTTGTGGACCGGCCCGACGTCAAGGGCCGCGAGGGTGTGCTGAAGGTTCATATCCGCAACACGCCATTGGACAAGAACGTAGATCTGACGGTACTCGCCCGGGCTACGCCCGGCTTTACCCAGGCCGACCTTGAAAATCTGGTCAACGAGGCCGCATTGCTCGCCTCCAGGCACGACCGGACCTCCGTGGTTATGGAGGACTTCGAAAATGCCAAGGATAAAGTCATCATGGGCGTGGAAAGGCGCAGCCTGGTCATCTCCGACTCCGAAAAGAAGCGAACGGCATATCACGAAATCGGTCACGCGCTGGTGGCCAAGCTCGTGCCCGAGTCCGACCCGGTACACAAGGTTACCATTATTCCCCGCGGGCAGTCGCTGGGCCTGACGACGTATCTGCCCATCGACGAACGCCACAACTATTCAAGGAGCTACAGCGACGCCGTTCTCACATACGCGCTTGGCGGCAGGGTGGCGGAAAAAATCGTCTTCGGGGAAGTTTCCAGCGGCGGACAACAGGACTACAAGATGGCCACCGACCTCGCGCGCCGCATGGTATGCGACTGGGGAATGAGCGAGAAACTGGGTCCGGTTTCGTACGGCAACAGACAGGACGAGGTCTTCCTTGGCCGCGAGATGGCCCAACGCCGGGACTTCAGCGAAAAAGTCGCACAGGTGATCGACGACGAAATCCGCAACTTCGTCCTCACCGCCGAGGACCGGGCGGAATCCCTGCTCCGGGAGAATATCGCTCAGGTCCACGTTCTGGCCGACGCGCTTCTTGAGTTTGAAGTACTGGACGACTCCCAGCTCGACCGCATTCTCGCTGGAGAGAAGCTTCAGAAACCGTCTGAACCGCCCGAATCTCAAAACGGACGGACAAATCAGGATGCGGCCGCCGAAGTGGAGGAGCCGGACCCGTCATCTTCGGAGGAACGTCCGGCAGAATCACGGGAAACGTCCGAGGACGACGATTAAACGCAGTACTCGGGTTTCATTGAGGGATGGTAAAACGCCGTTTCATTTTGCCATCCCTTTGCATTTCCGGTGTCAGCATGCAGTACATGAGATCCCCCGCCCGTCGGCTCGACTGTCGGGGAAACATCCTCCGCCTGGGCTCACGGCCCCTCATCATGGGGATTCTCAACGTGACGCCCGATTCGTTTGCCGACGGTGGACGTTACTTCGAGCCGCGGCAGGCCGTTGAACGCGCACTTCTGATGGCTGAAGAAGGCGCGGACATCATCGACGTGGGCGGCGAATCCACACGTCCGGCGGGAACGTACGGAGCCGGCGCCCAACCCGTCTCTGTGGACGAGGAAATCCGCCGTACCGCACCTGTCATCGAAGAGATCGCAGCCAAAACCAATCTGATCATCTCCATTGACACAACCAAAGCGCCTGTCGCGCAGAGCGCCTTACGGTTGGGCGCATCTATCGTAAACGACATCAGCGCCATGCGGTTCGACCCTCTCATGGGCGCAACGATCGCGCAATTTGACGCCGCGGTCGTTCTCATGCACATGAAGGGTACACCCCTGACCATGCAGATCAAGCCGACGTATGACAACCTGATCCGCGAAATCCTCGATTTTCTCGACGAGCGCAAGACCGGGGCCATCAAAGCGGGCATCGATCCCGGCCGGATTCTGATCGACCCGGGCCTGGGATTTGGTAAACAAAATGCCCACAATTTCGAGATTCTCGCCCGGCTTGAAGAATTCCATGACCTCGGCTGCCCTCTGATGATCGGCCCCTCGCGCAAGAAATTCACCGGCGCTGCACTGGATCTTCCGCCAGAGACACGGCTGCACGGCACCCTGGCCGCCGTGGTTTTCTCCGCGGCTGCGGGGGCCCATGTCGTGCGTGTGCACGACGTGGGCGCCGCGGTTCAAGCCGTACGTGTCGCGGAACAAATCGTGGCTGCCTCCGGTACAGGGTGCAGTACACCCGAGGGAATGCAACAGGTTCATTCTGGCGCGGATACGTCTGGAAAAACCTCTGCCCAGGTAAGAAACCACATTCCCATTCCCTGTTAGTACACAAACGACGTCCCGAAGGAACACCGATGCCGGGAAAGTCAGACGCATACGCGGCGGCCGGCGTGAATATTGAGGGCGCCGATCGCACCAAGAGGGGAATAGCCGCATTGGTACGATCGACGTTCGGCCCGGAAGTACTTGCCGACATCGGCGGTTTCGGCGGCCTTTTTGCACCCCGGTGGGACGCTTACCGGAACCCTGTCCTGGTAGCGGGTACGGATGGCGTGGGCACCAAGCTGAAAATTGCGTTTCTGACCGGTATCCACAATACGGTGGGAGCCGACCTTGTCGCCCATTGCGCCAATGACATCCTTGTGCAGGGCGCGCGCCCGCTCTTCTTCCTGGACTACCTCGCCATGGGGAAACACGATTCCGCCGTGGCCGAGGCCGTCGTTGAGGGAATCGCAAACGGTTGTAAAGCCTGCGGATGCGCGCTGCTGGGCGGCGAAATGGCGGAAATGCCCGACTTCTACGCCGAGGGGGAATATGACCTGGCGGGGACGATCGTGGGCATTGTCAACCGGGAAGACATTCTGGACGGCTCCCGGGTGCAGCCGGGGGACAAACTCATCGCACTGCCGTCGTCCGGACTCCACACCAACGGTTATTCACTGGCGCGCAGACTCCTGTTCGAAACCGCGGGATGGGACGTCGCCACACAGCTGGACGAACTCGGCGGCACCATCGGCGAGACCCTGCTGGCTCCCCACCGGAGTTATGTTTCGTCCGTGTTCGGTCTCATGGAAGCCGTGACCTTAAGGGGGATGGCCCACATCACCGGAGGAGGCATCGTGGATAACCTGCCACGCACCCTTCCGGACGGGCTTGGCGCACGTATTCTCAGGGGAACCTGGCCCGAACCGCCTGTGTTCAACCTCCTACAGAGGGTGGGAGACGACATCCATGTCGACGAGATGTTTCGCGTGTTCAATATGGGCATGGGCATGGTACTCGTCGTACCGTCGAGTCAGGCTGAACAAGCGGTCGAGCAGTTGAATCGAAACGGTGATGAAGGCTACATTATCGGTGAAGTCGTCGCCGACACCGCTTCCGGCGTCCAAATCATCTAGCGGGAGTACACCATGTTGCTGCGTATATTCCTTTTCGTCCTGTTTCTGGGTCTGGTATACCGCGTGTTTCGAGACGTTCTGCGCTCGTCGCTTCGATGGGCCTTTACGTCGAGAGACGGTTCCCGTCCCAACGGCAAGAAGCCATCTTGGCGAATCAATAAGGATCGGGTTACGGATGCCGAATTCCGCGACCTCGATAGTTGATGCTCTCACACCGCAGGTGTAATACCCGCAAGCGAATGCGCCGGGCATGTCGTATGGCGCGTCCGCGTCGTAGAAGCTGTTTTAAAATTCCCAGCGGTCTTCGCACGGCTGCAAAAGTGCCGGTCGGCGTTGGGCAAACCCACCCGTCGTACGAGATCGAGGCTGCGCTTGCTCGCCTCTCATAGGCGGGTTTTTCCGCCTTGACCGCCACTTTTTCGCTCGCGCTCGGGAACTCACCGG
>JAAXHE010000121.1:21455-34673 GCA_012271065.1 Candidatus Latescibacterota bacterium
CTCACCGGTAATTTTAAGACAGCTTCTTAGAGGTTGACCTCGACCTTGGCCAGAACCAGATCAAGATCCGCCAACGCGCACGACAGACTGACCGCACAGATCAAGAGTGGCGAATTCGCGCCGCTGTATCTGCTGCACGGGTCTGAGAACGTCAGTAAGGAAGAAAGCTTGAAAGCCCTTGTGGACGCCGCCGTCGACCCCGCGTCAGGTGCGTTCAACCTGGATATCTTCCACGGCGAGGATATGGACGCGGCCGACGCAGTCGGCCGGGCAACCTCCTTTCCGATGATGGCGGCGCGGCGGGTTGTCGTGGTCAAGCGCCTGGAACGCTTGCGTGACACCGAAGCGCGAATGCTCCTGCCCCTTATCGAAAATCCCGTTGAGACCACCGTTCTTGTATTCACCGCGGACAAACTGGACGGCCGCAAGAAGCTGTCCGTCGCATTGCGAAAGAACGCCGTTTCGGTGGAATTCAAACCACCTTTCGAAAATGAGCTCCCACAGTGGATTCGCAGACGGGCGGCTGCAATGAACAAGACGATCGAACCCGAAGCCGCGCACGTGCTTCACCTTGGCGTGGGGCCGAATCCGGGCGAACTGGTCAGCGAACTCCAAAAACTGGCCATTTATACGAATGGACGCGATACCATCACGCGCGAAGACGTCGCCCATGTGGCCGGCGCTTCGCGAAAAGCGACGGTGTTTGAACTCGCCGATGCAGTGGGGAAACGGAAAACCGGCGATGCACTGACCGTGCTGCATCACCTTCTGGACCGCGGCGACAGTCCGGTGGCAATCGTCGCGATGCTCGTCCGGCACATCGGTATTCTCCGCAAGGCCCGGTGGCTCAGGAATCAGGATCTGCCACGGTCCGAACTGGCAGGAAAACTGAAGGTTCCTCCATTCTTTGTCTCCAGATACCTCGACCAGGCGGCCCGTTTCGACGAACAAAACCTCTGGCACGCTTACGAAGCGCTCCTGAACGCGGACAATCGCCTGAAGTCCCGGTCGCGCGCCCCAGCCGCCACGCTCACACAACTCATCTGCCGCATGTGTTCCGGTCCGTCCGGCTGAATCCGTACCGGATCAAGCCTTGAAGCGGGCTTCCCCCGCTTTTCTGATTCTTGACACGATCTCGAAAACTTGGTAGATTTGACAATTCGTGGAAAAGTCCGGACCCGCCGGATCGTTTTGGAGGAACGTCGATGAGACGGCCGACGTTTCAATGCAAAGACTCCAACGGTAAATTGAACCAATTAACGAAAGGTGGTGGGCGCGGTGGGAAAACCTATAACCATAACCGACGATAGCTTTCAGGCTGAAGTGGTCGATTCCTCCCTTCCGGTACTCGTGGATTTCTGGGCCGTGTGGTGCGGGCCCTGCCGCATGGTTGCGCCGATTGTGGACGAACTCGCCGTCGAATACGAGGGCCGGGTCAAAGTTGGCAAAGTCGACGTGGACTCAGAGCAGAAAATCGCCGCCGACTACGGTATCCGCAGCATACCGACGCTTCTCATATTCAAAAACGGCGAATTGGCCGACCAGGTTGTAGGCGCGGTACCGAAGAAACAGCTGGTTGAAAAACTCGAGGCCGTATTGTAAGCAAGTAGCCCGGAGTCAATAGAACACCTGGTCGGGCACTACGTATCGTATTACCAAGCCCTGCTGGCCAGGAACCTCACCGGTTGCCTCGTCCGTTAACGCCAGCCGAACGGACTCGAACTCGCTGACGCGCCGGTGTGGGCGGAATCAACGGCCGCGGTACGATCCATGACCGTCACATCGAATACAGGGTGTGCCGCAGCAGGCACGCCCTGATTTTTGTGTTCCACCAGAAAGCTGTTTTAAAATTCCCAGGGAGTTCCGACTTATGGAAATCGAGAAGGTCGTGATCCCGCTGGCCGGTATGGGCACCGGGCTCCTGCCAGCCACCAAATCGCAACCCAAGGAGATGCTTCCGGTTGCGTGTAAACCCGTGGTCCAATATGTCGTTGAAGAGATGGTCGATCAGGGCCTAACGCGATTCCTGTTCATTACGGGGCGCGACAAACGGCCTGTCGAAGACCACTTCGATCGAGACCCGGAACTGTTGAATCGTCTTTCGGAAAGCGAAAACCGGGAACTGCTGGACGCGGTGGATTATGGACGTGAGTCAGCGAGGTTTTTCTTCACGCGTCAGCTTATCCCTCAGGGGCGGCACACGCCTCCCGGAATAGGTGACGCCATCGGCGGAGCCGAGGACTTTGCGGGAAACGACCCGTTCGTGGTGGCGCTCGGAGATACCATTGTCAAGTCCGGCAGCCACGCGGGCCTGATCCGGAGGATGATCAGGTCCCACTTCCAGCACGATTCCCGGTGTACCATCGCTGTTGTGGAGGTGGAACCTTCGGATGTGCCCAATTACGGCATCGTCAAGCCCAGGGGCAGGGCCGGGACGGACTTCGAGATCGAGAGCATTGTGGAAAAGCCGTCCCCCGCCGACGCGCCCAGTCGCCTTGCAGTCGCCGCCCGATATGTGTTTCATCCCGAGATCTTCGACGCAATCCGGCACACACTGCCAGGCCCCAGCGGAAAACTGGAGTTGACGGACGCGATTGCCACGCTGATCAAGATGGGTCGAAAGGTACGGTGCGTCCGCCTGAAAAAAGAGGAACTTCGTTACGGCATCGGCGACCCGGTATCCTACTACAAGGCCTTCATCGACTTCGCCATTTCGGACCAGCGCCATGGCTATATCATCCGCCAGCATGTTCAGAAATTGCTGAGGGAATTCTGAGCATGCCGGAGGCATACATGTGTACGGCGCCCGGCAGAGCGGGCATTATCGGCAATCCGACCGACATGTATGGCGGCAGTGTCATCTCCTGTTCCACGCGGGAACGCGCCGTCGTACTCATCGAACCCGACGACGTTCTGAGCTTCGCGGTCGCGGGCCGGCGCCGTGTGATCGAGCCCGCCGACGAACTGAAGCCCGAAGGCGGATATTTCGACGTTGCGATGGCCGTCGTCGACTACCTCAAGCTGAAGAACGCGCTGTTTTCTCTGCGATGGGCGTGCGACGTCCCCTTCCGGGCGGGACTGTCAAGTTCCTCGGCCCTGATCGTATCTATTCTCAATGCCGTTCTGGCCTACATGGGACGGTCGGTCCATATATACTACCGCGCGGAGATGGCACGCCACATCGAGTTGCACTACCTTGTATTGTGCGGTTACCAAGACGCGTACATGTGTACGATCGGCGGGCTGAATTTTCTGGATTTCCGGGAAAAGCAGTTCTACCGGGCGCTGGCCGACGAACCCTACGCCACCGTCGAGCCCCTCGCGCCATTCATCAACGAATATCCCTTCGTCCTCGCCCACACGGGGATAAAACGCAACTCTGCACGCGTACACCAGCCGATCCGGGAACGCTGGCTTGAAGGCGACCGGGAAGTCGTCCGCAGCTATTTGCGCATTGCGCACGTGGCGCGAATGGGAAAACGAGCCCTCCTGGAAGCAGACTGGCGAACTCTGGGCGAACTGATGGTGGAGAATCACGAAATCCAGCGGGATCTTGGCGGCTCCGGCCCGGAGAACGAACGCCTCATTCAGGCGGCGTTGAATGCCGGGGCCCTGGGCGCCAAGCTGGCCGGCGCAGGAGCCGGCGGCACCATCATTGCGCTGGCGCCGGAACCGGAACCGGTCATCCGGGAACTGCAGCGCGCCGGCGCCAGCCGAATCCTTTCACCCAGGCCGGCGCCAGGGGTCACCATAACGCCGCTCAGGAACGACTCGGACAGGCGTACGGCGGAAGCGGAACTCCTCAAACGCTCGCGGCACGAGGATCTTGCAGACTGAAAGGGCCGGCGCTGCACCCGGATCGAAACGAAAATTCACGGGTCCTATGCCCTTGCCGATGAATCCAACTTTGTTTATCTTTATCGCTAACCTTTTCGCATTCCCGACGCCGCGGAGACTTTCTCAATGGCAATCCTGGCGGATACGCTCCAGGAAACATACGAACACATGGAGCGCAAGCTCAGCGGTATCGTGCCGGAAATCGAGCTGCTTTATAAAGCCGAACTGGTCCACGAGATCAACCGTCTCAAGCGAGAGCGGGGCGCCATTATCCTGGGTCACAACTACATGGAACCGGCGCTCTTCCATACCGTGCCGGACGTGGTGGGCGATTCGCTCGAACTCAGCCGCAAGGCCGCTGAAACCGATTGCGACCCGATCGTCTTCTGCGGCGTGAGATTCATGGCGGAAACCGCGAAAATCCTCAACCCGGACAAGACCGTACTCCTGCCTGCACGGATTGCGGGCTGTTCACTCGCGGCAAGTATTACCGCCGAAGACGTCCGCCGGCTGAGACAGGAATACCCCGGCGTCCCAATCGTCACGTACATCAACACCTATGCGGACGTCAAGGCGGAATGCGACGTCTGCTGTACGTCCAGCAACGCCGCGAGAGTCGTGGAGTCGCTCGGCAGCGATACCGTCATCTTTCTTCCGGACGAATACCTCGCGGCCAACGTGGCCCAGGAAACCGGCAAACGAATCATCTTCCCCACGCGTGAAGAACCCGATCTGCCGCGCGAGAACCTCGAATACGAGATGATCGGCTGGCATGGCCGGTGTGAAGTACACGAGAAATTCACGGTCGACGACGTTTCCAACGTGCGCGAGCAATTCCCGGGGGTGCTCGTTCTCGCCCATCCGGAGTGCAGTCCAGAAGTCGTGGACGCATCCGACTTCTCCAGCAGCACCTCGAAAATGAGCGCTTTTGTACAGGAGACCGACGCATCGAGTTATCTGCTGCTCACGGAATGCAGCATGGGCGACAATATCATGGCCGATAACCCAGAGAAGGAAATGGTACGGCTTTGCAGTATCCGCTGCCCGCATATGAACGAGATAACACTGGAAGACACGCTGAACGCCCTTAAAAACAACGAGCAGATTATCGAAGTACCCGAAGATATCCGCGTCCGCGCCAGACGCGCGGTGGACAGGATGCTGGAAATCGGCTGAATTCACGAACAGCCCAAGTCACGGGGGCGGGGTTTCAAACCCGCCCTCCGTTTGTATGGAGCTTCCATGTCACTCGATATTTGGATGTTCATCGGCCTGATCGACGCCTTCGAAGAAGAAGGCGCCGACCGTATCCTGGACCGCCTGGAAGGGGTGGGCATCGACAAAATCGTGCTCGGCGACCTGAGATTCGGGTCGTCGCCGGCGTATCCGCCCACGCCTGAACTCTACAAAGAATGCGAGACCCGTCCGCCGGAAATGTCGCCCGATCATGTCTCCAGGTTCGAAACACTCCAACGGGCTGTTGAGCGGGCGAAAGACTGGGATTTCGGCGTGTATTTGCACGATTGGCTTCAATCCACCCCGGGGTGCATCAACGATCCGGAGAAACTCAGGTACGGACCCGCGCGGACGCGAGACGTCGTGCGGAGTTTCCCGGGGGTGGACGGATTCATCCTGGACGGACCCGAGTGGGGGTACGAAATCGCACTCGACCGTCGGAGCAAACTGTTCCGGTGTGACTGCGACTGCTGCCGTGCGCGAGCCGGAGAATGGGGGTACGATTTCGACGTCCTGTTGCAGGCGCGGACACGCCTGAAGGACCGTCTGAAGAACCTGGGGAACCTGCCGCCCGGACGCCGGGAACGCGGGCTGATCGACGGCCTCGATGCACTGATCTCGAATCCCGGTCTCTTCGACTGGATCCGTTTCAAGACCGACAGCATCGAGAATTACGTCGGCGCGTTTGCCGACACCGCCAGGTCGCTGGAGCCGGCGCGCAAGGTGGCGTGCGGTCCGCGCCTGCCCGCCTTCGCGCCGCTTACAGGCTACAATTTCGGACGCCTTGCGGAAATCGTCGACTTCCAGTGCCCGAAACTCTATTTCTGGCAGCACGGGATCGATGGGCTGAAGGGCACCCTGTACCGCTGGGCGCAAACCCTGTGCGCGTGGAACCCCGGCATGACCGAACCCGAAGCGCTCGACCGCGTGCGCGAGCTCTTCGCCCTGTGGGTTCCCGGCGTCAGATGCCTCGCCGACCTTGACGCTCCGTTGCCCCCTGAGTTCTTTGAACAGGTGGCCCTCAGCGAAATCACCAAGATGCGCGAGCGGCTTGGCGACGTCTCACGCATTCGACCCTGGATGGGTCTGCATCACGGTGGTGTCCGCATGGACAGCCGCGAACTCGAACACCTGCTGAACACCGTCGTACAGGGCGGGCTGACCACCCTCATCTACTGGCATTACAGCGACATGACGGAGTCCGATTGGCAGGTAGTTCAGGACCTGTCCCGCACCTGACCGTTCGCGGTGAGGCTTATCCTGGGTCTTTTTCTTCGCAATCAAGGGCCGCCGAATACGACAGACCGGCGGCCCGTTGTCCATAAGAACGTGCACCCGAAGGGGGCATCCACGATCACATGCACGCCATCACGGTTAATGGTCTCTCCAAGCATTACGCGGTGCCCGAACGCGAGGCCGGTCTGCGCGCCGCGGCAAAGAGCCTTGTCAAACGGAAAACGAGGTTGGTCAAGGCCGTCGAAGCCATTTCCTTCAGCGTCGATCCGGGCGAGATCGTCGGGTTTCTCGGTCCGAACGGGGCGGGAAAGACTACCACGCTAAAGATGCTCTCCGGATTGCTCTATCCCACGGAAGGCGCGGCCGAAGTCCTGGGTCATATTCCTCATCGGCGAGAAAAGGCTTTCCTCCGCAGGATTACGCTCGTGATGGGACAGCGAAACCAGCTGATCTGGGACATTCCGATGATCGACTCCCTCGAACGCAATCGGGCGGTCTATCGGATTTCGCGCAGGGCCTACAGAGAGACACTCGATGAACTGACGGAATTGCTCGAGCTCGAACCGCTTCTGCCGAAACCGGTCAGAAACCTGTCCCTCGGAGAGCGGATGAAGTGTGAGATCGCGGCGGCCCTGCTGCATCGTCCGGAGGTACTCTTCCTGGACGAACCCACCATCGGTCTTGACGTTACCATGCAGCGCCGCATACGGAGCTTTATTGAAGACTACAACCGGATGCACGGCGCGACGGTGCTGCTCACCAGCCATTACATGGCCGACGTCGAAGCGCTTTGCAAGCGTGTCGTGGTCATCCACCACGGCAAGATTCTCTTCGACGGTGCGCTTTCCGACCTCGTCACCCGATTCTCTCCTCACAAGACAATCGACGTTGAGCTCGAGACCGAAAATGCCGACCTCTCTCCGTACGGAGAAGTGGTGGAGGCCGCCGGGCTGCGCTACTCCCTGCGCGTACCCAAGGAGGCCACACCGCAGGTGACTGCGAGAATCCTGGGTGATTTACCGGTACTTGACCTGACCGTTGAGGACCCGCCCATCGAGGAGGTTATCGAGCAGGTCTTTTCCGTTGAAACGCCGGAAGACGGCGCCGACACGGTGTGAGCCGAGTAACACCAATGCTTGCGATCTACTGGGCATACCTGAAAACCACCCTCGCGCTTCAGTTTCAATATCGCGTCGCCATGGCGATCTGGATGATCGGCGGGCTACTCGAACCGATGATCTATTGTGTCGTCTGGTCAACCGTGGCGTTAGCCAAGGGCGGCGACGTGGGCGGTTACGACGCCGGCGGGTTTGCCGCGTACTACATCGTCCTTATGGTCGTCAACATGTGGACGTTTACGTGGATCATGCACGAGATGGGCTATCGCGTCCAGCACGGCGAGTTGTCGGCGATGCTCCTGAAGCCGATCCATCCCATCCACAGCGATATTGCCGACAACATCGGTTACAAGACCCTGACGTTGTGCGTGCTGATCCCGTCCGCGGCCGTACTCTGCCTCCTGTTCAATCCCATGTTTGACTTTGAAGCCTTTAGCGTGCTCCTGTTTGTTTTCTCACTGGTCCTGGCATATCTTCTCAGATTCTTCGTTGAGTGGGCACTCTCGCTCGTCGCGTTCTGGACAACCCGGACCGACGCGGTCAATCAGATGTATTTCTTCTTCGGCCTTTTCCTTTCGGGCAGAATCGCGCCGCTGGATCTGATGCCAGAGTGGGCCCGGGCGGTCGCTGACGCGCTCCCGTTCAAATGGTCGGTCGCCTTTCCCGTCGAGCTTCTCCTTGGCAGGCTCGACATGGCGCAGATCGAGCGCGGATTCCTGATGCAGATTCTCTGGGTCATCGTCGGACTCGGCATTGTCAAACTCGTGTGGCGCCGGGGTGTCAGGAAATATTCCGCCGTGGGATCCTGAGAACAGCTTTATCGCGAGGTATTCGGTTTTGCGCAAATTGATCGTGATGTGGACGTTCCTGAAGATTGGCATTCTTAATGAATTCGCCTATCGCGTCAACTTCTACGTTCAGGTCTTCCAGTCCGCGGTGAGCCTTGGACAGGCGCTGCTCGGGGTCTACGTGGTCTTTCTACATACGGAATCCCTCGGCGACTGGAGATCCTACGATCTGCTCGCCCTGATCGGCGTATTCGTGATCGTCGGCGGGGCGATTTCCATCGTTATCCGGCCCAGTATGATGCAGTTGATGACGGACGTCCGCCGGGGAACGCTCGATTACACCCTCACGAAGCCGGAGGACGCGCAGTTTCTGGTCAGTATCAGCCAGTTTCGAATCTGGAAGGCGACCGACTTCGTGCTGGGCGGTATCGTGTTGTCGTACGCCCTTATCAAGAGGGGCACGGACGTCGGCGCCGTCGACGCACTCACCTTCGGCCTTGTCCTTCTGTGCGGCGCAGCCACGATCTACAGCTTTTTCCTGGTCCTGTCCACCATTTCATTCTGGTATATAAAGGTCGAGAACATCCTCAATATCTTCGATGCGATGGTCCAGGCAGGGCGCTGGCCCATCGGCATCTATCCCCACTGGCTCCGTTTCGTCCTTACGTTCATCGTTCCGGTCGCATTTGCGATCACCGTTCCCGCCCGGGCGCTGACCGGCCGGCTCGATTCGGAGTCGCTCACCGCGGCGATTCTCGTGGCGGCCGGTATGCTGATCGCCTCGCGTCTGTTCTGGCGTTGGGGCCTTCGTCACTATTCCGGCGCCTCGGCCTGACTGAAACCCGGTCCGCGCAACGGAACAACCTCATCGAAGGCCGGCAGCAAATTCCGGTGAGACTACTACCGGCCTGGCTCGAAGAAATGGCTTGCACACCGGGCGGGTTTCGCGCACAATTAACAGGCGATCTTCCGGGCGGCCCGCCTGTAAGTCTGTCCCGCCGTCAACCATTGTCATCCCTTTCAACACAGGAGTTGTCCTATGTCCGGGAAAAAGGTCAGGTCGTTCGCCGCACACGCCAAAGACGCCCGCTGGAAGGAGGAGGGGTTGCGGCCCTATTTCACCTATCGGGACCTGGGTATCAAGGACGCCACGGAGGGGAAGGTTCTGGCGCACATCATCCGCGCCCATCAACCGTGTACCGGACCGCTGGGCTATCACTCACACGACCTGGATTTTCAGATGGTCTATCTGATCAAAGGATGGGCCCGCCTCTATTTCGAGGACATCGGCGAAATCCGGGTCGAAGCGGGTGACGCATGGTACCAACCGCCCGGGATCAGGCATGAAGTTCTCGAATACTCCGATGACTGGGAAGTGATCGAAATCACCATGCCGGCCGAATTTGACACCCACGAAGAAGAACGTCAGGAATTCACATGAGAGTCGGGTTCATCGGTCTGGGAAATATGGGACAGCCGATGGCCGCCAATATCCTGGATGCAGGGCGCCCCCTGACCGTCCACGATACCCGGCGTCGGACTGGCCGCGAGCTGGAGGCGGCGGGCGCCACCTGGGCTGAAGACCCGAAGGCGGTTGCGGTTCGATCGGAAGTGGTATTCACCTCCCTGCCCGGCACCGAGGCTGTCGAGCAGGTCGTGTTGGGTGACGACGGGGTGTTTGCCGGTCTGGCCACGGGAACAACATACGTCGACACCAGCACCATCGCTCCGTCCGCAGCGCGCCGAATCTCCGCGCTCGGTGCGGAACGGGGGCTGCGCGTGCTCGACTCGCCCGTCAGCGGTGGTATCTTTGGCGCGCGGGATGCTGCACTCACCCTGTTCGTGGGCGGTGACGCGGCGGATCTGGAGCGGGTGCGGACCGTGTTGCAGACGATCGGCGGCAAGATCGTCCACGCGGGACCGGCCGGGTCCGGGAATGTGATCAAGCTGATCAACAACCTGATGATGTATGTCAACTTCATCGGCGCGTGCGAAGGCGTGGCGATGAGCGCAAGGGCCGGGATCGATCTGCAGTTGTTGCTCGATGCGGTCAAGGCGAGTATGGGACAAAGCAGGATATTTGAACGCACCCTCTCGCTGTTCCTGAAAAACGCACAAATGGGTGCAACCACCGATCTGGCGGTGAAGGATATGTGTCTGGGGGTTGAGCTCGGGTCTGAGCTCGGGGTACCGCTGGAGGTCAGTACGCCGGTCAGGGACCTCATCGTCCGGTTCCGCGATGGGGGTGACAGGGGCCGGGATGAGTTTACCGACATGATTCCGGACCTTCTGAGGCGTTCGGGCGTCGACGTTTGATCGATCGGCGGCGGCGCATCGCGATGGGCGCGCGGAAAACTCCACCCAACACCATTGAGTACTTCCATGAATATCTGCATCGTCGGCGCGGGAATCTTCGGGATGGCAGCGGCGCTGGAGCTGCGAAACAGGGGTCATGAGATAACGCTGATCGAACGCGGGCAAATCCCCAATCCGGAGGCGTCCAGCACCGATGTATCCAAGGTGATCCGGCGCACGAACTACCCGAACGAGACATACGTGGAACTCGTCACCCGGGCTGCGGCGCAATGGCAAGCGTGGCACAACCGCACGAGCCGGTCGATTTACTTTCAGCACGGGGCGCTGATCGTGTCGCGTGACCTGGAAGCGGATCACGAAACACACGCGGGGTGGGAAACGTTGAACAGGTTGGGAAAGGACGTCTACGAACTCACGGCCAGTGAGGTCCGCGAAAGGTTCCCACAGTTCACCGTGAGCGACGAGGACAGTCTCTTCTTCGACCCCTGGGCGGGCTATCTGCGCAGCGGCCGGGCGCTGGAAGACCTGGCAAAGCTGGCGAGTGAGGCGGGCGTGACCATCCTGGAGAACACGCTCGTTACCGCGGTGGAGGAAACGCCCGCGGGCGCCAGAGTCCGTACGGAATCCGAATGGAAGGACTGCGACCGCGCGGTCGTGTCGGCCGGCCCGTGGGTTTCCGAACTCGTTCCGGAGATGGAGAAACGCGTTCGCATCACGCGGCAGCAGATGGCGTTCTTCGCGCCTGAAGACCCCGGGCCTTTCGAACGGACCCGTTTCCCGGTTTGGATGATCTTCTCCCCCGGGAACCTCTGGTACGGATTCCCCTATCTGCACGAGGGGTTCGTGAAGGTGGCGGAAGACAGCAAATGGGATGACGCTGAAGTGGACGTCTCCCGGGAACCGACCGACGAGTTTCTGGCGTGGGCACGGGAGTTCGTTGCGCGTCGCATACCGGGCCTGAGCGCTGCGCCGCTGGTCGGCGGCCGGTCCTGTCTGTATACCAATATGGCCGATATGGAGGACGAGGAATTCGTCATCGATTGGGCCCGGGGTTGCGAACGGGTGCTGATCGCAGGCTGCGGATGCGGCCATGGCTTCAAATTCGGAGGCGCCATCGGGCCTGTCATCGCGGATGCGGTGGAAGACCGGGAGAACCCGCTGGGCGATCTGTTCAGGATTGGAAACCGCTTCGACTAAGGGGACGATCCGATGGCATTCAAACCGAAGCAAGTCTACGACGATGCGCTGGTGATCGACGGGTTGAGTGTATGCAACTGGAACAGCGATGCCGTTTTCCGGCAATTGCGCGCCGGCAATATTACGGCAATCAACGCTACCGTCTCGACGTGGGAGAACTTCATCCAGACCATGGCCCATCTCGCGGCGTGGATGCGGCGGTTCCGGGAGCGCGACGACATTCTGCAGGTGAAATCGACGGCCGATATACACGCCGCAAAGCGGCAGGGCAGGACCGGGATTATCCTGGGATTCCAAAACGCCTCTCCCATCGAGAACGAACTGGATCGCCTCGGCCTGTTTCTCGCGCTGGGGGTAAGGGTGATTCAACTGACTTACCACGAGACCAATCTCCTGGGCAGCGGCTGCTGGGAACGGAATGACGCCGGTCTCAGCAATTTCGGCGTGGATGCGGTGCAGGAAATGAACCGGCTGGGCATTCTCATCGATCTGTCGCACGTGGGTCCGCGCACGACGCTGGACGCCATCGAAATGTCGGAGAAACCTGTCGCCATCACCCATGCCAACGCCCGTCGTTTCTTTGACCATCCGCGAAACAAGGAAGAGGAAGCGTTGAAACGCCTGGCCGAAAAAGGGGGCGTCGTGGGCGCGACGTCGTACACGCCCTTCCTTCCCAAAGGGTACGAAACGACCGTAGAGGATTTCGTGGACGCGATCGACGACATGGTGGAACGGATCGGCATCGACCACGTCGCCATCGGTACCGATTCCACCCACGATCAACCCCTTGAATTCTGGCACTTCATCGCATCGCAGCAAGGTACCAAATTCCCGTCCACGTTCGCTGACGGTTCTATCCCGTACACCGAAGTGAGCTTTCAACCCCGGGGCATGGCCACGCTGCCCGAGTTCCCCAACGTCGCCGACGCGCTCGCCAACCGGGGATACAACGCCGGGGAGATCACAAAGCTCCTCGGCGGTAACTGGATGCGCCTGTTCGAGCAGGTGTGGAACGTGTGAGACGTTTAGAGGAGAATCTGTCGACACACCGATGGACTATGCGGACGCCACCCTCGTGCTCCTGGCCGAACACATCAGATGTTTCGATATCCTTACCCTCGACCGCCGAGGCTTTTCGACCTATCGATCCAGTGAGAATCGCGGCTTCCGTCTGGTACTTGATTCGGGATAGACGCAAAACCACACCTGTCCAAAATCGGTTTTCGTCTTGGACAGCATCTGGTTCAATTCCGAGAAGCAGTGCCTCAACCAACCTTGCCTGAGTTTCACAAATTGCCTATTTCACGGGCTCATTGAGACAGAAACAGCACAATTATGGACCTCGGAAGAGTCACTTTATTTTTGGACAGCATTGTGCAGACCATGGCAACCTGGTTTTCGTTATCCGGGTCAAACCCGTCCAAAATCGCTAATTGAAGCCATCTTTCGAGCCTCATCTCTGAAAATTTCACGGTTCTTGGACAGCAGTG
>JAAXHE010000122.1:0-2218 GCA_012271065.1 Candidatus Latescibacterota bacterium
GTCGGCGTTGGTCAAACCCACCCGTCTTACGAGATCGAGGCTGCGCTTGCTCGCCTCTCATAGGCGGAATTTCCCGTCGGCGCCGCGCGCCCCTCGTGCCTCGGCACTACGCGCCCCTCGCGCCTCATAACCGCCACTTTTTCGCTCGCGCTCGGGAACTCGCCGGTAATTTTAAAACAGCTTCCGAGGCTTGTGGGTTGACAAGCTGTGGTGAATGTGCTATCTTTTTCAGTTTCAGAAATTTACAGGATTTGTGCTGTGTAGCAGTCCGTTGATAAAGTCGCTCTGCAGGCGAGCGCGAGACATCGTGGCCGAAGACAAGACGCGCGACCGAGTCCCATCCAGCGATTCGGCGAGGAAGCGCAACGCAGGCATTTGGCCACGAGAGCCGGCCGCAGCCCGGATGGGCTTTTTCGTCGGACTGCTATATATAGGAGAACGCATGGTTGTCAGCATGACGGGTTTCGGGAGGGGAGAAGTCGAAACAGACGGCTACCGGGCGTCGGTGGAGCTGCGGTCTGTCAACGGGCGCTACGGCGAGGTATCCGTCCATTTGCCCAGACACCTGTCTCCCCTGGAACAACGGATCAAGGAGCTCGTGCTTTCAGTTTTCTCCCGGGGCCACATTCGTGTCTCGGTGAGTGTGAGCGGCGACTCGCTTGGACAGGGCATCCCGGTTCTGAATGAACGTGTCTTTGAGGGATATCGAGACGGACTTGCGCGGTTGGAGACTCGCCTGGGCGCTTCAAATGCACCGGATCCCCTGCAGGTCGCGCTGATGCCGAGTGTATTCGAATTCGAAACCAGCCCACCGGATCTGGAAGCAGTCTGGAAGGTGGTTGCGCCGGCCTGTGAACAGGCCGTCGCTCAATGCCAGTCGATGCGGGCGACAGAGGGAAAACAGCTGGCGGCGGATCTCGTCCAGCGGGTTCATCAACTCGAGGATCTGGTGGGGCAAATACAGGAATTGGCGCCCGGTCAGGTCGCGTCCACCCGCAGGAGGCTCGACGAGAAACTCCGGGAACTCATCGCCCCTGAGCGTGTCGACCAGAACCGTCTCCTCACGGAAATTGCCCTGCTCTCGGAGCGCATGGACATTACCGAGGAAACGGTCCGCTTCCACAGTCACAACGAACAGTTCCTGAAGACGCTGGGTCGCGACGAGCCGGTCGGCAGGCGTCTGAATTTTCTTCTCCAGGAGATGCTCCGCGAGGCAAACACAATCGGCTCCAAAGCCGGCGACACCGGAATTGCGCATCTGGTGGTTGGGGTCAAGGAAGAGATCGAGAAGCTCAGAGAGCAGGTGCAGAATGTAGAATAGCAGCGTGATCGGTTCCACAGATGGAAAAACCTTTCGGAATTGAGGCCCTGCAAGACCGCCTCGTTAGCAATCCCGCGTCGTTCGTCGTGGTACTGTCGGGTCCTGCAGGCGCAGGAAAGACAACCATCCGCCAGGGACTTCTGGAATGCGACAACACGCTGCGGGTATGTGTGACCACCACCACACGCGCCAAACGCCTAAACGAAGTGGACGGCGTCGACTACCATTTCGTTTCGGAAGATGCGTTTCGTGCGGGGCTGAAACAGGGGTGTTTTTTCGAATGGGCGGAGGTGTACGGCTTTCTTTACGGCGCAACCTTCGAGGCGATCGCGCACGCACTTGGACAAGGCGGCGTTGTGCTGCTCGTGGCAGACGTGCAGGGCGCGGCGGTGTGGAAGCGCTTGCTCAGGCAACGATGCGTCAGCGTGTTCGTGCTGCCGCCATCGGTCAGGGTGCTTGAGGAGCGCCTCGGAGGGCGCAAGACCGAAGCGGGTGGCGTCTTAAAGCGCAGGCTGGAGAATGCGAGGTCTGAGCTTGCTAAAGCCGTGGAGTTCGATTATCTCGTCGTCAATAGAGAGCTTGATCGCGCCATATCCGATGTTCAGGAACTGATTCGCGTTGAAAGGCGCAGGCCATGGCGAACGCCCGACTTACTTGATGAATTCGGGCGCCGGAATGTGCCTTAGAGTGTATTTGCGACGGGCAATCAGATCGACCAAATCAGTTACACGTAAAACGACTCGATTGCGATCACGGGCAACCCTGCCCCACACAGACGGAGGATTGGATCCAAATGTCACGGATTTTCTTTCTCGAAGAGATCAGCAGCGACGAAATAAACCCGTATGAGGCGGTCAGCGCCGCGTCTAGAGAGTCCCGCCGGATCAACCAGGCCCG
>JAAXHE010000122.1:2309-5412 GCA_012271065.1 Candidatus Latescibacterota bacterium
GAAATGGAAGCGGAAGATGGCAATGCCGTCGAAAATGAGGATCCTGCTGGGAATTAGCGGTGGGATTGCCGCCTACAAGGGGGTTGAGGTACTTCGTGGCCTGCAGCGTGAAGGCGCCGAAGTGCGGGTGGCGATGACCGCGTCTTCGCAGAAATTCATACAGCCGCTGACGTTTGAGGCGCTCTCCGGCCACCCTGTCTACACCCGGCTTTTTCCTGACGCGGGGGATCCGGATATTGTTCACGTCACGTTGGGCGAATGGCCCGAACTGATTCTGATTGCACCTGCGACGGCCAATGTGATTGCCAAAATGGCAAACGGCCTCGCGGACGATCTGCTGACGTGTACCGTGCTTTCCAGTGAGGCGCCGGTGATGGTTGCACCGGCAATGGAGACCGCAATGTACCGTCATCCTGCGTCGCAACGCAATCTCCAGCGGCTTGCCGATATGGGATATCGCCTGATTGGTCCCGAGGAAGGAGCGCTTGCATCGGGCCGCAGCGGGATGGGGCGGCTTGCGGACCCGGAGCGCATCGTCGCCGAAGCAATCTCCTCGGCAGCGACATTCGGAGATCTTTCGGGTCGAAAGATCCTCGTTACGGGAGGGCGGACGGAAGAAGACATCGACCCGGTTCGTTTTATCACGAATCGATCCACCGGAAAGATGGGGTACGCGGTGGCCCGCCGCGCCAGGCAGCGCGGCGCGGACGTGGTTCTTGTGAGCGGCCCTGCCGATTTGGATCAACCCGCTGGTGTGGAACTCATTCGCGTAAGAACGGTTTCCGAAATGCGTGCGGCGACCGAATCGGCATTTGAAGGGGCGGATGCCCTGGTCATGACGGCAGCCGTGCTGGATTTCAGGCCTCGCGTCGTCGCCGACGCGAAAATCAAAAAGAACGCCAACGGGTTGACGCTGGATCTCGTTGCGAACGAAGACTTTCTGGTGGGGCTGGGCGCCCGGAAAAAAGGCCGGATCCTGGTCGGATTTGCGATGGAAACGGAGAATGGCCTGCCGAACGCGCGAAAGAAACTCGTTGAAAAGCACCTGGATCTGATCGTCTTGAACGATTTGAACGTATCGGGCGCCGGGTTCGGCGTGGACACCAATGTGGTCACGCTGATCGACGGGGATGAGGCGGAACCCTTGCCAAAGATGTCCAAGCTCGAGGTTGCAGACCGGATTCTGGATTGGGTGATAGACCGTTGGACCCAGACGCCGAGACCATAGAGACCCTGAAAGCCGTGCGAACATTCGTTGAAGCGCAGGTGGAATTTGGCCTGACGGAGTTCAGGCGCGCCGGCGCCGGTGCGAGGCTTGCCGATTTTCACGAATCGATCCGTGACTGCCGACTGTGCGGGCTCTGCGAGCAGCGACGCAGCGTTGTCTTCGGCAGCGGCAATCCGGATGCGGGACTGATGTTTGTCGGTGAGGCGCCAGGGGCGGAAGAAGACAGGACGGGGCTGCCGTTCGTCGGAGCAGCCGGCGCATTGCTCACCCGCATGATCGAAGCCATCGGCTTCAAGCGTGAAGACGTCTATATTGCCAATGTTATCAAATGCAGGCCGCCGGGTAACCGGGACCCGCGACCGGAGGAAATAGAAACGTGCAAGCCCTTTCTCGAACGGCAGATTGAGCACATACAGCCGGCTGCGATCTGCGCCCTCGGTCTATTCGCCACGCAGACTCTGTTGGAGACCTGTGAACCGATGGGCAGTCTGCGGGGTCGGATCTTTTCGTATCGCGGCATCCATCTGATCCCCACCTATCATCCGGCCGCACTCCTGCGAAACCGGCATTGGAAACGTCCCGCCTGGGAGGATCTGCAGTTGCTCAGGCGCGTCTACGATAACGCCGCCGGCTAACAGCCGCGCGTTCCCGACCCCTCGTTTGGACAAGCTCGTACTCATCGCGTGATCTTATGGCTTCCCAACCATCGAGTACACAGACTCCCGTCGATCGTCCGCAACCTCAGGCGCTTGAGGTCGAACGGGCGGTTCTCGGCGCGATGTTCATTGACAACGCGGCTATCAGCCGGGTGATCGAGGTCCTTGGCGACGAGACGGCGTTCTACCATAACGCAAACCGCCGGGTATATGCGGCCCTGCTCGCGTTAACCGAGCGGGGACTGCCGGTGGATGAGGTGACGGTTGCGGAGGAATTGAAACGCCGTGGGCAATTTGAAGACGTGGGCGGGTATGCCTATGTTGCCGGCCTGGGCGGCGAAATGGCGACCGGCGCAAACGCGGAATACCATGCCAGAATCGTGCTCGAGCGCGCCCAGCGCCGCAGGTTGATCGACGCGTCCACTCAAACGATTGCGGAGTGTTACGACGAGGCGGTAGAGGTCCACGAGGTAATCGACCGGGCCGAGCAGCGGGTGTTCGGAATTGCTGAAGGCGAACTCGGACAGGGTGTCGTATCGCTGCAGTCCAAACTGCACGAGACATTTGAACTCATTGAAAAAGTCCAGAAACAACCCGGCGCCCTATCGGGCGTTTCCACAGGATATGCTGATCTAGACAGGATAACGGCCGGGCTGCAGACTTCGGATCTGATCATCATTGCCTCGCGCCCCTCGATGGGGAAGACTGCGCTAACGTTGTGCATGGCGCGAAATGCAGCCGTTGAAGAGAAAACACCGGTTCTCTATTTCTCTCTGGAAATGAGTATGCAGCAACTCGCGATTCGTTTGCTCTGCGCCGAAGCCCGTGTGAATTCGCACCGGCTGCGTACCGGCAGGCTGTCAACCGAAGAGTGGGAGCGGATGGCGACCTGGACCGGAAAGCTGTCGCAGGCGCCGTTTTTTATTGACGACACACCCGGCATCTCCGTTCTGGAATTGCGGGCCAAAGCCCGCCGCGCTAAACTGGAGCACGGCATCGGCATAATCGTTGTGGATTACCTCCAGCTGATGACAACCTCAGCGCGAGCGGACAACCGGGAACAGGAAATCGCGAGTATTTCGCGATCGCTCAAAGCGCTGGCCAAGGAACTGGACCTGCCGGTTGTCGCCTGTGCGCAGTTGTCGCGCGCGGTCGAGTCCCGGACGGACAGGCGGCCGCAGCTTTCCGATTTGCGCGAGAGCGGCAGCATCGAGCAGGA
>JAAXHE010000123.1 GCA_012271065.1 Candidatus Latescibacterota bacterium
TTGCGTTGAAGGCTTACTGAAAGACTTTAAAGTTCCCAGCGGTCTTCGCGCGCCTGCAAAAGCGCCTGCCTGCGCAGCGTACTGCGCTGCAGGCAGGCCGGTCGGCGTTGGTCAAACCCGCCCGTCCTACGAGATCGAGGCTGCGCTTGCTCGCCTCTCATAGCCGGGTTTTCCCGCCTTGACCGCCACTTTTTCGCTCGCGCTCGGGAACTCACCGGTAATTTTAAAACAGCTTCTTAGTCCGATCCTGCAAATGCCCGATCCTCTCGACCGGAACCCAATATGGCCGGAAAATTAATGGACGGTGTCTGGCATCCCGATTTGCTGGACCGTTTTCCAATGAATCCGAACGTTATGGTACGGGACCTGGACGAGGAACGGCTGGACCTTCTCCTGACTTACGTAGCGGAAACGGGCCGCAGCGATTCCCTTTCCGCGTTCATATCGGGAGTTGTGGATCGTCACCCGAAGTATCTGCGTGTGAAAGAACTCTTCGAAACCTTCGAGGCATACAGGCGCATCGGCCAGGCCATCTACGAACAGTGGCGCGAAGGAAACGTGGAGACGATTTACGATCTGGCCTGCGGCCACGGTCTGCTGGGCATTCTGCTTGCCTGGCGGTTCCCTGCGCTTCGCGTTGTCTGCGTGGACCGGGAACGCCGGCCGGCCTTCGACCACTACCTGGAGATCGTGCGCGAACAGGCAGTGCCGATGGAGAACGTCGAGTACATCGAATCCGACTTCAATGACGTGGAACTGGGTCCACGGCCCTACGTCATCTGCATCCACGCCTGCAACGAAGGCACCCGGGATGCCATGGAGATGGCGGTAGCGGCGAACGCGTGTTTCGCTGCCATGCCCTGCTGCATCCGGGACCGGCTCTACCTGCGCCGGATCAACCACCTGGACGACGTCAAGCGATACACGGCGGCCGTTGGCGTTATTGCAGGCCGGTACGGGGCCTACAAGATCACCGCGATCGACGAGCGCATCACCAACCGCAACCTCATCATCCTCGGCGCGCCCGCGCCGTCATCCTGATCCATGAACGCAAAGCCGCCCCGGACTGCCGGACCGTCCAGTCCTCCGCGCAGCATCGATATTTCCCCGACGTCGTCTTTCACCACCGGTAGTCCATCTCTCCCGCCTCGAAGGCCGCGGCCGACGCCATCATCGTCTTCAGGTCTCCCCTGGGCCGGAATCCGATCAGCGATTTCGCTTTCGTGATGTCGTGGTCGTACATCCAGCGCACAGGTAACGTCACCTCCAGGGGTTCCCGTCCCCTGATTTCGCCAAGAAGACGCGCGCCGTCGGGATACGTGAACGGGGCCGGGGCGCCGCCGTTGAAGGACTCGCCAACCGCATCCGGAGACCGTAGCGCGCACAGGATGCAGTGCGCGATATCCCGCGCGTCGTTCGGCTGGTAGTACCAGGGCCGCCCCGCCTTGTCACGAGCGGCGCACGGTTGCTCGGGATCTTCGGCCCGCGCCTCGATCTCTCGCCAGAGTTCGGTACCGTCGGCCATATACATCTCCGTACGCGGCCCCACCTGTCCCGCTTTCAGGATCGCACAGACCCGGCCGGCCGTGAACTGATCGAAAATCGCGCTTCCGGACAGCACGTGGCTGGGCCGTACGATGGAGATCCGCAGCCCGGTCTCCCGGGACGTTCGTTCGGCCATCAGTTCCCCGATGTATTTGGAGAGGGAATACTCGTTATCCGGCCGCTTGGGATGCAGCTCGTCTACGGGATGGTAGGCGCAGGCGATGTTCTCGCCATTATTCGGAAACACGCCGGACGAACTCACGTACACGTAGCGCTCCAGGCTGTCCGCGAACTGCCCGCACGCCCGAGATACCTCCAGGTTGATCTGCGTGTTGATTTCGAAATGCGGTCCCACCAGGTTGGCCGTGTGGACCACGGCATCTGCCCCCGAAACCACCCCCCTGGTGAACTCTCCGTCCGTCAGGTCCCCTTCCACGAGTTCCACGTCCAGGCCGTCCAAACGGCTCAGACAGGGATCGCCCGTCAATACGGAACCCCGGACCTCCAGGTTCAGGTCCAGAAGCTGCCTAACCAGCCGGCAGCCCACCTGACCCGCCGCGCCGGTAACCAGTACTTTCATGGCTGACCTCCTGATCGATATGCGGGAAGGCAGATAATCGCTCTACCGTCGCAAGAGACGGACGAACGACTTCAATATATCCCCCGCAGTCAGGGATCGCAACCCCTGCGCCATCGCGCCGGAGTCTCACTGCGACACTCGGCTCCTGCCCGCGCCTACGAAAACCAGCGATCGTGGGTCCCGCCGCGCCCTTCGTTCCATTGGAAAGTGTCTGTCCGATTTGCTAAATTGGCTGGACGTAACGTGCGGATCTTCGCGAACTCGAAACCTTAGCGCGAATCCAATATGCCCCTGCCGTTCGTCCTGGCAGCCCATGTCCTACCCGGAGCGCAGACCATGTCCACCGCACAACGCTTCCGCCCCGCGCACATGCACGCCGTCTCCCGCAATCTGCTGATGGCTTCAGGCGCGCCCCGCCACGTTGCGGACGTCGTTTCCGAAATCCTGGTCGGGGCCAACCTATGTGGCCACGATTCCCACGGCGTACTGCGTATACCGACGTATCTCAACGGTATCGAGGGGGGCTCCATCGTGCCTGCAGCGGAACCCGAGATTGTCCAACGGGGCGGAAACACGATGATTGTGGACGGCCACAACGGGATGGGCATCTACACCGCGCGAGAGGCCGTCGACCTTGCCATTGACAAAGCCGCGGGATCGGGCGTTTGCTGCATCAGTTTCAGACGCATCGGACACTTCGGCCGGCTCGGCGAGTACGCGGAGGTCGCCGCTCGCGCCGGATGCATCGCCATCATCACCATCGGCGTGGGGACGGTGGACGCCGTCGCGCCATACGGCGCGGCCCGCGGTCCGCTGGGCACCAATCCGATCGCAGTGGGCGTACCGACGGGCGACGCCGCACCGTTCATACTGGACATCGCCACGAGCGTCGTTGCCGAAGGCAAACTACAGGTCGCCCGCGCCGAAAAGTCGTCGATTCCGGAAGGATACATCCTGGACAAACACGGGAAATCCAGTACGGACCCCCACGACTTTTACGACGGCGGATACCTCCTGCCGTTCGGGGCGCACAAGGGCTCCGGTCTCCTGTTGCTGACCTGCCTGTTGAGCGGGCTGTCGGGTGTTCCGGAAGTGGAAGAGGGTACGCTTTCAGGCGCATTCATGCAGGTGATACGCGTCGACGCCTTCACCCCGCTCGAGCCCTACCAGCGGGGTATCCGCGCCTTCCTGGACATGATTAAAGCCATCCCCCCGGCACCCGGCTTCGATGAGGTCCTCGTGCCCGGGGACTTCGAACACCGCACCCGCGTGCAACGCCTGCGATCCGGATTCGACGTTCCGGGCCCCATTATCGAGGCGTTAAGAGATCGCGCGGACCGGCTGAACGTCTCCATGTCGGAAGACACGGTTGAACCCGGAGATGAGGAAAGGTATATAGGGCGTTGATAGGTGAGAGGTGAGGCGGTATAGGTGGAGGTAACGCGGTGGCCGGGCGCCCACAAGGGACGCCCCTGCACAACCGGACATCCACGAATTGAACTCTCTTGGACCCGCACCGATGTTGCATTTGTAGGGGCGTCCCTTGTGGGCGCCCGCCTTGTCGAAAATGTATTTAAATAGTATAATTATTATATCGAATTTATATTATAAATGTATATATTCTATAAAATCTTGCTCAATCGAATACTGGATCCGAGCCGAATGGACGGACGCTGTCAATGGAGTTCGAATTCGACGACCGGAAGAGCGTGAAAAATAAGGAAAAACACGGCATCGATTTCATTGAAGCCCAACAGATCTGGGAGGATTCCGGGATGATTGAGATTCCGGCTCGGGCAGTAGATGAACCCAGGTTTCTGGTAATCGGCAGGCACAGGGGGACGCACTGGTCGGGCATCATCACGTATCGGGCGGAAAAGATCCGGATCATTTCCGTCCGCCGGTCCAGGAAGGAGGAGATCGAAATTTATGAAAGCGAAGGAACTTGACGAAAAATTCGACAACGGAGAAGATATAACCGGGTACCTGGACCTCGATCGGGCACGAAGGCCTGCCCAGGAACCGAAGCGGGTAAACGTCGATTTTCCGATCTGGATGGTTCAATCTCTGGACAGGGAAGCCAGTCGTCTGGGCGTAACCCGGCAGTCGATCATTAAGTTCTGGATCGCGGAGAAGCTGAAGATGGTGTCGTCGTGAAACACCGCAATGGAATGTGTCGACGGGACCTACCGGCAAGCGCACAGGTGTAGGGGCGTCCCTTGTGGGCGCCCGCCTTACGGCTGATTCCGGCTTTCCCTTTGTGTCCTTGGTGCCTTTGTGTCTCCGTGTGAGGATACTTTGTCCCACAGCAGGCAGGGAATTTGAGGAAGGGTGGATTTTGAATCTGGCTTGCGCCGGTGGACGGCCCTCAATTACAACGCAATTGAAAACGGGGGCGCTCAATCTCGCCCCCGTTTCTCTTTCGCTTTTCTTCTCCGCGCCTATACGTGCGGCCCGCGTTCCCTGATGATCCGTAACGCCAGGTCCGGATCGATCTGCACGATCATTTCCGGTTCGATCTTGCAATGGCCCGGAAGGTCGAACCCCGCCACCGCGCTCCTGGCGTGCCATCCCGACAGCGACGCGTCCATCCCGTCTTCCCCAAACCGCGAACCCGGACCTCCGAACACGTCGTGAAAGACCGTGCTGTACCCGTCCACGACCTGGGGTGACTTGGAAAAGGATCCGCCGCCGGCGGAATTCACCATCCCGATGCATTTTACGCAATACCACACGTCGTTCAGCGTGCCGTACGGGTCCAGCGCCCAATGCAGCGTTACGACGTGGGAAATGCCCGCCTCTCTGCCCGCCTCGAAACCGGCTTCCACGTCCGCGTCGTCGTTGGTGACCGCGCCGACCCCACCGCCTGTGCCCGATGTAAACACCAGACCGGAAGGTGTAAACGTGGCCATGCAGATCCGCCTTCCCTGAGGCGCCGGACACGCGTCCTCCCTCGATCCCAGATCGATCCCCAGTTCCTCCAGACGGTCGTAAACGTCGAAATCCCGATGCCACGAACTGTGCAGCTCTGCCATTTGCTTTCCTCCGTGTGAGTTGGCGTTTCTCAACAATGTCCCTTCAAAATAAGGTCTGTGTGCGCGATGTCAAGCCCCGATAAATCCAGGCGTCGCGGAACTCTAGTGGCGAGATCGTCGTGGAATCCGGTCCCTCTCCGCGTTCCCGTTACCAGATGGTGGCTGCAATATAGCGCTCGCCGTCGGGTTCGTCGTCATAATAATATACGGATACGACCCTGCCGTCCGGCCGCTGCACCGCGCGTGGATACCCGACGTCGTGGTCACCGCCGTCATCCCTCAGGATAACGGGCTCGGACCACGTCGCTCCCTCGTCTTCGCTCAATACCGCCCGCAGCCCCGAGGGCGCGTCGCGATATCCGTATACCAGGCACAGGCGCCCGTCAGCCATAAGAATCATAGCGGGCGGGTTGCCCCCGGTTCCGGTTTCGGCGACCGGCCGGTTGACGTAACGCCAGCTCGCCGCGTTGTCGTCCGAACAGTACAGGTCGATCCAATTGCCCTCCCTGCTTCCGCCGCCTCCCCTGCATCGCACGGACACCAGGATGCGCCCTCCGGGAAGACGAACGCTGGCGGGCATGATGGCGAAGCCCTCGGGCTCGGGACCGATCCAGGCGCGCAGGGGAAAGGTGCGTCCGCCGTCGTCGGTGCGGGCGCAGAAGACGCGTCCCTCCCTGCCGTCGGCCTTCGTGGCCGTGAGGAAGAGGGTGCAGGTGGAGGCGCCGTCGACCAGGTAGTCGGTGCGCGCTTCGACGCCGGTGGGGCTGTACATGGGCAGACGGAAGGGGCCCTGCCACGAGGCGCAGCGGTCCATGGAGGTGTAGAAGAAGGAGAGGGTGCCCGCATCCAGCCCCGTCTTGGCGCACATGAGGGCGAAGTCGGGATGGGAGAAGTCGATGCCGCCGGGTGGCTCGGCCAGCATCTCCCGGTCGCGGAGGGCCTCGCCGACGCGGAGGCCATCGGTCATGTGCTCGTCGGCGGAGAGGCCCCGGTCCCCGGGGGTCCGGCAGGGCGTCGGACCCGTGGTCCAGGTGACGCCCCCGTCGAGGCTGCGCGCCTGCATGCCGGCGAAGGGCCGCGAGCGGTCGCGCGCGTGGAAGCCGCCGCCGCTGTCGTGGTAGCCGAGGGTGAAGCCGACGACGATCTCGTCCGCCCAGGACCAGATGCCGTAGTTGGCGGGCCAGCCGGCGTAACGCCCGGCCTCCCGGTAGATGACGACGTGCTCCATCCCTGCCAAGCCTAAGGCCGATGCGCGTGAGCTGTCCATCCTGGTGCGGAGAATCGGTCCTCTGGCTGCTGTCCGCCGCGGCGGGGGGCACGGCCTGGCTGGCGGGACGAAGGGGGGCCGGGGCCCTGGCCCGCCCCATGGGCTGGGGAGCCTTCGTGCTCTTCGGAACGGGGGCGGGACTCTGGATGTTCGGCGACACCTGGGCCTACTACTACGCCGCGAAAGAGTCGGCCCTGCGGTTCTCCTACTGGGGCTCGTACCGCGAGCACCAGATGTGGGAGGAGATCATCCGGGCCTTCGGGCGGCGCCACCCGGGGATCGGCGTCAAGGGGGAGTACATTACGGGCCGCTACACCGACAAGATCCAGAAGCTGCTGTTGGCCGGGGAGGCGCCGGACGTCATGATGTTCGCCGACGAGCACTTCCCGCGCTTCGTCCCGAGCGGCAAGCTGGAACCCCTCGATGCGTACTGCCGGCAGCCGGACAGGGCGCTGGACCTGGAGAAGGACTTCTTCAAGACCTCGGTATCCCACTTCCAGGCGGACGGCCGGGCCTACGGGATCCCCGTCTTCGGCGGCAACTGCCTGATTCTCTACAACCGCGA
>JAAXHE010000124.1 GCA_012271065.1 Candidatus Latescibacterota bacterium
AGGCTGCGCTTGCTCGCCTCTCATAGCCGGATTCTCCCGTCGGCGCTGCGCGCCCCTCGCGCCTCTTAACCGCCACTTTTTCGCTCGCGCTCGGTAACTCACCGGTAATTTTAAAACAGCTTCTGAGCCTGCGTCGACTCGCGGGTCCGCCCCGTCCCCATTCGCCCCCGTACCGTTTCCTCCTTTGAGATCCCGCGTCCTTTCCGTATTATCTGGCGAAATCCCATCCATAATGAATGCGAATCACAGGAACGCCTGCCAGTCGGAGCGTCGCCCCGGGTGAAGGGGTCATCTCCGTGTGCAAAATCAGGAGTGATACGTAATGGAACCACATTCGGACAACGGCAATGCAGGGACCGGCCGGAATCCGCAGGTCCTGGGCAAGAATTTCATGTTTCCGCCTCATGTGATCGACGATATACACATAAAGGCGAATCTGGGGCGGTACCGCATGCGCGGCATGGCGCTTTTCAAGGAGATCCCGTCGTGGGACGACCTGACGTTTCTGCCAGGCACGCTCACCCGGTTCGTCATCGAGGGGTACCGCGAGAAATGCGAAACGAAGACGGTGCTTGGACCGATGGCCGAACGGCCGCTGGTGCTGGATATTCCCATTTACATCACGGGGATGAGTTTCGGTGCGCTGTCTTACGAAGCGAAGGTGGCGCTGGCGAGAGGGGCCACAATGGCGGGCACGGCAACCTGTTCCGGAGAAGGCGGAATGCTGCCCGACGAGCGTCGGTATTCGGAGAAGTGGCTGTACCAGTGCATTCAGTCCCGCTACGGGTTCAATCCGCACCACATGCGTCTTGCCGACGGCGTGGAGTTTTTCATCGGCCAGGGGTGCAAGGTGGGCCTCGGCGGGCACCTGATGGGCCAGAAGGTGACGGACCAGGTGGCTGAAATGCGCTCGTTGCCGGCGGGGATCGACCAGCGTTCGCCGGCCAGGCACCCGGATTGGCTGGGCCCCGACGATCTGGCCCTGAAGATCGAGGAGATTCGGGAAGCCACCAACTGGCAGATACCCATCCAGCTGAAGCTCGGCGCGGCGCGGGTCTACGACGATGTGAGGATGGCGGCCAAGACCGGGCCCGACAGCATCTATATGGACGGGATGGAGGGTTCTACCGGGGCGGGCCCCCACCTGGCTACCGAGGAGACGGGCGTGCCGGGTATCGCGGCCATCAGGCAGGCCAGAAAGGCGCTGGACGACGTCGGAAAGACCGGGGAGATTACGCTCGTCTATGCGGGAGGCATCCGCAACGGAGCCGACGTGGCCAAGGCGCTCGCTCTTGGAGCCGACGCGGTGGCCATCGGCACCGCGGCGATGGTGGCGCTGAATTGCAACAAGGATATTCCGGAGGCGGACTACGAGGGAACGGTGGGCGTTCCTGCGGGATCCTGCTATCATTGCCATACCGGGTTGTGTCCGGTGGGCGTGGCCACCCAGGATCCGGTGCTTCGCAGCCGCCTGGACCCGGACGAGGCGGCAGAACGGGTGTATAATTTCCTGCATACCCTCGCCATCGAATGCCAGATGTTCGCCAGGGCCTGCGGCAAGACCGACGTCCATTCCCTGGAGCCGGAGGACCTTGCCGCGCTCACGATGGAAGCATCCGCCATGGCGGAGGTGCCGCTTGCCGGCACCCGCTATACGGTGGGGCATCCCGAGATGAACAGGTATTGAACGGCGGGAAGACGCAAGTAATAAGGAAGAAGGAAAAAGGAGGAAGGAAGAGGACCGCAACGCACACCACCGGTCTTGCGCTCCACTTTCCGGGACACTGAATCAGGAGGATCCGATGGACGAAGCCAGAGACGTGAACTACTACCTGAAGTCCACGGGGCTTGACTCGGACCGCGAGAAGGAAATCGGACAGCACATCGGATACCGGTACGACGTGAACCTGCCGCCGGACTATGCGCTCCTGACGCCGTTCCTGAAGGGGTACATCGAGGCGATGGGTTGGCGGGACCTGAACTGGTTGGAAGATGTACATATGGGATACGAAGAAGGGAAGCCGGCGGTTTTCGACCGGAATATCAACGGCTGGGTGCTGGTGCCCGAAAATATGGCGCTGCCCGACAACCAGCAGGAACGGGACATGATTGCGCGGGAACTGCTCGTCAAGTTCCAGATGTCCGAAGAGCATCCCGTCATGGAGCTTGGCGACGCATACGGAATAAAGCTCGAAGGCGACGGCGAGCCGCGCGAAGACCGCTGAGAATATTAAAACAGCTTCCAAAGAAACCGGGAGGCGTTATGAGCAAGTCGAAGATGTGGGGCCCGGATGCGTTCTGGGGTCTGGACTACGACTGGGACCCCCAGTGGGTATTGACGCACGAACAGAAGGCGCTCCAGGAAAGACTGATCGACCTGTGCCGGACGACGCTGCGGGATAACGCGGTTGAGAGCGATCGCGAACTCGTGTTTCCGCGGAAGAACTTCGAGGCGCTGGCTTCGTTGGGCCTCCTGGGATTGAACGTGCCCCGGGATTGGGGAGGCCTGGGAGAAGACCATACGTGCACGGCGATGGTGGTGGAAACGATCGCGCGTTACGGCTGCGCGAGTACTGCGATGTGTTATACCATGCACGTCGGCGCCGTCGCCGCCGCCATGTTCCGGGCGCACGACAATCCGACGCTTCAGGACCTCATGAAACGCCTCGACAGGGACGTGCTGGTGGGCACCCTGTCCTATTCGGACCCCGAGACGGGATCTCACTTCTGGTATCCGATATCGTCGGGAGCGGAGCGGGTGGATGGCGGCTGGAAGGTGCGCAAGAAGGCATCGTGGACGACGTCCGCGGGTTTTGCCGACTGGTACATCGTGCAGACGACGAGTCCGGATTTCGCCGGCGATTATTCCAATCTGTCGTGTTTTCTCGTCATGGCCGACGAGGTGAAAGCGGAGCCGTCCCTGTGGGACGGCCTGGGTCTGCGCGGGAATCAGTCCGGCACGCTGGAGGTCGACAACGTCACGATGCCGGAGAGCAGGCTGGTAGGCCCGGTGGGCGACGGGGCGAATTCCAACGACGAGACGGTGGATCCGTTCTTCCTGCTGTGCTCGTCGGCCTGCTGGAACGGAATCTCACTTGGAATGATCGATATCGCAAGGCGGCACACCACCGCCAGGAGGCACGCGGACGTGGGCATGCGGGTGGCGGACTATCCCACGATCCAGGATTACGTGGGCGAGGCCGTGATCGATAC
>JAAXHE010000086.1 GCA_012271065.1 Candidatus Latescibacterota bacterium
GCTTGTCGATGCCCATGCCGAAGGCATTGGTGGCGGTTATCACGCGCAGTTCGCCCTCGATGAATCGCTGCTGCACGCTCTTCTTCGTCTCTGGGGGCAGCCGTGCGTGAAAGTGTTCCGCGTCGACGTCCTTAAGCTGCAGGAACTGCGCCGCCTCTTCCGTCTGGCGTTGCGTGGCGCAATAGACGATGGCGCCTCCGGGGGTATCCGTCGGCAGGTCCGCCATCAGTATCTGATGGATGTGCGCGAATTTCTCCGGTTCGGTCGTCTGTACGACGACGAAATCCAGATTCGTGCGCTGGGCCCCGCCGTCGAACACACGTAACTCAATCTGTAGCTCGTCCCGAAAATGCTGTCTGATGTCCGCGACCACGTCGGGCTTTGCGGTCGCCGTCAGGCATATCACCGGGGGGATCGGCTCCTCTCCCGCCTTCTCACGGATAAACCGTCCTATATAGCGGTAATCGGGACGGAAATCGTGGCCCCACCGCGAGAGGCAATGGGCTTCGTCCAGCACCCACGCGCCGATTTCGCGCTGGTCCAGGACACGACGGAAGGAGTGACTGCGGAGTTGCTCGGGCGAAACGAGTACCATCCCGGCGTCCCCGAGACGCACCCGGTCCAGCGCATCGGCGCGTTCGGGCATCGATAGCAGTCCGTTGATGGCCACACAGGAGGATATTCCCCTTGCTTCCAGCCCGGCAACCTGGTCAGCCATGAGTGCGACGAGCGGCGAAATCACCACGGTCAGCGCGCCTATCTTGTCATAGCGAGACAGAGCGGGGATCTGATAGCAGAGCGACTTGCCGGTACCGGTCGGCAGGATTCCAAGGACATGCTCGCCCTTCATTGCCGACTCGCAGATTTTCTGCTGCATCGGGCGACCGTCTTTGTCGGCTGGTTCCGGTCGAAAGTCGTCGAATCCGAACCATCGCTTCAGTTCCTTACGCGGGTCGTGCCGCTCATTGCACCATTCGCAGTCCGACTCGCCGCACGGCCTGTCCCGCAACCGGCGAACGAGCTTACCGGCATCCGGGAACTGATGTCGTACCCAAGGCGGCATCACCGAATTTCCCCCGGCCACCGATAGCCAGGCAAGGGCGTAAGCAAGAGGCCAGCCGACCTTTTCGATATTCTGTACAACAGCTTGGCCGTTGTTCTTGCAGGCGTTGCCATTCAAGAGGCTGCCTATGGCCGCGCGCGCCTCGGCGTCCGAAGGACGTTGAGTCCGTCGCAGCGCGGAGAACAATGCGTCGACCCCCGTCGCTTCATTTCCGGAAAAGGCATCGCTCCCGGTCCCGTCACCCACAGCGGAGGTGAGCCAGTGCCACGCCAGGGTCAGGTACGGGGCGTCCCGACTGACCGCTTCCAATGCACCGCACTGGTCGCGGAAGAGATCCAGGGCGAGGCGCGCGTCGAGTTCCGGGTCGTTGATGCTCCCCCTTTTGAGCTGTGGGTCCTGATAGTGCTTCACGAGGTGGTGATAGGGATTGCGCGGAAAGGCGAGAGGGTTCAGTTTCAGTGTATCGACGGCGGGCAGTTTCAGGAGCCGGAGGTCCGATTTCTCCGCTGCGAGATGCGGCAGATCGAAGGCAATCAGGTTATGGCCGAGCAGGAAATCCGCGCCTTTGGCGAATTCGTCGAGTTCCGTCAACGCCGTTTTCAGGCTTCCCTTCTGGAAGATAATGGACCGATCGGTGTCCGTGCGAACCGCGGCGAACGCACGGATGCGGCCGTCGTTCTTCCCGACCTCCAGGTCAATTGAAATGTAACGATGGGGAGAATTGGAATACATGTTCAAG
>JAAXHE010000218.1 GCA_012271065.1 Candidatus Latescibacterota bacterium
TGAGCATTGCGAAGCCGCGCTAGGAATGAGGCCACGAGTTTTACGAAATGGTTGGCAGAGAACCTGAATCTGTTGGGCGGAGCTATAGGTATAGAAATCGATACAGAGGATGTGGTCACCGAAGTATCGGTTGGTAAGTATTCGGCTGACTTACTTTGTAACGATACGAATGACAATTCTCGAATTGTGATAGAGAATCCGTTTGGCGGTACAGATCACGACCATTTAGGCAAATTACCGACGTACACTTCTGCGTTGGATTCAGATCCACCTGTAAGGTCAGTAATCTGGATCTCGGAGTCGTTCAACGACGAACATCGATCGACATTGGACTGGCTAAACAGGATTTCTCATACAGTGGACATAGGTGGTTTCGACCAAATACCCGCATTTATTGCTTGACTGTATCATATAATATGGGTAATATGGGAATTATGAAAACAACGATTGATATTCAAGACGAACTTCTGGCGAGAGCAAAACAGTACGCCAGGAAGTCGGGTTGTACATTGCGCGCGGTGGTCGAGGAAGGACTGAGAGAGATACTCGCCGGGCCGAAGTATCAAACTCAATACCGGCTTCCTGATTTAAGTACGGGCAATCCGGGTTCGTCCGATCCGTTAGAGTCCTGCTCGTGGCAAGATCTGCGCGAAATCATCTATGGAGACCTGGAAAACCGGAAACCGGTTCGTCGACCAGCATCGAATAAACGCAATTGAATCAAGGCGATTTGACATCGGATTTCCACGGCGATGCCTTCCGGTTTCCATAGGATTTGGCTGCCTGACGCCATAACATCTGCCACCCTGTCGCCCTTCATCGCAAGCCTACCCGCCCTCAGGTTCAAACACCAGTTCCGGTACCACAACCTCCCAGGTATCGCACTTTGCATGTTCACGGAACCCCGGTTCCGACGCTTCACGGGTCCACGTCACGACCGCGTAGACCGTGGCGATTACACACCGCGTATCCGGCGGGGGTTCAAACGCCTGAGCCAGGCGCCCCACCACCATCCCTGACCGGTCCAGCAGTTCCCATGTTCCCGTATCCGTAACCCGTGTCGAAATCTGATCGCCTGGTGAAAGTGCGGCTATTGCGCGATGCACGGGATGTCCTGCGTGGCGTCGACCGGCAAAGCCTAAGTTGACCTCACTCAGTGTCGGTCGCCGGTATTGGCGGCTGAGTTCGCTGGAGTTTTCCGCGACAGCATCAGTCTTGCGGTGCAGAATTGCGCCGTTATCGGGAAATCTATAGGGCGCCGGGTGGAGCGGCTCCAGGTACGCTGCTGGTGCTGGTTCGCTAACGGTGTCCGACCGTACGGGACGACCTCCGTGTCGGGATCCCTGAAAGTGAACAAGCGCGAGCGTCTGTTTAGCGCGTGTCATCGCCACGTAGTAGAGCCTGCGCGGCGCGTCGTCGTCTTCGCCACCGTTCCTCTTGTCCCAGCCGCCGTCGAGTACCACGATGTGATCGAACTCCAGACCCTTGGCGCGGTGCGCCGTCGACAATAAAAGCCCGCGCTGGCGGCGACGTACATCCCGCCCCCACTCTGCAAGCCACTCGATGAAGTGGTCCACCGGCACTTCGCGATTTCCGGCTTCCAGGGCGTGCTCGTCGAGTGCCTGCCGCAGAAGTTCGGTCCATGTCCCCTTCGGCTGAGCTTCCACCCACTCAGTCAGGCCCGATGCATCCACAAGGCGGGTGTCCCTGCCGCGCAGCCATTCCACAAACGCGCGGGTTTCCCGCAGGTGCCAGAAACTGGGAATTCCCTCATTCGCCATCTGCGCCGGGATACCATTCACTTCACAGAACGCGCGCACCGGGTCCAGGTATTTCCACTCGCGCGCGATCACCGCACACGCGGACCAATCCCAATTCGCCGATAAATCTGCGAGGCGCTGAAACTCTCTCATGGCGACCTGCGCCTGCGAAATCGGATCTGGAATCGAAGGCAGTACTTGAACTCTTCCCCGTGCGACCGGATCCAGCCCGTCCCAGTCGCCGCCTGGCGGATTCTTCGCTCGCGCGCGGTCAATGCGGATCGGGTTTTCGGTCTTCAACCGCTGTCGAGCGGGTTTGATCAGGTCGTTAGCCGCTGTAATGATGTTGCCGGTCGAGCGGTAATTGTCGATGAGGTAGCTGGGCCTCGGACCGTAATCCGCTTCGAACCGACGAATGAACTCGACGGATGCGCCATTGAAGGCGTAGATGTTCTGATCGTCGTCACCCACCGCGAAGAGCGTGAGCTTACGATCCTCGTCCTGAAGGGTCCTTCCGGCGAGGGCCGAAATCAGCGCATATTGTTCGGCGCCGATGTCCTGGTATTCGTCCACCAGGATCCAGCGGAAGCCCCTGAGCAGCCGCTCCCGCTGATCGTCCGCGTCTTCCGGCTCCAGACCCTCGCCGCGCAGCAGTGCCACCGCCTGGCGCAAGACCTCCCGGAAGGCACCGTCGTCCAGCGGCCGCCGTTCCCTATCCTGAAAACTCACACCGACGAGTCGCATCGCCAGGGCGTGGCAGGTGAGGACGGTCACACCCCGGGCATCGTCTCCGATCAAATCCTTCAGTCGTTTTCGGATTTCGACCGCCGCGTGCCTGTTGTAGGCCAGCGCAAGAATTCCCCTGGGATTCTCGCGACGTGCGCGGACGAGATACGCGATGCGATGTACCAGCACGCGCGTCTTGCCGGAACCTGGACCGGCGAGCACGAGGACGTTCACCTGCTCCCGATCATCCGCGACAATGCGCTGCTGCACGGGATTCTTGAGGCTCTCGACGATTGCCCGCCAGGATTCGGGCGTAGTCTCCCGCTCGACTTCCTTGCCCCTTTCCGGCAACCATCGGCTGAGGAAAGCTTCCTGTGTGAGACTGAAATAGTCAAGCGACAGTCGCAACGCGTCGGCCATATTGTCGAGCCCGCGCTGTGCGAATTCCGCCATGACATGGATCTGCAGAGCCTGGCCCTTATAGTGAAGCCTCAACGGTTCGAAGTCAGGCTTGGCGAAGCCTCGCGTCTCATCTGTCAGCCTGATGGTCATCGCAGGACGAAATACCGCGAGGCCCTTGTTGAGTCGGATAACCTCCTGCTCGTGGAGCCACAAAAGGGCGCGATCCAACAGTTTTTCCGGATTCCTGCTCTTCAGGACGATATCCGAAGTGATCGCGGCCAGCAGTTTGCCGAGGGTCGTCTCGGCGAGCAGGTCTGTGCCGCGAGCGTTGGGGGGCAGGCAGGACAGCAGGTGATCGAGTAGAAGCGTCGCCCCGTCACGCCGGCGCGACGCGAGTTCAGCGAGGCCCGTCCACTCGCGTCGCAGTTCAACGTTCACGGTATCGGGGTCTCGTCGTCGTATACCCAGACTGCCCGCGTCACCGCCTTCACCGCGTCCGTCATTGGCGATACTGCGCAGAATGCGCCACAATCTCTCGGGAAGGGGATCGGCCACGTCCTCGTCTCGCAGCTTCTGAGAGGCAAGGCGCAAGAAGAGTGGCCATTTGTCTCCCTTGCTCATATCAGGTGCGGTCTCGCGCATCTGCGCAATCAAACCTGTCTCCAACTCCACCGCTTCATCAAAGCGCTTACGTGAGTGTCGCGCTACGCCAGCGTGAACAAAGGCAGTGAGCGCAGTATCATTGCTGGCGATACCAAGCCGCTCGAGATCGTACATGGCGCGACGTACGCCTTCGGGACTCAACCCGGACACGCCCATCAGTTCGTCCGTGGTGATACCTTCGTCGGGGTCCGCATCGATGAGTGCTTCGACGATTCTCAGCAACTGCCGTCGATATCCCCCTGCAATCCTTCGCCTCTGGATTCTGGCACTTGCCTCCTTCACCGTGTTGACTCGCAGAGACGATGGAAATACCTGTACCCGGTTTTCCTCCCGGGACAACAATACCGTTTCTTCAAGCCAGGAGACGGCGGTCCGCACACGAGTATCGTCCGTAGCGGAGTCCCGTTCGAAGGCATTTTCGTCGTCCTCTCCGAGTATTTCACCTGACGTTGCAACAACTTCGCCGCCAAGCCGTTTCTTCCGGTCCAGATTGCGGAGTGCCCACAGTACACCGTGGATTTCCCGCCGGGTCAGTCGCGACGCCGCAGACATGCCGAACTGCCGTTCCACGTCCTCCGGCGTAAAAAGGAGCACGCATCGCGCGGTCTTCCGGTCTCGACCGGCACGGCCGGCCTCCTGCATGTAGTTCTCCAGCGAACCGGGAATGTCCGCGTGAATCACCAGGCGCACGTCCGGCTTGTCGATGCCCA
>JAAXHE010000245.1 GCA_012271065.1 Candidatus Latescibacterota bacterium
CCTGATTTATTTCACATTGAGGTTAGAGATAGGTGGAGAACCCCTTTTTAACCCTCGGTTTTAGCCCCAATTTAGTCCTTTTAGCCTTTCGCCGCATGGCACCTATGTGTTCCGTTGCCTTTTGAAGGTCTAAAAGGGCTAAGTACTTGTTCAAGAGCTAGTTATGTAAGGTTGGCGCCTTTGGTGCCCGGCCGCGGGGAAGCTCGCGTAGAGGAGCGTCTCCCGGCCGGCCGTTGAATCGCGTTTGTCGCGCCGGAAGCAAGTTCTGTCAAGGAAGGAGAGGAGACTGAAGTGGGTTACGAGGTAAAGGATATCGGTCTTGCGGAACAGGGATTCAGGAATATCGATTGGGCCGAGAAGCAGATGGGCGCCCTGCTGAAGATACGGGAACGCTTCGCGCGGGAAAAGCCGCTTTCCGGATACAGGATCGGCATGGCGCTCCACGTAACCAAAGAGACCGCGGTGCTTGTGCGGACGCTGCGGGCCGGAGGCGCCAGCGTGTCGATAACCGGCTGCAATCCGCTTTCCACCCAGGACGACGTTGCGGCGGCGCTCGCGGCCGAGGACGTCGCGGTCTATGCCTACAAGGGCGAGACGCGGGACGACTACTACCGGTATCTTCGTGCGGTTATAGAAACCCGGCCGCATGTGACCATCGACGACGGCTGCGACCTGGTCAACGAGGTGCATACGAACTACCCAGAACAGATACCGGAGATCGTATGCGGTTGCGAGGAGACGACGACCGGCATCATCCGCCTGCGTGCGATGGAAAAGGACAATGCGCTGAGATATCCCATCATTGCCGTTAACGACTGCGATACCAAACACCTGATGGACAATTTCTACGGAACGGGACAGTCGGCGCTGGACGGCGTCGTGCGGGCGTCCAACCTGCTGATCAGCGGCAAGGCGGTCGTCGTTGTCGGCTATGGCAGTTGCGGCAAGGGCGTGGCGTCAAGGGCGCGGGGACTGGGCGCAGAGGTCATCGTCACGGAAGTGGATCCGTTTCGCGCGCTGCAGGCCCGAATGGACGGGTTCCGGGTGATGCCGATGGCGCACGCGGCCGGTATCGGCGACCTGTTTGTGACGGTGACCGGCAACAAGCACGTCATCAGCGCGGGACATATGAAGGCCATGAAGGACGGCGCGGTGGTGGCCAATGCCGGCCATTTCGATCTGGAGATCGACGTGGACGGGCTGGAGGCGATGGCGGAAAATAAAGAGGAAGTTCGGCCACTGTTTCACGAATATACCCTGAACGGCCGCTCGTTGTTCCTGTGCGGCGAGGGCCGTCTCGTGAACCTCGCGTGCGCGGAGGGCCATCCGTCCACGGTGATGTCTCTGTCGTTCTGCGACCAGGCCCTTGGGGTTGAATACGGCATCAGGAACGCCGATTCACTGGAGCCCCGGGTGTACCGGTTGCCCGATGAAATCGACCGCGAGGTCGCCCGGCTGCAACTGGAGGCGATGGACATAGAGATTGATACGCTGACCGCCGACCAGGAACGGTATCTCGGCTCCTGGCAGGAGGGCACCTGAGCCGGACGTTTACCCGACCTGCGTCACGGTCGGTGTGTCGGCTGAAATATTGAGCGCGCAGACCGCGGCGGGCCTTCGCCCGCCCGAAGCATTGCCGTCCACGACGCACGAAATAAACCGCCCCGGAGAGAGATCCCCGGGGCTTCTTTTTTGGGACGGAAGGGGCCGGATCAGAGATTGAATCTGAGTCTGACCGAAAGGGTCCAGGCGTCATCCGCCCTGTCCAGCCGGCGGGCGACGTTCAGCCGGAGGAGTTGCCGCGGCAGCGCAATGCCGAGCCCTGTGCTCGTCTTGAAGGATGTGAAGTCCATGTCTCCGAATCCTGCGAACAGGTGGGCGGACTCCGGCATCCGCCGGGTCCATCCCGCATCCGCAAACATCGTGAGGTTGAGCAGATTGAACCCTTTGATAGGGATTCCGGGAAGGACGTCGCCCCGGAAGGCGTACTCGACGTTGAGTAAGACCAGACGATTGGCTCGGTATTCCTTGATGTCGTACCCGCGCAGGGTACCGGCGCCGCCCAGCCCGAACAGGTACTGAGGCGCCTCGCTCTGTCGCGCGCTCAACCGAGCCCGAAGAATCACGCCCTGCCTTCCGAATTTTGCCTTCTGATAGCGCTTGCCCTCCAGCGTGAGGCCGTGAAACGTGAAATCCCGAAAGCCTCGCTCGTAGCGTATCCGACCGTACCAGGCGTTTCGGAAAAGCGGGCTGCTGACGCGTGTGTCGACCACCACGCCGGCGTGCAGTACGCCGACATCTCCCGACCGCGCGGTCGGGTTGATTCGAAAGGGGCGGTTCCGGAAGAACAGGCTCCATGCGGTGCTGACTGGCATGGGCTCGCAGCGGTATCCGGTCAGTCCACTGACGAGCGAGAGCCTCTTTTTCCTCGTGACGGCAATATTCGCTTCTAATCCGTTTTTCGACCGGAAATAGTCGTGGTGGTCCCATTTGAACAGGAGGCTGAACAGGCTGTTTTCGGTGGTCCCCACGATGTCGCGGTCGGGCGTATCGGACCTGTCGAAAACAGCGACGTTCATGCTGATTTCCGGGCTGCGGTATTCCAGGCCGGCTTCCCACCGGGCCGAACGGCTGGCAAAGCCGTATCCACTTTCCGCGAAGACGGTGAGTCGCGGACGGTCCTTGTGGCGGAGGGACAGGCGATATCCCAGGAAGGGACCTTCCACGCGATTGTATCGAAGCCGGGCGCCCCGGTAGAACTTCTCGAACCGGGAAACGCCGTCGGACTGCGCGCGGGCATCCGAGACCCAGATGAGAACCGGGAGAAGAATGAGGAACGCGGCTTTCAAACCTGGCGTCCTGTCCGAAGAAGTTCCAATCATCCACCCGCCGATTCATCCCGTCAGCGCTCGATATTGTAATACTTGATTTTCTTGTGGAGGTTTGTACGGTCAACGCCAAGCAATCTGGCGGCCTTTGATACATTCCAGCCGTTGTCCTTCAATGCACCTGAAATGTAAGCCTTCTCCACAGCCTCCCGGACTTCCTGCAGGCTCTTTCCGGACTCGACGCCGGGCAGTAAGGGAGTGTCGCCGGGGGTGTCGGCGCCGCGGTCGGGTTCGGGTCCGTCCAGACCGGGCAGATGATGGACGTGGACCGTATCTTCCGCGACCATGATGGAAAGGCGCTCAATAAGGTTCTTGAGTTCCCTGATGTTTCCCGGCCAGCTGTGATTCTTCAGGGCTTCCATCGCGTCCGGGGTGACTTCCTTCGGGCGGAAGTCGTTCTCGTCGGCGTATCCCTTTAGGAAATGCTCCGAGAGCAGGGGTATGTCTTCCTTTCGATGCCTCAGTGGCGGGGCCGTGATGGGCACGACATTGAGCCGGAAGTAGAGGTCCTCCCGGAAAGCTCCGTTCTCGACCTGCTGTTGCAGGTTCTTATTGGTCGCGGCGATCACCCGCACATCCACCTTCAGGGTTTTCGAGCCGCCAACCCGTTCGAATTCCCCCTGTTCGAGGGCCCGCAGGACCTTGGCCTGGACGCTCAGGCTCATATCCCCGATTTCGTCCAGGAAGAGCGTCCCGCCATCGGCCTGGAGGAACTTGCCGTCGCGCGTTTTCACAGATCCCGTAAACGCGCCGCGGTCGCTGCCGAACAGTTCGCTTTCGATGAGCTCCTCCGGAATCGCCGCGCAGTTGACTTTGACGAACGGACCCTTGCCGCGCCGGCTGTTTTTGTGGATATCCCTGGCGACCAGTTCCTTGCCCGTGCCGCTCTCGCCCAGGATCAGGACACGACCGTTGGTTGGCGCGACCTTTCCGATCTGTTCACGTACAGACGCGATGGCGCCGCTCTTGCCCACCATTTCGAATCGCGTCTCGAACTTTTGTCGCAAATTGCGATTTTCTTCGGTCAGCTCGACGCTCTCAAGAGCGTGGGAGAGCGTGAGCAGTACTTTTTCCCGGGACAGAGGCTTTTCCAGGAAATCGTAGGCTCCCAGTTTTGTCGCCACAACCGCGTCGTGGACGGTCCCGTGGCCGGAGATCATGATGACGGCCAGGTTCGGATCGTTCTGCCGGGCAGTCTTCAGGATTTCGATCCCGTTCGATCCCGGCAGGACGATGTCCAGCAAAACGACCTGAGGCGCCTCGGCCTTTATTGCAACCAGAGCTTCATTTCCGGAAGCCGCGCAGACGACCCGGTAGCCTTCGGCGGTCAGGATCATCTCCAGAGTCCGGCGAATGTTTCGTTCGTCGTCCACCACCAGAATGGTCGGTTCCGTCATATCCTCTCCTCCGGCTGTCGGACCCGTTCCCCGGGTATGGGAAGGGTAATCTCAAACTGCGCGCCGCCTCCGGGTGCGTTCACCGCGACGATCTGGCCTCCGTGGCTCTCGATGATGCTGCGGACCTCTGCCAGCCCCATGCCCATTCCGCTTTGTTTGGACGTCACATGCGGCTGAAAGATGCGCTCCCGGTCCCGTTCGGGAACGCCGGGGCCCGTATCCACGACCAGTAGTTTGACCCAGTTCGGGTTGTTTTCGGTCTGGATGACGATTCCGCCCTGTTTGCCGGCGGCATCAAGCCCGTTTTCGATCAGGTTGATCAGCACGCGGCGCATCTGTTCGCTGTCCAGGTCCAGATCGGGCGCCTCCGGCGTGAGTTCGAGTGCAATTCCGGCTTCGGGATAGAGCCGCACGATATCGGTGATCACGTCGTTCAGGCTGTGCCTTCCCAGGGAAAGTGAAGGCATTCGCGCGAAATCGGCGAATTCCTGAACCAGTTTTCTCAGGCTTTCCACCTCTTCAGTGACGATTTCTGTGCAGTCCTGTACGAGCTTCCTGTAGGCGGGATCTTCGCCGGGATATTTGTCGCGGATCTGCTGGACCGTGAGTTGTATCGGTGTCAGCGGATTCTTGATTTCATGGGCGAGGCGCCGGGCGATCTCGCGCCAGGCAGCGATTTTTTCCGCCTCGAGACGCTGCTGGCGGTTCTGGGTCAGGTCTTCCGCCATCCGATTGAAGGAATTGATCAGCAGCCCGATTTCGTTGTCGCGCCCGGCAGGAATACGGTAGTCCAGGTTGTCCTGGGCGAGTTCTCGTGTTCCCTTGACGAGATCGTCCAGCGGATGCGTGACGCCGAAGCCGATGCGCACACCCATCAGGCAGGCAAGCAGAAGCAGTCCTATGGTCGCGACCAGGAAATAGAAGAAGAATTCACCCCTGAGGTCGCTTCCGATCATCCGCAGGTACTGATGGGCCTGCACCGCCTGCTCGACATTGTTGAGTTCGACCATGGGACTCGTGATGACGAGGGCCGAGCCCGATTGCCCATCCTGGTCAACCGGCACGAACATCTCCAGAGACGCATCGCGCTCACCGGCTTTGCGTACGACGGCGCCGGAGACCGGCCACTGCAGATTCAGAGACGCGATTTCCGCGGCCTGCGCAAACCGGAGCTGTGTGTCTTCCAGGTCGTATCTGTCCAGCAAATCGCGGATTGGCTGCAGGTCTCCCGTCCGAACGGCTTCCGCCGGCAGGCGTGAACGGAAGAGGTGTTTCCCGATATCGCTGAGCGACGCCTTGCGGCTTTCGTAGTGATCTCTCGCCAGTTTGACCGCGTCGTTCAGTGCCCGGCTCGTGCTTACGCTGATGTTGTCCTGCAGCTGCAGGCCGGATTCCAGGAAATGTTGCGCCAGCAGGGACAATACCAGCGTCGTACCCAGGGTGAGCGCGATGAGGGCGATAATGATGCGCCATCGCAAGGGTAGGGACCTCATTGCAGATCCTCCGCCGAGAATTGGCCGACTTCGATCCAGGGTGTCCGTTTCGTGGGTCGGTCCAGCGAGATGAAGAGCTCCAGCAGGCTTCCTTTCTGGAGGACATTGAGCCAGCGGCGTGAGCGCTGCTCCTGTTCAACGGAGATGGGTGTGACGCCGACGCGAAGGCGCAGCTTGAAGTCACGTCCGTCGGGAAGCAGCCCGAGCGTGAGCCCCTTGAGCCTCGAGCAGAACGTCCTGACCGTATCGAAATGGGCAGTCTGCAGGGTGTCCAGGCGGCCGGTATTACGCACCACCCGATACCTTCCCTCCCAGATGTCGTGGTCGAGCCGCATGCCGAGCGTGTACTCCAGCGCTTTCGACTTCCGGTCCGAATCCAGCCGGAATTCCATGACCACCGAGGTGATGAGGCCGGATGCGATGGCATCCAGCGCGCGCCGAGAGAAGAGAGAATCCAGTTCGACGTTCAGTTTGAGCGTGTCCGCTTGCAGGTAGACCTTCTTTGCGGCGACAGCAACGGCGACGTCGCGGGCGTCGGAACGCCCTTGGGATAGCACAAAAAAAAAGAGGCAAGCGCAAATGCCGACAATTCGCCTGGACGCCTCCGCTTTGCCTCGAATGGTATGCATTTCAGGAGATTGGTGAGTTTTCAGCGGTTGCGGCAACGGGGGCCGTGGTGAAAGAACCGCCGAATGGCGATGGACCGGGCACACGGGATCCGTCCGCGCTGCAATGGACGATTCCACGGACTCAAAGGCCCAGATTGATGCCGCCGAACCTGTGGAATTTTACGATTAACGTACCCCTTTTCAAACCGTAGCTGATGTCGACCCGGTTAAACAGCAGCGCGCCGATTCCATAAGTGCCGTTCGAATCCCTCCGGTGAAACGCGGCGACCGGTCTGCGTATCGCCGCCCATTCGGCAAAGCAGTAGAGCCTGCCGATCGGGCGGGTCGCGATCGCATAGACGCCTTCGATGGAGACAAATTCCGTGCCGCCTTCGGGGCCGATCGCCCGCCTTTCAAACCCCCTGAGCTGATTCTCGCCATCCAGGTAAAAACGTTCGAAAAATGGCGGCGATCCGAAGATCAGTCCCGCCCTTCCTCCCACGCTGAGGGTCTGTCCGGGGAGGGTGGCAAAATGACGATGGGCCTCCACCCTGGATCGGAGGTAGCTCGCGTTCGTGCCCAGCGCGCCGGGGGCGAAGTCCAGCCGGAAATTGAGATCGAATCCCGGTGCGCCGCCCCAGAACCTCGAGGCAGGCTGCCGGAAGAGTTCGATGCCGAAGGTGGATATAGGCGTACGGCCGAGGGCCGAACTGACCTCTCGCGTAAATTCCGGGCCCGAGATGTAGACCTTCGGCTCGTCGAAGTCGTTGATCCGAATCTGGTCGAGGGCGTATCGGACCACCAGGCGGAATTCCTCGCCGATGGGCTTTCCGAGGCCCACCGCGCCGCCGATTCTGTCCAGGTCGTACAGGCCGCCCTTTTGGGGGTCGGAACTGCGATACATGTCGCGGTCGGCCCTTGAAAAGAGGGCTTTCATATGTAGCGACGTGCAGCCGCTGGTAAGCCAGGGGTCGGCGTAGCTGAAACCGAAGCGCTGCAGGCGCTCGCCATGCGAATACTCCACGCCTACGGTCTTCCCCTCTCCTCCGAGGTTGACGTGATAGGCGTCGGCGGCAAGCCCGAATCCGTCCAGTTCGGTGTATTCGAAGCTGACGCCGGCGTCGCCGAACCTTTTCTCGTCGACGTAGACGACCAGCACCGCCTTGCCCTGTTCCGCGCCGGGCTTCGGCGCGACGTGCACCGTGCGGAACAGGCGGGTACGGTAGAGTGACTCCCGGCTGGCATCCAGTCTTCCGGGCGTGAGCCGGTCACCCTTGTGGATCGGTAGTGAGCGAAGGATGATGTCCGCTTTTGTCTTGTGATTGCCCCGAACCTCGATTCGTTCGACCACGTATCCGGTGGCATCCTGGGCGTACAGTGAGGGTTTCGCAAATGCGAAGACGAGGGTGAGAAGGACAATTGTACGCCACATCGTGTACGTGTTCTGACCCGGAAATAGGTTGCTTGAATTCGGATGACGAGTCGCCCGTCTCGCAAGGCGCCTGAGCGCAGGTGACCTGCGTAAGGTCCGCGAGCGAGGGCAACGCGGCGAGACGGGTTGAATCGTCGGGAGAATGGCGAGATATTTCCGGGACAGGGCACTTACCTCCACTGGAAGGCGTCGACCACATTCAGAGCGGTGAATCAGAGTGGGCAAAAACCGTACCAGTATGGCCTTTTGGACTCACACCAAAATAATATTGGAAAACAAGCACTTACGCCGAAATCTTCCTCAGGCGCCTGGCCTGAGCCTGTGAAAGAATAACACAGATGTGGTTATTTTGCAACAGGTTTGTGGTTTCCGGCGTACATTCGGAGATCGGGGAGGGCTGAGGGGATGACGCGGGTCCCGGGGCGTGGAACTCCGGCGATGAGAAAACGGCTGTCCGCGTCCGGCCTAGAACGCCGATATCGGGGCGATGTCGACCATGGTGCGCAGGCCGGGCGGGGACCGATGGATGACCGGAATCGCATTGGTAACGATCGAACACGTGGCCACGTCTCCGTTGATACCACCGTTGACCGTAAGGTCGATTTCAGGGGTCCCGAAGACGCGGATGTGGTCTCTGGGTTGCGTTTCGCCCACGGTCGCGCGAAACACCAGGGTGAGGACCTCCCGCTTGTCCACAAAACCCCTTCCCGTCTGGTTCACACCCGTGGCCCTGCCGGCCTGAACGGACCAGTCCGTTCCCCGCACGTCCGTTCGCGCGACGACCGGTTCCACGATATCCTCGGTTCGTTCAAGGCGCCAGCCGAGTCTGGATGCCACCATATGCATGGATTGCGTCAATCCGACGTGGCGGATCCGGCGGCTCTTGACGCGCTTCCGGAATGCTTCGACGGAGAGTCCCGCGCCGATCTTCTGATGGAAGGGGAGACGCCGCAGGGATGCGTCCTGGATGCGTTCGATCAGGATGGATTCCACGTTCCGGCATACGGCCGTCGTCGCCGCAGGCAGAAAATCCATCAGAAAGCCCGGATTCACGCCCGTGCCCAGTACGGACACCCGGTTCGCCTTCGCGAGATCGTCGACGCGCCGGGCGAGTTCCGGCTCCGCAACCCAGGGATACGCCAGTTCCTCGCAGGTTGAAACGACGTCCAGGCCGCCGTTCAATACCTGTTCGAGCGTGGGGAGCAGCGCCTGGAGGTCGGACACCGTCGTGACAACGGCCACGTCTGCGTCTTTCATCATTCCTGCGTCCAGTGATCCCGCGACGGCGACGCCCAGGGAACGCTCCAGGTTGTACGCGGTTCCCAGATTCAGGCCCGCCTTTTCGGGGTCCACGTCGACGGCGCCGACAACCTGCAGATGGTCCTTTTCCGTGAGATAGGGACCGAGCATCCGGCCCAGAGGCCCGAGACCGATGTGCACAATACGAATGGGATTCGACATGGGGATTGCTCCCTGTATCCTTTGCTGGGAAAAGAGCCTGCTGGTGGATTTATCCACAGGCCGTCCGGCATCCTGACGCCAACGGATCGCAGCGCGGAAAACCGGTTCGCGACGTGGGCGTTTTCGCCGGACTGGAAGAGCCGAATCGACCGGCGCCGGCCGGAACGATGTCGCCTGGTGAAGGCGAAAAACAAGGTCTGATGAATATACGTTTCCGCGGGAATCGCGCCAAATGAAAAAGGTAATCAGTCCGTCCGTGAGACGGTTGACCGGAGGCCCTTTTGCGCTTACCTTGAGGGTGCCCGATCCGGGCATTTTTCACGAATTATTGAAAGGGGACGGGGATATGGCGGAAGACGTGATCGAACGGTTTGTTTCAAAGTACGAAACGCTGTCAGGGCGCGCACACCTGGCGGACAGCGAGGAAGCGGCCGCAGAGGCAGTGCTCTCCGTCGTTCACGAGGCCGGGGGCACCCGGCTGGCGGCGGCCGAACTGCCGGACGAACTGATGCAGGCGCTGGAGCGGCGGTGTGCGGTTGCGGGTGTCGACCTGTTGAAGCCGCCCTATGACGGCAGCGCGCTTCCCGGCGCCATCGACGCCGCCCACGTGGGGGTGTCCTGGGCCGAGTTCGCGGTGGCGGAGGCCGGCGCGCTTGTCGAATTCGCGACAAACGACGCGACACGCCTGGTATCCACGTTGCCGAGGATACATCTGGGAATCGTTCGCGCAGAGGAGATCCAGGAGTCCTTGATGGACGCCGGACCGCGGATCCGGGCGTTTATGGCCGCGCAGCCGGAGAACGCCACGGTCACGTTCATATCCGGTCCGAGCCGCACCGCGGATATCGAGATGCGGCTTACGCTGGGAGTGCATGGACCGGAGATGGCCCATGCGGTCATCCTGGACCAGTAGAACACCACATGCAGGACGGGTTTCGGAAGGACACATGAAAGGCTAGGAACGAAAGGACGGGGATGATGTTGAAGGGCCGGTATCAACTATTGGAAGATAAGATCGATCGCGCGCTGAAAGAGCGATCCAGCCGGTCGGCGCTCTACCGCGCCATGAAGCGCGGGCGGGACAGCCGGCACAAGGCGGTTGGCGCGCTGCCGGGAGGCGAGGGGTTTCGGAATGAGGTTCGCTCCGTAAAGGTCCGCTGTCTCGATCAGCAGGACGAACTGGTGGACCGGTTTGCGACGAAGGTGCGGGAACGCGGCGCCAGGGTATTCATGGCGAACGACGGCCCCGACGCGATTTCATACATTCTGGACATTGTGAAGAAACGCAGCGCCAGGACCGTGGCCAAGTCCAAGTCTCTCACGAGCGAGGAGATCGAAGTGAATCATCCGCTGGAAGACGCCGGCGTGGATGTAATCGAGACGGACCTGGGCGAGTTGATCATCCAGAAGGTGAATGAAAAACCCTTTCACCTCGTCTTCCCCGCGGTGCACAAAACGGCGGTTGAGGTGGCGGAGATCTTCCGGGAGGTGACGCAGCAGGACGTGCCGAACGACGTCGACGCCATCATGCGGATCGTGCGGAAATATCTGCGTCCGATTTTTCTGAATGCCGATATCGGGATGACGGGCGCGAACGTGGGGGTGGCCGAGACCGGCGCGATCGTGATCGAGACGAACGAGGGCAACGCGCGCCTCGTGTCCAGCATTCCCGACGTGCATATCTGCATCATGGGGCGGGAGAAAATCGTGGACACCGTGGAGGATGCATTGCAGATGATGCTGGCGCATCCCATCAGCGCGGTGGGTCAGCATCTGACGACGTACGTGACCATGATGGGGGGGAGGTCTCCGCTTGGCGTGGGTGACGGTCGGAGTCCGCGGGAGTCGCATCTCATCGTACTCGACAACGGGCGCAGCAGGATGCGGGAAGATCCCCTGTTCAAAGATGCGTTGAATTGCATCCGCTGCGGCGCCTGTATGAATATCTGCCCCACCTACGGCGTGGTGGGCGGGCACACTTTTGGCTACATATATCCGGGGCCGATCGGGATCCCGTGGACGTCGGAAGTGCACGGACTGGATAAGGCCGCCGAATTCGCGCCGCTCTGTGTTTCCTGCGGGCTCTGCAAGGAGATCTGTCCGGCCGGAATCGATATTCCCATGATGATCGCCGGCGTGAAGGACCGGGACGGGGAGCAGAACGGGCATCCCCGGGTGAACCGGATTCTGATGGCGGCGGAGGGGATGGCGAAGTTCGGCTGCGCCACGGCGCCCCTCTCCAACTGGATGATGAGGAACGGGTTGTTCCGGTGGGCGATGGAGGCGTTTACGGGTGTCGACCGGAGACGGGCGTTGCCCCCGTTCACGCGCCAGACGCTGCCGAAATGGTTCAGGAAACGGGGCGCGGTACAACGGTCGAAGGACCCGGTGCGCCAGGCGGTATTCTTCGCGGATATATATGCGGCTTACAATGCGCCGGAACTGGGCCGGGCGGCGGTCGGGGCGCTGGAAGCGCTCGGATGCGAGGTCATTCTGCCAAGGCAGCGCGGCAGCGGCTATCCCTACATCGGGTACGGCGACCTGAAGCGGGCGGAGAAGCTGGCCGACGAGAACGTCCGCCTGATGATGCCCCACGTGGAGGCCGGTTACGATGTGGTGGCCACGGAGCCGACGGCGGCCTATTGTCTCAAGGTGTCATACCCCAAGCTGCTCCACGGACGTTCGGATGCCGTGGCGGTGGCCGATCGGACGTACGAACTGTTCGCTTACCTGGAAATGCTCGAAACGCTCGCCGGCGGCGGCGAAGAGACGAGTCTGTACAAGGGCCGCCGCTTCGGATTCCACGTCTCGTGCCACCAGCGGCCCCTGGATGCCGGCCGGCAGGCGATGGACTATCTGAGACGCCGCGGCGCCCAGGTCGAACTGGTTGAGACCGGGACATGCTGCGGTATGGCGGGGACCTTCGGGATGAAGAAGGGAATGCTGGGATACGAACTCTCGCAGGCCGTGGGAGAACCGCTGTTCCAGGCCTTTCAGGAGGCGAATGCGGATACCATCGTCACCGAAAGCAGCGTGTGCGCCATCCACCTGCGCGAGGGCACCGGCATCAAAGTCATCCATCCGCTGGAGCTGCTGATGGAGCAGGGTTAGGCTGGATGAACTTGACTCAGTCTGATGGACACCCACCATCCTGTTGATCTGATGAGGAGAAGGGAGATTCACCGTGCCTCAGCCCCTTCTTCGCTATTTGCCGAGGTTTCGGCGCCAGCTGATAGAATTGTACAAGCAGGCCGGATGCAGGAGGCCCATCGTCCCGAGTGGACGCCGCAGGCTGTCGAGATCCTGTCTTACCGTTACGCGGGAAGTCCGGAGAAGTCGAAATGGCGGATCAGTACCTTATCCAGGCGGGTAAGCGGGTGTTCAGCGTACAAGACGCAGCCCGCGCGCTAACGGTGTATGAGGACTTGTCGAAGCCGTGTTTTAAGAGAGATGATCCGGAAACTGTGCCTGTCGGCAGCGTCAGATCCGCGGTAAGGCTTCTGTGCGACTTCTCCAATGCGCTGTCTTTGCGGGGCAACGTTGAGGAGGCCAGAAAAAAGGCGCAGGATGCGTGGTCGCTGGTTTCGGCCGACACTCCTGGTGAGAAGGCGCTGGTTCTGAGCCAGTTCGGTATGCTCAATGCCCGTTCCGGTTTGTACGACGACGCCGAACGGGCATTCCTGGATGCGATTGCAATCTACAGCAAGCTGGGACCGGTGAAGAGAGAAACAGAAGCGAGGGGGTGGCTGGCCGACCTGTATGTACGGATGGAGCGGCGGGCGGAAGCGAGGGTGCAGCTGAGGCGCATCTCGGAATACTACGAGCGGGCCGATGACGCAGTGAACAGGTCGAAAGCCAGTTATTTCAGGGCTTGTATCGCCCATCTGGACGAACGTCTTGGAGATGCGCATACAGGATTCCAATCTGCTTGGGAACGATCGGCCAAAGAGGAGGGGCGGCCCGGACTCGTCGGCGATATGAACTTGGTCGGAACGGCCGCCTTTCAAACCGGGAATTTCAAACGTGCAGAGGACATCTTCCGCGCACAGCTGGAGTCAAACCGCGACTGGAGGCGAACCGCTACAGAAGGCGTGAGCCAGTTTTACCTCGGTTCGATCGCACTGGAAAAGAGCGATGCGAATTCCGCTATGGCCTATGGTAGAAATGCCGTGGAGAATCTGTCTCATGTAAGGGATGCACATCAGCTGTACTGGGCGTTCGGCCTGATGGCGGAGGTCTGCTCGGCACTGGGGAAGGCGGACGACGCAGTGATGTGGGCAGACAGAGCCCGGCCCGGTACGCGTATGACAGGCGAAACCCCGGTCGTGGCGTGGCGGGGGATCGGGGTCGCGTTGGCGGCCGCGAATCGACAGGTCGAAGCCGGAGAAGCGTTCGAGCGGTCCATCGCGGGCAACCGGACGGTCCAACGTTTTGAATGGTGCCGCTCGCTGCTGGCGGCCGGCCGGTTTTATCTTGAGCACGGAAATCCGGATTTGGCACGGATGCGGCTCGAGACGGCGGCGCGCACGGCGACTGCACTGCAGACACCCTACTTTGCCCGTCAGGCGTTGAAACTTCTTGCCGGGTTGGAAGGTCGACCCGGTACGGCGGTTTCGCCGGCGCATCAGCCGGCCCTGGACAGAATCACGGCGTTCTCCGATCTCGCAGCGGATCTGGGGCGGGGCCTCGAACTGACGCAACTCATGAACAGGACGGTGGACATCTGTATGGAGGTCGTGGGCGCTGATTTTGCCGCCGTTGTGTTGAAAGACGCTGCGTCTGGAGAATTGCGGACCGAGGCGGTACGGCCTCGAGATGGCAAAAACGACGCGTCGAAGGCCATTATCCGGGACGTAGTCCGCCGGGTGATCGAGAGCAACAAACCGTTGTTTGGCAGCGAAGCCGGGCCGGAAATGCTTTTCGAGAAACGGCAGCGCGTTTTCGACTTCGATCGCCGTCCGATGGCATGTATACCCCTACAGCGTTCAGTGTCAGGGGCGCATGGGGCGTTGTATCTGGACCTTCGCGGTACCGGCAGGGGCGTTTCCGAAGCGGACCGCAGGTTCCTGGCCGCGCTGTCCGCACTTCTGTCGGTGGGCGTGGTTCAGGCCCGGATGATAAGCAGACTGGAGGAACGGACGCTGTATCAGGAGCGGCACCCGGCCGGAAGGAAGGGATTGGGCGGGCTTGTCGGCGCCAGCCATGCGATGCAGGTGGTCTATCGCCTGATCGATCGGGCGGCCCTTTCGGATGTGCCAGTACTCATTCAGGGCGATACGGGAACGGGAAAGGAACTGGCGGCCCGCGCGATTCACGATAACAGTGTCGTCAAGGATCGGTTGTTTATATCGCAGAATTGCGGTGCGCTGTCCGGGGAGTTGATCCACAGTGAGTTATTTGGCCACAGGAAAGGGTCATTTACTGGCGCCGTTTCGGATCGAGCCGGGCTGTTCGAGACAGCGAACGGCGGTACGGTCTTTCTGGATGAGATCGCGGACGCGTCACCGCAGGTCCAGGCCAGCCTGCTCCGTGTCCTGCAGAACGGTGAACTCCGACGGCTGGGTGAGAGTACACCGCGCAAGGTAAACGTCCGCGTCATAGCGGCGTCGAATACGAATCTGGAGAAGGCGGTATCGAGGGGAGCATTCAGGAGAGATCTTTTCTATCGACTCCAGGTGTTGAAAATCAAGATGCCGGCGCTGAGTGACAGGAAGGACGATATTCCACTGCTGGCGGGCCATCTGTTGCGCAACGCCGCGCGTGAGGCCGGGAAAACCACGACGGGTTTCACGTCAGGCGCGCTGAAAGCATTAGTAAACTGCGACTGGCCGGGTAATGTACGCCAACTGGAGAACGAGATACGCCGCGCCGTGGCCCTTGCGGAGGGTGGCGACATTCTTGAAGTGGACTTGCTCTCTGAGGGCATACGTGATAAAGCAGGAAGGATTGATGAACCTTCAGGAACTTTGCGAGCGTTTCTACAGTCGGTCGAAAGGCGGTATCTCTCCCAGGTACTCGACAGGTACGACTGGAACATCACCCTATCCGCCCGGGAACTGGGGCTGACGCGATCGGGATTGTATAAAAAACTGGAGCGTCACGGTCTCAGGCGTCCGGGTTGACGCCGGTTGACTGGCCGGCACATGCTGATGCGACTGTCCACTCACGTATACAGGTTATATAATCAATGTTTACAACAGATTAAACGTTAAATCAGGATTTTCGTTCTTTCTCGTTGTGAGTGTGTCTACGTATGTTTACACCCGACGGGATGTAGACAGAATGGTCGCATTTGAAGACTAAAGTCCCAAACCGTTGTTTTGAAAGCGCCTGCGATGAATCGGGGCGTTTTCTGGTTTACGGGCACGATGTTTGCAGATTGGAAATCCTGTTACGCACGTCTGCGTATCGCCGTCATACCTCGATCGGAAATTCACTCCCCCGCGTGCCCGGACGGGCGGTCCCGGTATCGAAACATGCCCGAAGGCTCTCGTTGCAGGAACGACGCGATGGTGGGCGTTCATCCCGCCTTCGGCGCGGTGCGAACACTTGCGCGCCGGGCCGGCGAGAGTGAATTGCCGGTGCTGGTCACGGGTGAGTCCGGGACCGGGAAGGAGCTCATCGCCCGCGAGGTGCATGACCGCAGCCCCCGCGCCGCTGCGCCTTTCGTGGTCGTGGATTGCGGCATCCTTGCCAAGGAAATGGGACGGAGCGAACTGTTCGGACATGTCAGGGGCGCGTTCACAGGCGCCACCGAGTCTCGCCCGGGACTTGTCGGGGTTGCGCGTGGCGGAACCCTCTTTTTCGATGAAGTGGGTGAACTCGATGAGCCCCTTCAGCGACAGTTGCTTCGGCTGATTCAGGAGGGCGAATACCGGATGGTCGGCGATCACCGATGGAAGCGGGCCGGCGTCCGGGTGGTCGCGGCGACAAACAGAGACCTGAAGATGGGGGTTGAAGCCGGGAGGTTTCGAGACGACCTGTATTTCCGTCTTCGGGTTATTCAACTGCATTTACCCGCTCTTCGGGAACGCAGGAGCGATATTCCGCTGCTCATTGCCCACTTTCTGGACCAGTTCGCCGACGTTGGCAAAGCAGCCTGCCGGATTTCGCGGGAAACATGCGCCCTGCTGGAGGGATATGACTGGCCCGGGAACATCAGAGAACTCGCGCATACCATCGCGGGCGCGCTTGCGCTAACGGCGGGGGATGTAATCACGCCCGATGACCTTCCGTCCGAGGTCCAGGACGCGGAGATCAGGCCGGACCGCGGCATCTACAGTCTGCCTTACAAGGACGCGCGGCGGGTTTGCATGGACCGGTTCACAAAGGAGTACCTGCACCGCGCGCTCGTCAGCACGGACGGAAACGTGTCCCGGGCTGCCCAAAAGAGCGGCATCGGGCGCCAGTATTTTCAACACCGGATGTCGGAACATGGAATGACCGCCGCACAATACAGGCAGCGAATGTACGATGCCCACGCGGACGCGGGTGAGGAGGAATCAGGAAAACAGCCTGACTGACACACTTGCCCTTGAGACAGTTACTCGATATATTACTACTACCGCATCAGGACTGTGGAAAAAGCAAGGGAAGGATATGGACTCTGGCGCAATGTTGTCTTTCGGCGGCGTTATTATTGCCACGTTTCTTGCAAGTGTTGGCCTATTTTGGAGAATCTTTGCAAGAACGGACGACAAGCTGGATTGTCTGGACCGTCGATTATCAAGAATTGAGGGCAAAAAGGAATCTGAAGCTACCGTTACTGAGCTTATAGTGAAAAAATACCTGGAGCAATAACGATGGCCACTGAGACGAAGAGTTTCGACTATTCGTTACAGGATATGGGTGACGTAACGATTGTTCTATTGACAGAAATAATCCGATCCATGGACGAGGACGCGTTCCATAAATTCCTGAAAAATACAGAAAACACCAAGAAATGGGCAACAAGAGAAATGTCAGATGGATCGGATAGGGGTGCGAAATTCATTAGTCTTGTGGACATGGTCATCGATAAAGCAAAAAGAGGACGATCTGGCACACTGATCTGAAATACAGTACGAACAATTAAACTGCCCACGGGTCTTTGGGACACCACAGAGCCGCGGGCAGTTTTATGTAAGTTTACCAGGAGTGGACTTAGCCAATGATGTTCGCAATTGAATCGGTTGACGGGTGTCCCTGTTGTGCGAGGATTATCGTCTCTGATAGATCATCCAGCACGTATCATCTAGAACACATTGGCAGGGTCGATTGTTTTGAAAAAGCCGGGATCGGCGCCGATGCCAATTTCGACTTCAAACGTTCTAACGGAAGGAGTTAAGGTGCCAAAGTTCAAGCCCGATGCATTGCGCGGGGTAGGGTATACGTTGTTTCGAGCGGCCGGGTGCCGCGATGAGGACGCGCGTACGGTTGTGGACCACCTGGTGGACTCCAACCTGTTCGGGCACGATTCCCACGGCGCCATCCGTTTCTACGAATATGCGAAGGCGGTGCAGGACGGCCGGTTCAATCCGGATGCGTCACCCGAGGTCATAAGCGAGCGGGCATGTACCGCCGTGGTCGACGGCCGCGGCGCGATGGGGCAGGTGGGGGCGACGTTCGCGACCCGGTTGGCGATGGAAAAAGCCCGCCAGAGCGGCATTGCGACCGTGGCATTGCGCAACACGAGCCACATCGGGCGGGTGGGCGCGTATCCGCTGATAATCGCGAGGGAGGGGATGATCGGGCAGATCTTCGTGAACGCGGGCAGGCTGGGATATCAGATCGTGCCGTTCGGCGGCATCGACGGCCGGCTGAGTACGAATCCGATCGCGTTCGCGGCGCCGCGGCGGAACGCGGATCCGATCCTCGTGGATATGACGACGTCGATCGTGGCCGAGGGCAAGATCCGGTTGGCGATCAACCAGGGCGTCCAGGTGCCTGAAGGATGGCTCATCGACGGGTACGGTGAGCCCACCACGGAACCGAACGACTTCAAGGACGACCCGCCGGGCGCCATTCTGCCGCTGGGGGGTGACGCGGGTCACAAGGGATACGGATTGAGCATTATGGTCGAACTGCTCGGCGGGGCGCTGAGCGGCCAGGGCTGCGCGGCGGGGGACCGGGAGATGATCAGCAACGGCGTTCTGATCAATGCCTACGACGTTGAATACTTTACGGATATGGAGACGTTCTACGAGGAAGTGGAAGGGCTGATGCGCCACGTGAAATCCAGCCGCCTCGCATCGGGGTTCGATGAAATCCTCGCCCCGGGCGAACCGGAGTTCAGGACCGCTGAGCGCCGCGCAGCGGAGGGAATCGAAGTGGACGAGCGGACTTGGGAGACGGTGTGCGAAATCGGGGTGGAATTCGGCGTGGACCTGGTTGCGGAGGCGGATCGCCAAGTCCGCCTGAAGACCAGCCGGGGAAATCGATAGCGTGGTTGGCCGATGCCCGAGGATTAACCTCAATGGGAAAAAAACAGCA
>JAAXHE010000263.1:0-14783 GCA_012271065.1 Candidatus Latescibacterota bacterium
TTAGCCGTCAAAGGGTACTAGTCCACACGGGACCCGATCCACTCGCTCCTGTTGCAGGTGATATCCACGACATTCCCGTCGGGGTCGAGTACCTTGAACGAGACCGGCGGACGCATATCGGGATCGACAGGGTTGCGCTCTTTCACGTTTTCCCGCACCACTTCCGCTCCCCAGTCCTTTATGCGGGCCCACGTCGCATCCAGGTCTTCCACCACGACGCCGAAATGGATGTACTCGTTTCCTTCTTCGAGGGGTGGTCGATTCGAATCCCCGGGCTGCTGAATCAACGTAATATTGTTCGTTCCGTCGCTCATATCCAGCGCGTCGCCGCGCGGACGGTGCGCGATAAAACGCCAGCCGATCACCTCCTCGTAAAACCGCCTGGACAGTTCCATATCGGCGCAGCGGAGCGCCAGGTGCCTCAACAGACCCATGATATCCTCCTCATTGGCAGTTTCCGGGGCGAAATTACCCGCATACCCCCAACCGGGCGACGCTCACCCTGCATCCTGAAGTACGCCCGCGGCCCGAAGTACCGTCTCCTGCACGATCAATTCATGATCCAGCGACCGGACGGTCGGTCTCCGGCCCCGGATCTCGGCGACCAATGAGCGGAGACTGCCGACGTACCTCGGTTCGTTCTCAACGGGTACAGTCTGCCACCCCCTGCTGAAGCCGTCGCGAGCCTCGTCCAGGCAAAGGCGCACCTCCGGTTCCGGCTCCAGCGGCTCCATGACGACGCTCCCCCGCGTACCGTACACTTCGAACCGCCGCGAAGGAAAGGCGGATACCTCGAGCGCGGATGACTCGACAATCGCCATCGCGTTTTCGTATTCGAAGACCGCCGCGGTATTGTCCCTGAAGGCGGGCACGTTTCCCCGCTCGTTCCTGAGGAACGACGTCACCCTGTCGGGCCGTCCCAGCACCGCCACCACGATGTCCATGAGATGGCAGAGCAACTCGAACAGAATGCCGCCCTCATGTACGGCCAGGCCCTCACGCCTGCCGTCGTCGACCAGCGTGGACATCCTCCCGCGCACGGAGAAAACGTCCCCGAGCCTGCCGGATTTCACACATTCCAGAATAAACTGAAACCCGGCGTTGTAACGGAACATGTATCCCAGCTGCAGTAGCAGTCCCTCTTCCCTTGCCAGCGCGACCAGAGCCTGAAAGTCCTCCCAGTTGTCCCCCGCCGGCTTGTCCAGCCAGACGTGTTTGCCCCGCTCCAGCGCCTCACGGGCGAACCCCAGATTCTGTGCGATCGCGCCTTCCACCGCAATCGCCGCAATCGAGTCGTCGTCGAGCATCTCCTCCCTGGTGTCGTACCGGTTAACGCCCGTGTACGCCTCCATCGCGCCGCGTGCAGCGCGCACTTCCGGATCCGGCTCGAAAACGCCACAAAAGTGTACGTCAGGGTTGGCTTTCAATACTGCCGCTTTGCCAGCGGCGTGAGAGTGCAGCATACCGTATTGTGCAAACTTGACTTTCATATCTTCCTTCCACAATGTGACAGGGGAAAACCCGCCCGGACCCGGCGCCGTCGTCTCTGCTTAACCACTACACGGAGCAGTTCGCCCATGTGATCCGGGAGCATTGGTACGCGCGCCGCTCCCATACACCGGCGTTTATGCGTCCGCGCCTACGTTCCGCCGGTCCGGTTGGCGCGGTCCTTAAACGGTGTCTCCACACCCAGTTCCGCCGCAATTGCTGCCAAATCCCTCTGGTGGTCCGGACCGACCGGTATGCCCTCAGAAGCCCAGCTCTGCTCCCGTTCCCATTCCAGGGCCCCCGGAAGCAGCGCGCGGTCTTCGCCTGGAAACGGCTGAAGCCCTCGCACGTCAGATATAAAGTCATCCATCTGCCGCTGAAACGCTTCCCGCGGCGCAAAAGCGGCGATATCCACGGCAAGGATGAAAGATCCCTGGTTCACCGCCGGCCACGACGCTCCCTGCTCGTCAAACGTCTGAATTCCCGCCAGCAGACCTCCCAGGGCGTGACAGACGGCGCCCAGGCCGAGACTCTTGAAAAACGTCGCTGGCATGCGTTGGAATATCGTCTCGAAATCCGCGTTACCGGAAAGCGCCAGCGCCGTGGACATATCCAGGACCAGCGGATGCTCCCGGCCGGACGGAACCGCAAAGCTCATCGGCGACGCGCCGTTGGCCGACATGATCCCCTGGTCGGGGGACAGGCGGCGGACATGCGAAGACACGACGAAGCCGGCCATGCCCGCGCCCGAAATCACCCGTGAGTACTTGCTTGCAGCACCGAAATGGAAATGGTTACGCGTGACTACCGCCGACATCCCCGCGGCCCTTGCCTTTTCCACGGCGAGGTGCGCCGCCCGCCAGGAAGCAAAGTGACCCAGCCCCCCGTCTCCGTCGATCGTGGCCGTCGTCGGGGTCTGATGCACAATGGAACTTTCCGGGTTCGGATTCAGTTCTCTGTCGCGCAGGAGACGCAGGTAGCGCGCCGACTGCCGCGTCCCGTGGCTGAACACGCCACGAATGTCGGTGTCCACGAGGAGTTCGGCGATCAGCCGTGACCGGTCCGCGGACTTCCCCACCCGGCGATACAGTTCGAGCACGAACTTTCGCATGTCCTCCGGCATCACCCGTATGAATTCCACGGGAACGACGTTCACGCCATATTCCTCCAGAGTCTGCCTGCAGAATAGGCCATGAGCCTACATGATACCGAACCGTTCAAACGCTTCACTCGAGGACATCCCTCCTTCGATGGCCTCACGGACCCGGTTCTCTCCCCTGACCTTGTCCAGCGCCCGGTTGATGACGTCGGTCTCGGCGGCGGCGGGAACGATCACCACGCCGTCCAGATCTCCGAACACGATATCCCCCGGCGAAACCGCGGCGCCGTTCGAAATCGTAATCGGACAGCGGAAGTCGACAACGCGTCCACGCACCCGCTGGTCCTGAGCGTACCGGCCGGCGCAGAACGTGGGGAAGTTCAAATCCAGAATCCCTCGCGTGTCACGGCTGAATCCGTCCAGAACGGCGCCCGCCGCACCCAGCTTCATCGCCCTCGTACTCAACAGTTCACCCCAGAGGGCATACGTGGGGGATGCACCGGTACATATATAGACGTCGTCCGCAGCCAGATCGTCGAGTGCCTGGAACATCAGGCCGAACGGCCCTTCATCGTCCATGGAACCGGCATCCCGGTCGGTCCAATCGGCCTCCAGGACCGGCATTGCACGGCCCGCCACGACCATATCGTCACGGAGGGGCTGAACCTCCGGCGGCAGGAACTGCCTGACCAGACCCACAGCATCCATCACGTCGCCGACCACGGCGGTGAACAGTTCACGCCGCATCAACTCGAAGAGTCCGGAATCGTCGCGCCATTCGGCCATACCGTCGTTCTCCGTGGAAATTAACCTCGATTCGTCGTTTTTCGGGGACGTTAATTCAAATTTGTGCGAGTTAGTAGAGGCGATTAGACTGCGGATTACCAGGATACACCTGACGTGAACAGGACCTCTCCCCCGGCCCCTCAGATTCGGGTAGACGGGAGACGGTAGACGGGAGAGATTTCCTGCCTTGTCGAGTTTCTTCTCATGCCGGAGGCGAGAAGGAATATAGTATCAGGCAAGGGTTTCTTCTACCGTCTTCCCTCTACCCTCTACCCGTATTCAATCTCCTTGTCGCCAATTGGACTGTTGCCTTTATTTGGATTTAGGTTAGCTACTTACCATCGGGCTTCGTACGTCCGTACCACGCGAAACCGTTGGCCCACATCAAAATCGTACAGATATCCCTTCGAGTAGTCCAGGTCGTCCACCATTCCCCTCACGAAATCCACGTTGCCCAGATCGATCAGCGTTCGGTCTCCATCCCGGCGGACCTCGCGAATGCGGTAGGTCGCATCGCGCTCGTTATCGTTCTCGACGGAAATGAACCCACCCTCCAGACGGTCCTCAGGCGGCTCTACGGCCGTCCAGATCCGGGCCGGCGGCCGATGAGGAATCCCTCCCTGAAAATCCAGTCCAGCAGGTCATCCGTCTGATCGTCGTCGAGCGCAATCGCCAGCATGGCCATGGTGGCCTGGTCCCCGGGCTCGTTGTGGTGGATATCGCCAGAGAGGATGGCTTCGATCCCTTCCTTCAAGACGTGGCGCTCAATATGTCTGCTCAACGCGTCCGCGGCGCCCTGCTCGATCAGGCCGTGCCGCCGCTGTTTTGCCCTCAGAAACCGAAACAGCTCGTCTTCGTCGTTCCAGGCCGAGCGGACGAGATCGAAGCACTCGGTAAACGCCTTCAGCAGGCCGGGCTCCCAGATCCGACCGTAGATCCGACCCCTTCCGCTGAGTCCGTCGGAATTGAAAAACCCATGTCGCGCCCAGAACGACCAGTCCATATCGGGATAGACATCGGCGATGCGGGCGAGCAACACGCCCGCCTTGTGGGCGTAAACGCGTTCTCCAGTCAGTAGAAACGCTTCGCGTAGCGCGCTGCACGCAGAGCTGATCTCTGACCAGATTCCATAGTGTCCATAGACGGAGAATGCGACAAGATACGCGCGCTCCGGGCGATGATCAACGGTTTTGTTGCATCGCGCATCCTGACAGCCCGTGTCCCTGCTGATAGGTGTTGACTTGATGTTCCGTCCCGGCTATCATATCGCCCGTCGGTCGTTCACTACATGGAGGTGTATTCCATGCCCCACGACAACGTCTTTACGTTCCGTACCCATGGCGGCGTCTGTGCAGGCGAAACCTGGATTTACGATCGCGATGAGCCCATTGCGCGTCTCGAAGACAAGCTGATCGAACAGCCCGAACAGAACCTCCGATATTTCAACGGTAACGCCAAGCCTGTAAACCTGAGGGACCTGAAACTGGCCCCGGGCGGCCGACCGCTTGTGTGCGGCGTGCAGATGTACTGGGTGTTCCAACACCGCGTACTCGCCACCACAGACCTGATCGACATCCTGGTCCAGGGCCAGGAAACCGACCGACTCGTCCTCACCGTGATCACGGCGGATCCGGGAGGCGTGGCCACGTCGCGCCGCGTGCTCACGCTGACGTACGACGACGCCACCGGGTCCTATATCTACGACTTCAGGGCCCACCTGGATATCCACAGTCCGGAAGCACTCGACCGTGAAGAGACCGTATCCTTCGAGTACTGCGACCCCTGGTACAACGACATCCCGGGACCAACGGTCGAGTTCCCGGGAATGTGGAAGAAGAAATATACGCATCTACTGGCGGAAACCGGAGACGGCGCCGTCTGGCAGATGCCGCTAAACCACATGGCGACCGGCATTCCCGGCCCGAGGTCGCTCAAGCGGGACGGCCTGTTCGTTCTGGCATACGACGAGGGGAGCAACCCCGCGTTTGAATTCGTCGGGGACACCGCCGAACGCACGACGGTGGGCGTTTGCAACTGGGGTTACGACATCCACTTTGCGGGTCACTACACGCGCGACGAACTCTACGCGCCGTTGTGCCCACACTTTCGTATCCGCCGCTGCCCGGACCGCAAGGCGGCGCAGATGAAATCCCGTGCGGAGCCCGTTCCCCAGGTCTCGTACAACGGCTTTGAAGAACTTCCTCTTTACGAACGCAGAACCGGTTTTTCCCGTGGTCTGCAGCTCAACAGACCCACCCCGTGCAACACCGATCCCTGGCCCTGGCTGCCGGAGGGGGAGGGCACGGAATGGTGTAAGGATCACGGACGTTCAGACCCGTTCTCACTCAAGATCGACAAAACGACGGACGGACCCACCGAGTGGGTTATGGATCGTGAGAGCGATGGCGCCTGGACCGAACGCTGGACCCGGTCAACAGGTTTTCGCGTTACCGTTTACATCAAGACCGAAAACGTGCAGGGACGCGGCGCCTTTCTGGCCGTACGCTGGGGCGTCTTCAACGAACCCGAGAAATATCCTTACGTCAGTTCCAGTAAACTCACGGGCACCAATGACTGGACACGGGTCAGTGTGGAGATCCACGGACCATCCCCGCCGGACAGCGGGGCCGTGTACCTCATCCTTCGCCAGGATGGCAGCGGCACAAGCTGGTTCGACGACCTGGAAGTCGAGCGCATTGGCGCGTGAGATAACTGCGACTCACGGTACGCCAACCCGGGACAGGGAATGGAAGAATCTCTTGCGTCAACGCCGTTGGGATTCATCGGCCTGGGGGAAATGGGCAGCGGAATGGCCCGCAATCTGTTGAAAGCGGGATTTCCCCTGCTCGCCTACGATACGTGCAAGGAGGCTTTGGACCGGATCGCGAGGTCCGGCGCGCGGACGGCGGAGAACCTGGCAAGCGTGGCCGGTATCTCCGAACGGATCGTGCTGATGCTACCCGACACCCGTGTCGTGGAGGCCGTGCTTTTTGGAGACAAAGGCCTTAAGACTCAATTGAAGGCCGGGCATATCATCATCGACTGCGGCACGACACACCCGGATTTTACACGCGAGGCATCACGAATTCTGGGTGATCTCGGCGTTCACTTTCTGGATGCGCCGTGTTCAGGGATGAGCAGCCGCGCGGCCGATGGAACCCTTACCCTGATGGTGGGCGGAGACAAGGGTGCGTTTTGTGCCGTCGAGCCGCTTCTGAATGCCATGGGTTCGTCCATCTACTATATGGGCGCATCCGGAAACGGGCAGCTCGCCAAGATCGTCAACAATACCCTATTCAATATCTCCTGCGCCGCGCTGGCCGAAATGCTCCCACTCGCAGTCAGACTCGGTCTGAACCCCGAAAAAATGTGCGGCGCCGTGATGACCGGCAGCGGACAGAGTTACGGCTTCGACACCTTCGCTCCTCTGATCCTGGAACGGAATTTCGAGCCCGGATATCCGATGGCAAACGCACGCAAGGATGTTGACGCCATCACCGGTATTCTGGAAAGAGAGGGTGTGAGACTGCCCGTGGTCACTGCCGCCGCCGATACGTTTCGCGCGGCATTGGACCGGGGTCTGGGAAACCTGAATAAAGGCGGAATGACCCGGGTCTGGGAGGCGGTCCTTGGTGTCGAAGTCCGAAGAGACACCTGAATCCGGTTCCCTGCTGACGTCAATGGCCATCGGAACGCTTTGGCGACGGCTTCGGTTTTCCGCCATCGGCCCATTTATTCGATGAAGACCAACACCGATATCCTGATAATTGGCGGCGGCTCCATCGGCGTCTGTTCCGCCCACTATCTGTCGGAAGCGGGGAAGGACGTTGTCCTCGTTGACAAATCCGACATCTGCGCGGGCAGTTCCTACGGCAACCAGGGACTGATCGTTCCCAGCCACAGCATTCCGCTTGCCGCTCCCGGCGTAATCAGTAAGGCGTTCAGGTGGATGTTCGATCCGGAAAGCCCGTTCTACATCAAGCCCCGCATGGACCTGGAGCTCGCAAGGTGGCTGCTGGAGTTTCAGGCGGCCTGCACCCGGGCCCGCATGCAGCCGTCCCTCCAGGTCCTGAGGGATCTCAATCTGGCGAGCGTCGCGCTCTTCACTGAAATCGCCGCCGTCGACGGCCTGGATTTCGGGTTCGAGAGAAAGGGCAGCCTGATGGTCTACGGGACCGAAAAGGGGCTTGAGGGCGGTATCGAAGAGGCACGCATCCTGTCCGAAAAGGAAATCCAGACGGAAATACTCGATCCGGACGGCCTCAGAAAGCTGGATCCCACGGCCAACTACCACGCCTCGGGGGCCGTTTACTATCCACAGGACGCCCATGTAATTCCAGCGAAATTCGTTAGAGAACTCGCCCGTCATGTTGCCGGAGACCCTGGACGCGTCAGGATTCATCCATCGACGGAAGTGATCGGCTTCCAGGGACGGAACGGCCGGATCCGTACGGTCGTTACCACACGGGGAGAATTCAGCGCGAACGAAGTCGTCCTGGCAGGCGGCGCATGGTCGCCGGTCATCGCTGCGGAACTCGGTATCAAACTGCCAATACAACCGGCCAAGGGCTACAGCGTCACCTTCGAACGACCGGACCGCAGCCCCGCGATTCCAGCCTCGCTTTCAGAGGCCAAGGTGGCCGTTACACCCATGGGCGATATGCTCCGCTTCGGCGGCACCCTGGAACTGGCGGGTCTGGATCTTTCCATCAACAAACGGCGGGTCGCGGCCATTCTCACCGCCGTACCACGCTATCTGCCCGACCTGAAACCGAACCGCCTGAAACACATCGAGACCTGGCGGGGCCTCCGGCCCTGCACACCGGACGGCCTGCCGTTTCTGGGTCGCAGCCCGACATACGAAAACCTTACCGTCGCCGCCGGACACGCAATGATCGGGATCTCGCTGGGACCCGTTACCGGCAAACTGATCTCGCAGGTGGTCACGCGTCAGACGCCTTCCATCGACATCGAACCCCTGCGCGTAGACAGATTCGAAAAACCGTAAACTCCCTGAGGAGACAGCGGCTGCGGTTGTGCGCGCCAACACGGCGCCGCCGGAACGCGGTCGCCGATAACGTTCATACGAATTGAAAACCGACGAAAGGTGGCCTATGCCCGAGTTCATCCGGTCCGACAAGCCCAATGTACTGCTGATCTGCACCGATCACTGGAGTGGACTGCTCACCGGCGATGCGGGCCATCCCGTTGTCTCCACGCCGACGATCGATCACCTCGCCCGGTGCGGCGTTACCTACGCCAATGCCTATTCGGCCTGCCCTTCCTGCATACCCGCCCGACGCTCCCTGTTCACCGGCATGAGCCCGAAGGCGAACGGAATGCGCTCGTTTATCGACGGCGTTGACTTCCCCGAAGTTCCCACTCTCGCCCAGTGCTTTCGCGACGCGGGTTATCAGGCGTATGCCGTGGGGAAACTGCATGTCTACCCGCAGCGACACCGGATCGGCTTCGATGACGTCCTCGTAGAGGAGCAGGGCCGCCACGTTCACCACGACATTCCGGACGGGATGGCTGACGACTACGAGCTCTTTCTGGCCGAGCAGGGCTACGGCGGGCAGGAATACGCGAGCGGCATGACGCAGAACGACTACATCGCCCGTACCTGGCACCTTCCCGAGTACTGCCATCCGATCAACTGGGCGGCTCGGGAGATGTGCAAAACCATCCGTCGACGGGATCCTCGAAAGCCCGGCTTCTGGTACCTTTCCTTTTCCGCGCCGCACCCGCCCAACACGCCGCTGCAGTCATATATGGAGCTCTACCGGGATGCGCCCCTCGACGAACCGGCCGGGGGCAACTGGTCGGCAGACTTCAATGACCTGCCCTACCACATAAAGACGCTGAGCAACCCGGAAAACCTCGCGATGGCGCGCGCAAAACACCATGAATGGGAGTATTCACGGCGCGCCTACTATGCAATGCTCACCCATATCGATCATCAGATCCGGATCGTCATCGGATACCTGCGGGAATGCGGGCTCCTTGACAACACCATCGTGGTCTTTACGAGCGACCACGGCCACATGGTTGGCGAACACGGGCTCTGGTGCATGACGCCGTTTTACGAAATGTCCGCCAAGATACCCCTGGTCGTCATGCCGGTGAAGGGCGACAAACGCCTTCCGGACGGAACCCGGGACGACCGCCTGGCCGAGTTCGCTGACATCATGCCCACATTACTGGACCTGGCGGGCGTACCGATACCCGATCAGGTCGACCGCCTGAGCCTGGCCGGAGGCCGTCGGCGGGACGAACTCTACGGCGAACACGGCGAGGGATCCGCGGCGATGCGCATGGTACACGACGGACGATTCAAACTCATCTACTACCCCGTGGGAAACCAGGCGCAGCTTTTCGACATCGCCGACGACCCACGTGAAACACGGGACCTCGCGGGCGACAGCGGCTTTGCCGACACACTGAACCGCCTCAAGAGCCGTCTGGTGGAACACCTCTACGGCGAAGATCTCAAATGGCTGAAAGACGGCGAACTCGTCGGTCTGCCGGCCATGCAATACGTACCGTCGGCCAAACGCGCGATGCGCGGCCAGCGCGGCCTTCGATTTATGTAACTGAATTCGCCGGCACAGCCTCCGCAGGAAGGAGCCCTCTATGCCCACGACCGAAACCGGATCGCCTGCCCGTGCGGTCACGCTAATGATCTACACCCGATATGAATACCGCAAGGTGTACGCCCGTGTCCACCTGCTCGGCGAAACCCATCTGGCGCAAGGGGGCAAGGTGGAGCTGGTCCTGTACAGCACGCGCTCGGGGGAAACACGGGAAACCAGGGTCGTCAGCAACATCGGGCACGAAGAGATCGCCTTCGACACGAGGGACATACCATCGGGTTGCTGCGACTTCAGGGCGACCTTCATCGACCGGTACGGCACCCGCTTCGCCACCCGGACGCTTCAGGACAAATGGCCGGGCGACTTTACCTGGCTGGGGTCCCGTTCCGGAATCTCTCGCCAGGTACCCGATCCATGGACGCCACTCGAGGTTACGGAATCAGGGAATGGCCTTGAGATTACCTGCTGGGGAAGAACCTATGAATTCCCGGCAACCGCGTTCGCCGCCAAGGCGACTTCAGGCGGCAGACAACTGCTTGCCGGTCCATTGAGGCCGGTTGCCCGCGTAAACGGGAGGAAAGCACGCTGGACGAAGGGTCGTCTCGAACTGATTTCGGCAGAAAGAGATCAGGTGGTTTTCAATGTCCGTTTCGAGTCTCCCGCCGGCCTGGCCGTAACGGCCAGAACCGAAATCGACTTCGACGGGATGGCGCGGATAGACTGGTCACTCACCGCCAGCACGATCCTGCGCCTCGACGCGCTCTCGCTCGAATTGCCCGTTCGCGGCAAACACGCCGGGTACCTGTACCACTTTCCCGGAAGCTGGGGCGGAGTCAGAAACGTCGGCGCGCTGACGAAGAACCGTCTCAAGATGGGGTATCGTCCCTACGTCTGGCTGGGGGACGAGGAACGCGGTATCTCTTTGTTTTCGGAATCGGACGCGGGCTTCCACACCCGCAATCCGCGGAAGGTCACCGAAATCACCCGTCGAAAGAACCGGGTACGGCTGCGCATCCACTGCGTATCGACACCGATCAAGCTCCTTCCCGGCAGCCGCGAGGACGGGCAATTCACAGGATTCGGAACAGAAGACGTCAAGCCGCTCACGCCTGGCGGCGTCGTTACCGACGAACTGCGATACACGTTCGGATTTCAGGCCACGCCCGTCAAGCCCGTCGTGGAGGACGCCTGGGACCAGCGAATATACTGCATCGGCCAGACCACAACCGGCTTCAGTCCCCGACTGAACGTGTCGGACGCCCTGCTGGACAGGTGCGTGGATTCCGGTGTCCGGGCCGTCGTACTCTTCGAACACTGGGCGGACGCGGAGGCATACACCCGGACGCCGCATGCCGACGAAGTCAGGAAGATCGTCAAGGCCTGCCGGGACCGCGGGCTTCAGATCCTGCTCTACTTCGGCTTCCTCATCTCAGACATCATCGACGAATGGCAGGCCGTGGGCAAAGACGCGCTCATTCTGCCCAAGGGCGGATATCCCGTCTTCCACTACCAGCCGCAGCCGGAACAGTCCGCCTGGCGCGTCTGCCTGAACAGTCCGTGGCAGGACCTGCTCACGGACGGCATCGCGAGAGTGATGGATGAATTCGACATCGACGGGGTCTACCTTGACGGGACCGAATATCCGTTCGGCTGCTGCAATACCGAACATGGTTGCGGGCATAAGAGGTCCGACGGCAGCATCGCCCAGGCGTATCCCATCTTCAGTACGCGCTCAGCGATGCGGAGAATCTACGAAATCGTAAAGTCGCGCAAGAAAGACGGCCACGTCAACGTGCATAACTCCACGTGCATGACCATGCCCACCCTCGGTTGGGCGACCGGGTACTGGGACGGGGAGCAATTCCAGGGCGTCGGCAGCGGCGTGGACGTTTCCCGGTTGTTGCCGCTGGACGCCTTCCGCGCCGAATTCATGGGCAGGCAGTGGGGGGTTCCGGCCGAATTCCTCCACGCCGGCGCGGCCTACACCTATAAACAGGCGTGGGCGTTTACGCTACTGCACGACATTCCCGTTCGACCGCAGAATGCGGACGATGACCTGGATCTGGCTGCCGAAGTATGGCGCGCCATGGACGCGTTCGGCCGCAAGAACGCCGAATGGATTCCTTATTGGAGAAATCGCCGACACATTGGCGTTTCTCCCGGGGACGCCTGCGCCAGCATCTATCGTCACCCGGAAAACGGCGTTCTGGCCGTTATCTCCAATATGAACGGTAAAAGCAGGAACGTCACGGTACGGTTGAACGTGAAGAAGCTGGGGCTCGGTACTTCCCCTGTTGCGCAGGACGCGCTCAAAAACAACACCGTCCCGATCCGGGACGGTGTTTTGAAATTCACGCTTTCAAGTCTGGAGTGGAAACTCATCCACATCCGCAACGTCTGATCTGAGTGACTTCTCAAGTTTCGTTGACCGCCTGCAAGAGTGCGTGGATGTAACCGTATGTGTAGGCGAAGGCGACTTGCGCGGGTTCCTCCCCGGAAATACCGGGGACGTGATCGGGCATAATCATGTATTCATAACCGACCTCATTGAACGTGCGCAGCGCTCTAAGCATATCCACGTCCCCTTCGTCGGGAAACACCTCCACAAAATCCCGGAACCCACCCCTGATATTCCGGAAATGCAGGTTGAAGATCTTCCTGCGCCGGCCGAACCAGCGGATAATGTCGTAAATCTCCTCGCCCGGGTCTTCAAGGCTCTCGGATATCGTTCCGAGGCAGAAATTCAGCCCGTTGTAAGGGCTGTCGTATAACTCGACGAACCTCTTCAGCCCGTCCACCATCCCCATAACACGGGCGACGCCGCGGTACGTCACATCGCCGATCCCCGGATCGGACGGATGACAGGCCATCTGAATGCGGTACTCTTCCGCCACCGGCATGACGCGTTCGAGCCAGGTTTGGATACGTTCCCACATCGTATCGGCGTCGGCCGCCCCTCCTTCAAATTCCCCTAGGGACTGGTCGAGTTTTGCGTATTCAAAAGACGACAGCCGCGACCCGCCACGACCGTAACGGGATTCGGTCCGGAGGTGTCCCAGTATGGTAATGTTATAGTTGAGACCCCGAAGCCCGGCCTTGGAGGCCATCCGGACGATTTCGCACAACCGGTCGATCTGCCGTTCCCGTTCATCGCTCGGGGCGAGAAACACGGCGCCAGCCGGATTTCTGAACGCGCTGCCCGAGCTGAGCGGAATGTGAATCATCTCGAGATTGATACCGTACCTGTCAAACCGTTCCCGCATCCGGATCAGCATCTCAGCCGACCATTCGGTCCACGGCTCCACCGGCGTCTGGTCCACGTGGTACACGCCCAACTGCGACAGGACCTCAATATCGGTATCGTGACGACATCCCACCTGTGTCCCTATGTACATGATTCGGTCCTCTCAATGGATTTCACCGATCGGGAGTTGGCGTCCGCCGGGTTTACAGTTTGCCGATCGTGAGTCTTGAGGGCAGCGAGGACGAAAACTGATCCACGCTTTCCCAGGGCGGCTTGAGCGCGTGGCGTGAGGCGACGGGCTCCGGTTGACGATAGCGCACGTGCACCGTGTGCCGCGGACGCCGGGTGTGTCTGACGGAGCCGCAGTGATAGCTGCAATTGTTGAACATTACAGCCGTTCCCGCCCGGCCGTATATATCTACACGACCCGTACGCCGGGTCAGTTCCCTACCAAAGGCGTCCACCCAGGTAGGTCGCTCCGGGTCGACGTATCCAACGTCTGCGTCGTCGATCCGAAGCCTGTCCCGCGCGCCCCATCCGCTGCTCCCGGTGTGCGTCTTCGGCAGATTTCGTTTGGTTTCGACGCTTTCCGGAATGATGCTGAAGCAGTGGGACTCTGTGTCAACGTCATCCATGTAGAAGATCACCTGCAGCGCCGGCACGAAAAAGTCGTTCCGGTCCGCGCCTTCCACGTTTCCGCTGTCTTCGCGATGCCACACGCGCGTGAGACACAGCGGATCGCCGCCGTCCTGATCATCGGGGGGCTGGACGTCGCAGGGTTCCCGCCTGAGAAACGTCAGGCCGGACAGCCCGGCGCCCGGACCCAGGATGCGGCGGACAAGGGGCGCGACAGAAGGGTGGCAGACCAGCCCGTCCAGCGCCTCGGTCCGGTGGAGAAGCTCGGGCGCGTCGCAACCCACGGACAGATGACCGGATGCCGTTGGAGCAGGCTCCCAATATTCCGGGTGCGCGGCCCGGTCCGCGGCGATTCCGCTGTTGACGCGGGCGACCTCTTCATCCGTCAGCGCGTCGCGCACGACGATGTAGCCGTTTTTTTCGAAAAATCCGATCGTATCTTCCATGGATGTCTTCCCTTTCGCTACCTGTTCGGTCTGGTGAATCCCGGGGTCCGCCCCGCAGCGTTTGAACTCGTGTCCTGTCCCAAAAATTCCTCACCATTCGACCGCCGGTTCATCCTGTCTCGCTACGTTCCCCTCGCTCGCCGACCTTACGCAGGTCGGTGGCGCCTTGCGAGCCAAGCGACTCGGCGGTCGAATTTTGGCAACTTATTTTCGAGACAGAACACCAGGCGTTCCGCTCAATGAAGATCCCCGCAAAACCGTTTTCTCCGGGCCTTCGCCCGTTGCAGCCACCGGTGCATCCATCCGGCCCCAGGAAATGAATAGATAATAACGACCGCTCATATGTCAAGGCAAAAACCGCCACTGGCGCCGCCCTGCGCATGGAAGTTGCCGGGCGCTCGACCGATGGATATATTAGATGCCGCACAGCCGTCGCTGACCGTCATTCTCAACGCCCGGTCCGCGTATAACAGCCCGTTGAAAAAGCCCAT
>JAAXHE010000263.1:14850-35887 GCA_012271065.1 Candidatus Latescibacterota bacterium
GAGCGACTTTATCAACGGACTGATAAACGCCGGAGTACCGTCGGTCGGACACGCGCCCGATGCCGATCGCCGGAACCCGAAGGAAAGGACTCCCGATGTCCAGACTCCGGGACGTCAACACGACCGATATCGCCGACGCCATCCGCCTGGGCTGCCGCACCATGTGCAACGTGTTCAACGCGGACGACAACAATGTCCCCTTCTTCAGTTCCAGGGTGCTCCCTGAAGCCCGGTTGAGCTTCAGTCCCGTGCACTCCGAGTCCCACGTTCCCGGGCGCCACCTTAACGCCTTGCTCAACGCCGAAGACGCCATCGGGATCGAACTGGACGAACGCTGCATCGACAACCACGCTAACGCCGCCTTTCTTGCTTACGGGGGCCCGGTTGCGCTGCCGATCAACCGGGACGAAGTTGGCGGGCCTCAGGTCAACTACACACCGCATAACTGCCGGGAAGGATTTCATGCGTTGTACCCGCTGGTCCGTTTCCGGCATTCCGAACGCGCCCGTGAGATCGCCGAAGCCAGTATCCGCACGATTCCGAAATGCTGGAGTCCGGTAACCGGCTGGGACTACGATTACCTCGAAGGCGAACTCGGACTCAAGGTCCTTCGCTCCACCTTCGTCGTCGGGCTAGGACGGTCCATCGGGCCGCTCGTGAAGTATTATAAGGCAACCGGGTACGGCGCCGCACTCGACCTGGCCATCGTCCTGAAAGACAAGGCGCTGGCGTATTTCAACGAAGACGGCGACTACAATCGGGAGACCTTCGGGGCGCATACCCACTCCACCACGTGCGTGATGTCTTCGCTTGCTCAGTTGGCCGAACTCACGTCGGACGCCCTGCTGATGGGCCGCGTGAAAGCCTTCTACGACAACGGCCTCCGTGAAATCAGCGATCCGCTCGGTTGGGTGATCGAGAACAGCGGTGACGAAGCTCCTGCCGACAAGGGAGAAATCAACAACTCCGGAGACATTCTCGAAACCGCGCTGATCCTCGGTCGTTGGGGATATACCGGGTACTACGACGACGCCGAACGCATTCTGCGGTGCCACATTCTGCCGTCCCAACTGCGCGACATTTCATTTATCGACGATCCGCCCAACCCTGACGGAGATGACGGTAAACGGGACGTTGCCAACCGGCACCTGGGCGCTTTCGGCTTTCCGGCCCCCTACGGCCACCACCCGATCGGCGCGGAACACGTGAGCTTCAACATGGATATCGTGGGGGGCGGGGTGGGCTCACTCTGCGAAGCCTACCGGGAAACCGCACGAACCGACGACGCGGGCCACCGTGTCAATCTGCTGTTCGACCACGAAACGCCGTCCCTGACAATCGAGTCTCCATACACGCATCCGGCGCTGAGCGTGCGCGTAAAACGCGCCGGACCGCTATGGGTGCGTGTCCCTTCCTGGATGGAACCGTCAAAGATCAGCATCCAGGGTGCGACGGAAGCGCCGCGCCAGACGAACGGCTATCTCTACGTCGCCCGGCCCCCGCTCAACCGTCCGATCACGTTCGAGTTCCCACTCGTCGAAAGGGAAATCGTCCTGCGTCACCGCACCCGTCAGATACGTGTACGCCTGCAGGGAGACGCGGTTGCGGCGATGGACAACTTCGGCGCGGATCTGACGTTTTTCGATCCGTACGAATAATCCCGCCACAACGCGGTCGGATCGCCAGGTTTGCAACCGAATCAACCAGCAAGGCACGGACACCGTCGAGCCATTGAGAGGAGTCGGTTTGAAGATCACCCACGTCGAGGCCACCCCGATCCGCGTACCGCGCCCGCAGACCTTTACCAGCAGTCTTGGACGCAGCCTTGAAACCGAAAACGCGATTGTCGAAATCCGGACGGACGAAGGCATTACTGGGATCGGCGAAGTCTGCAGCATCTGGGACCGCAAGGGCCGGGGACAGGCCGAAGACATCAACGATCTGCTGGCAGAGGCCCTATCGGGCCGGGACCCGTTCCGCATCGCGGAAATCCACGCCCTGATGAACAGCCTGCTGCACCGCTCCGAACCCGCGAAGGCCGGCGTGGACATGGCCCTCTACGACATCGTCGGCAAGGCACTGAACACCCCGGTTTACAATCTGCTTGGCGGGCGGGTCCATGATCGCGTTCTACTCAGCCATTCGCTCTCCATGGGCCAACCGGATCAGGTGGCCGAGCAGGCCGCCTCTCTGGCGATGCAGGGATACGGGACGCTCAAGGCAAAAATCGGCATGGATGCAGACGCCGATCTTGCCACCGTCGAGGCCATCCGTAAACGCGTGGGGAACGACGTCGTACTGCGCGTGGACGCCAACATGGGCTGGCGCAATGCCAAAGAGGCCGTGCGCAACATCAAATCCCTCGAACCCTGCCGGCTCGAACTGGTGGAACAACCCCTGCATTTCAGCGATCTGGAGGGTCTGCGGCACATCCGGGATCACGTGGATACGCCCATTATGGCCGACGAGAGTGTCTGGACGCCGGCAGACGCCATGGCCTGCATCAGGGCCGGCGCCGTGGACGTCTTCAATGTTTACGTGGCCGAAGCCGGGGGGATCTACCCCGCTGCGCAGATCTTCGCCATCGCCGAAGCAGCCCGCCTGCCCTGCATCATCGGCAGCATGCCTGAGCTCGGCATCGGGACTTCCGCACAGGCCCACCTCGCGTTTGCCATGCGAAACCTGGGTTATGCCAGCGACGTAAACGGCTTTGTCTATCACGCGGACGACGTCATCGTCGAAACCCTGCGAATTGAAGACGGTCATCTTCTGCCACCCCCCGGACCCGGGCTGGGCGTAAACCTGGACCGGGACAAGATTGACAGGTATCGAATCGGGTGAACCCGGTACGGCGAATACCGCAATAGTCCAACGGACCAACGGAGTACATCATGTCTACCGCCAGAGCCGGGTGGTCGGAAATTGAAACCACCCCGCCGCTCGGATTGCCCATGGGAGGGCGCGGCCCTCGTTTCACGCCCGGAAGAGAGGTCCTCGATCCGCTTATTGCGCAGGCCGCTGTCCTGGAAGATTCCGGGGGCAACCGGACACTCTGGATCTCCGTGGACCTCGTGGGGCTGTCGCCGGTTATCGCGGAACCTCTCAGATATGACCTCTCCGCACTCACCGGCATTCCCATCGAAGCCGTAATCCTGAATTATTCCCACACCCACAGCGGCCCGATGGGCGGCTTCGAAGGCTACGCCACGCCATTGTCTAAACCGCGCGAACTCCATACGTACGACGAGTCCCTGTGCCGAAACATCATTCACGTCGCGCTTGCGGCAGTGGAAAACCTGCAACCGGTTACGGTGACCGAATACCGGGGCGCGTCGGCGGTGGGCATCAACCGCCGAAGAAAGGGCCCGTCCGGAGAGACCGGAATGGGTCCGGATCCGGATGGGGCACACAACCCGGACCTATGGCTGATCGACGTTTCCGCGCTGGACGGCGGCGACCGGTGCGTGGTTTTCAGCTACGGATGTCACCCAGTCATTGTCTACGGTTACGCGTGGGACGGCATCTCGGCCGACTTTCCGGGTGTCTGCCGCAATACGCTTCGATCAGAACTCGGCGCAAACGTGCATTGCCAATTCATCCAGGGCCTCGCAGGCAACGTCAGACCCCGTGTCCTGGCCGATCTGATCCGTGGCAGATTCCGCAAGTCGACGCCCGCCGACCCGGTGACCGCGGGAACGGAACTCGCGGGCGACGTTGTCCGGTCGCTTCGTAGCGCAGGCACGAGGCTGGATCTGGATATCGCCGCCGCTCAGGGTCGATTCCTCGCCCCGCGCGATCAGAAAAAAATACCGCCCGCGGACCACTGGCGATCGCTGTCGGCTTCGGACGACGAACTCAGCCGGAATCTCGGCGGCTACTGGATCGAGCGGCTCGAGAGCGGTATTCCACCGGTGAAGGCGGTGCCCTGGCCCGTCGGTCTGATACGCCTTGCAGAGGAGCGCCGGATCGCCTGGATTGCGGGAGAGGTCCTTGCCGAATGGCTTGGCCTCGTGAGAGCATGGCTGAACGACCCGGGCCTGATCGCCTGGGGCTACTGCCAGGAAGGACGCGGTTATCTTCCAACGGACGAACTTCTGCCCGAAGGAGGCTACGAAGTCGACCGCGCCAACACGTACACCACCACCGGTCCGGGTCCCTTCGCCGAAGGACTCAACGCGTCGGCCCGGCAGACCTTTCTGTCGCTGGCCCGTCAACTCCAGGCCTGACACTTCTCCAGCCCGGCCTCCGGAATGCCTGTGACAACACCCAACCCGACAGCCGTTTACCCCTGACTGCACCATCGACATGCCCGCAAACTGGCGCAACAGAGCCGCCGCGCCCTTTGAGCCCCGGAAGCTGCCGGCAGCCGGATCGCGCGGCGTGGTTGCCGCCAATCATCCGATCGGCTCCGCCGCAGGCGCACAGATGTTTGCTCTGGGCGGGAATGCCATCGACGCCGCGGTGGCCGCGCTCTTCGCCCTCAACGTCGTCGAGCCACAAATGGTAGGCCTCTTCGGCGCGGGCTGGATCAACATCCGCCTCGCCGACGGCACGCCCGTCATTCTGGACACGTATGCCTGCGCCCCTGCCGCGGCAGCGCCGGGCATGTATGCGCCCGTTTCCGACACGTGGCCGGACTACATGCGGGCTGAAAACGACGCCAACAAAGTAGGCCCGCTGGCCATCGGGGTTCCGGGCGCGCTGAAGGGATGGTGCGAGGCGCTCAGGCGCTGGGGCGAGCTGGACCTGAAGACCGTCATTCAGCCTGCGATCCAGGTTGCCGAGAACGGATTTCCCGTCAGCCTGTTTCTGGCCGAATCCGTGGCGCAGAATGAGCGGCATCTGAGCCAATTTCCCGAAACAGCCCGCATTTTTCTGCCCAAAGGCCGGCCCCTTGCGGCGGGCGCCCGGCTTGTTCAGTCCGATCTCGCCGCGTCCCTGCGGGACATCGCCGATGGAGGTCCCGACGCACTCTATTACGGCCCGCTTGGAAAGAGAATCGTCGGTCACATCCAGGAAAGCGGCGGCGTCCTCACCATGGAAGATCTGGCCGCCTATCGCGCCGTGCGGCGCAGCGCGGTCAGAGGAACATACCGTGGATACGAACTCTCTGTCCCGTCGCCTCCCTGCTCCGGCGGCGTACACCTGCTTCAGATCCTCAATCTGCTGGAAGGATTCGACGTCGCAGATCTCGGATTCGGCACGGCGGACGGCATCCACGTCCTCGCCGAATGCTTCAAGATCGCCTTTGCCGATCGCGCGAAACACATGGGCGACCCGCAGCATTTCGACGTGCCGGTCAAATGGCTGGTATCAAAGACCTATGGAGCGCAACGACGCGAGGAGATCAACCTGGCGGAAGCGGCCCGTGTCGACGCGGGAATTCCGCCCTCGGCCGAATCCGAGTGTACCACCCACGTGACCGCCGCGGACGCGGCCGGCAACGTGGCCGCCATGACCCAGACCATCAACGAAGCATTCGGCTGCAAGGCAATTGCCCCGGGAACGGGCTTGCTCCTGAACAACAATATGGCCCTCTTCGACCCTCACCCCGGTATGGCCAACTCGGTCGGACCCTACCGGCGTATGCTCAGCAGCAACACGCCCACCATTGTAACCAGAAACGGCGAGCCCTGTTTCGCGTTGGGCGCCCCCGGCGGCGTGCGCATCTTTCCCGCCGTACTGCAGGCCATCGTCAACCTTGTCGACCACGGAATGACCCTGCAGGAAGCGGTTGAAGCCCCCAGGGTATGGACCCAGGGCCAGGAGCTGGAAATCGAACCCGTCATTCCCCGCGAGGTAAGAACCCGGCTCACCGCCCGCGGTCACGACGTACGCGAAGTCAACACCGTTGCCGGAGGGATGAACGGCGTCGTCTACGATCACACCACCGGGACCATCTCAGGCGCCGCCTGCTGGCGCGCCGACGGGTCCCCAGTTGCCGTAGCAGGCGGACCGGCGCGCCCCGGAATCCGGTTCAGACCAGACGCTGGCCGGACGTAACGTCGAACATCGCGTAAATTTCCCGCCGCCGAACCCGGGAAGCTGCATCGACAGCACGTGAAAAGCAGCGCTCTTCAATACTCTGGAAACTGAATGGGGGAGACCTTCTCGTCATGTGTGACTGGCTGGAAACCTGGCACGGCGAATTCGATATCGAGGAGATGCTGGATACCGGCCGATGGGAACGATACCGGTCTCACGTCGAGCATCCCGCGACCATCTTCTCACAAAGCGATATCGACCGCGCCAGGGAAAACGTCTCCGACCACCCGTGGGCAAGAAAGGCGCTTGAGACCCTTCTGGAAAGAGTCGAAGCTGCCGGGAAGGTTACCGTGGAGTGGGCGCGGACCTATGTGCCGTCGACGACCCCTTACTCACCCCATTTTACCATGTGTCCGAAGTGCGAGTTCGCGCCAATGCATGGCGCCTACGACTGGCATCCTGGCGACCCGGCACACATCCGGTGCAAGGGATGCGGTACCGTCTATCCCAACGACGAATATCCGGAAGACGTGGTTTTTCAAAGCCGCTTCGACCCCCGGCAGAATATCACACTATACGGCGGCAAGTCGTGGCAGGCCTATGGATATGCGGCCATCCACTCCAGCTTCTCCGGACATGCCCGAATCCACCAGTGCAGGCACGCGGCGAACACAGCGGAAGACCTGGCGCTGGCTTACGCGCTGACCGGAATACGGGACTACGCGTCGAGCGCAGCGTCTATCCTGAAACGGTTTGCCGACGTCCATCCCGCGTATCTTGTACACTCCTCGTACGGCGACATTGCGGATTTCGATCCGAAGGTCGCAGCAACCCGGGTCGACAATCTGCCCGAAGACGAGTGGTGTCCGCCGGGTAACAGGCCGAACCGGAAGCTCCATCCCGGATACTGGGCCGTGCTGCGCTGGGGTTCCTCCGGAGGAATGGAAGGCGCCTCTCTGCAGAAACTCATCCTTGCCTACGACCTGGTGGCCGAAACCCTCTCAGACGCGGAAAAACGGCATATCGAGCACGACCTGTTCCTCGACGCGGCCGTGATGCTCTTCTCCGACGAAGTTATCAACAACAAGACCGGAATGAACCGTTGCGCCGTGGGCCTTATCGGAATCGTCTGCGGCGACCCTCTGCTGATCCGTTTCGGTCTCGACGGCTTTGTGAGAGCCGTGAGGGACTGGTGGCTGCCCGACGGGGGAACACCGGAGTCAATCGGATACGCGGGCATGATGCTCTCCGGCATCTGGCGGCTCGCCGAAGCCCTGAAGCGCTATTCCGATCCGGACGGCGTGGATCTTCCGCCGGCGCCTCTGCATCGAGTAGACCTTTACAGATGGCCCCGCTACCGGGCAGTCTGGCAGAACATGGCCCGTCCGCTTCTGCCGGACCTGAATTATCCTCTGCTGGCGGACAACAGGCTTCCCTGCCACCTCTCCGCCATGTTCGCCGACGTCCTCGCGCGCAACTACCCGACCGAAAACAACCGCATGCTTCAACGGGACATTGCCGGGACAGAACGCTGCTATGCCGGCCGCATCGCACAGTTCTGGTACGGCGGCAACCTGGACACGGCGGCCGCCTTCTACCGGCAGTCCGTCGCACTGCCGGATCAGCCACCCCGGTTCACGGACGATCTGGGGCCCCACCTGAACATCGGAACCCAGCGCAGGGGAAACCGGGGCAACGGCAGCGCCGTCATCCTTTACGGTGCGGACTTCAAAGGCCACCACCACCACGACCATCTGAATCTTTACTATTGGAAGGAGGGTCGTGAGTTGCTCACCGATCTCGGCTATCTGTGGGATATGGAAGACCTCCGTTACGGAGTCAACCGTACCTTCGCGCACAATCTGGTGCTGGTTGACGGTGATGAGCAGGCAACGCGCGGCCGCCGGGCAACCTTTCAACTCTTTTCGGCATGTGCGCACGCGAAGGTGATGGAGGCCTCTTCCAACGTCTATCCGAACACCTCGGTCTACCGCCGGACGATCGCCACCGTCGACAGCGGACAAGAGGAGTACATTGTGGATATCTTCCGCGTCCGGGGCGGCGGCCGACACGACTGGGTCATGCACGGACCTGACCGTTCACTCGCGATCTCCGGTATACGGACCAGCCCGACAGACGAAGAGATTTACGATCTCGCGCAGACACGTCACGGTCAATCGGTATCCCCCTGGTCCGCCGCGTGGACTCCCCGCGACGGGACGCATTTCCGCGTACACTTCCCGGCATGCGAAGCCGAACAGGTATTTATTGGAGATGGATTCGGACAGCGTAAAGCCCGCGACCGGGGGGCGACCATCCCGTACCTCCTGCGCCGGCTAAATAACCGGGACAGTACGTTCGTAACGGTGTATTCCGTTGGTGACGCCGTCAGATCCGTACGCATACTCTACCTGGACCCAACCACACTCGCGACCGTCGTCGAGGTCACCACGAACACGGGGAGAGATGTGTTGATCAGCGCCGGCTGCGGACAGACTCCCGAAGTTATACGACGGGACGAGCTCCAACTGAGTTTCAGTGGCCGATTCGGCTTCATCTCCGGTGATGACGCCTGGCTGGTGGGCGGCACATGCCTTCAACACGGCGAAATCTCCCTCAAGCAAGACTTCGCGGCACTGTCCGGTCCCGTCCTGGAGACTTTCGTGACCGACGACGAATCCGGTCTCGTGACCACCGGCGAAGCGCCCGGGTTCCGTAACCTGGAGGGCAGACACATCTTCGTAACCGAAGATGGAAATAGGATCCGGGCCTATCCGGTTCTCGGGCTCACGGAGTCCGGAAGAAAACCGGTGCTGGTTACACGTCGCGGCGACCGGGGTTACGATATCCGGGACGGCAAGTCGTGGATGGCCTGGCTGGATACATGTTGAACACCGGAACGGGCGGCGGGCTGCAACGCACAGCGGACGCCGGGTGGTTCGAACCGCCGTATCCGGGAACTTCGAACGGACGGAAGCGTTTCAGGGTTATACCCCTTTGTCGTCCTTCATTTCCGGCAGGAGGCCTCGGTGATGCCAGGCACATTCTTTCGCGCTCTTTCGGTTCTCGCCCTTGTGCATTTTGTCGCGAGTCCTGCGGCAGGGGATCCTCCGGCGCCCGCCGATGCACTGAAGAGACAGCTGTCGAAACGCGGGGAAGGATCATCCAGTGGGAAAATGCTGGAGGGGCTGCGACAGAGGCTTAATCGAAAACGGGATCTTGAGAAGGAACGCACGATGACTACAATCGCGCTTGAGCGCCTGTTGTTACAGAGGTCGCCTCCGGATAACATGCCCATCGTCAACCCCGGCGCCGGTTTCGCGTTCAACATGCCCATCGCCAGACCAGACCCCAACATCGACTACAAGCTGCGTATTTTCGGTACGGCGTCCGTCCCATACGTCATGGATTCGATCCCGCCTGAATCGCGAGCATTCAAGCCCAAATGACGAAACAGAGCATTTTACGGTGGAAGACAAAAAAGGCTCCGGGGTCTTCCCGAAGCCTTTTTCCTGCCGGATTCGAAGGGATTTCCGGGCGATTACAAATCGGACCTGCCAACCCGCCGCCCACTTTCTGCACCTCGGCGAAATTCTGCTCCGGCCGGTAAGGCCCCGCATCCCCCAGGCAACCGTTGAAAAACGCCGACGTTCCGCCCCACGCTTGTTCCAGTTCATTGCAGACCACACCGGGAAAGTCAGGGGACCAATAGAGATTTGTCCCGGTCAGGATGGTCGGATGGCAGCCGTAGTTCACCCACGTGGCCACGGCGCTTCCGTCCTCTGCCGAAAAGCGTACCAGCCCGAGCGTCGAATCGATCGGTTGACCGTCCTTGCGCCGGTTGTGGTGAAACACGGGTTCCCGCGTCTGCGCGAAGCCGATCGATACCGGCTTCAGTTCATTTGATGCTTTGATCACCGCATCGACGATCCGTTCCTTCAGGTCCGCCATATACGACGGGTCGGGTGCGTCGTCGCGGAACCGGGTGGTTACGGGTCCCGAGTGGGTGTGTGTCGTCGCAATGAGAATCCCGTCGATTGCAATTCCCGTCCGTTCCAGGATCGCTTCCCTCATCCGCTCCGTCGTGTCTTCGCTGAATCCAACTGTGTCCACAACGACGAGCGCAACACGTACCAATCCCTGTTCACACACAAAAGCCCTGGCCCACAGCGGCAGATGGACACCGACGGCCGGGTTCGTGCGACCCGCGTATCCCGCCATGGACAGTCCGACCGGCGGCGTCACGTCGACCTACGCGACGCCCATCCGCAGGTTCTTTCGCATCATCTCCCCCCTGAATCGAGACGAACACCAGGCCGTCGGAATTGTAGAATTATCCTTGACACGCAGACGTCGCTTTTGTATTTTATCCGCTTCGGGTTCAGGATGATAATCGTGTGTTTTTCATTGCTTTAGCAGTCCGTTGATGAAGTCGCTCTGCAGGCGAGGCCGAGCCATCGCGTTCGAAGACAAGGCGCGCGACCGAGTCCCATCCGGCGATTCGGCGAGGGAGCGCAACGCGGTATTTCGACCGCAAGTGCCGGCCGTAGCCCGGATGGACTTCTTCAACGGGCTGTTAGCCACCCTAGCTCAGCTGGTAGAGCAACGCATTCGTAATGCGTAGGTCAGCGGTTCGAGTCCGCTGGGTGGCTCCATTTGCAGGAAAGGGCCTGTGTGATTGCGTACACAAGCCCTTTTTTGTTTCCGGATGATTCCATTGGCAAGGCTAAACCACAACCGTGTCCGGCTGATTCTCCTTCCACGCATTCCAATCGCTCAGGAAGCGCTCGAGGCCGTCGTCCGTGAGCGGATGCGCCAGCAGCTTTTTCAATACGTCGGGTGGTAAAGTGGACACATCCGCTCCTGCGCAAGCGGCATCGATGACGTGGAGGGGGTGCCTCAAACTGGCTGCCAGCACCTCGGTCTCGAATCCGTAATTGTCGTAAATCCGGCGAATGGTCCTGATCAAGTCCATTCCGACGTGCCCGATGTCGTCCAGGCGCCCCAGAAAGGGACTGATATACGCAGCTCCCGCCTTCGCCGCCAGCAGTGCCTGGTTGGGGGAGAAGCACAGCGTCACGTTGGTGCGGATCCCTTCATCGCTACAGGCCCTGATCGCCTTAAGCCCGTCCAGCGTGATGGGAACTTTGACGACCACGTTGTCGTGTATGCTCGCCAGATGGCGCGCCTCCTCGAGCATCAGTCGCCACTCGGTACTCACGACCTCGGCGCTGACCGGCCCGTCCACCAGTTCGCAAATCTCGAGTATGATCTCCTCAAACGTTCCTTCTTCCTTTGATATGTGCGTCGGATTCGTTGTCACGCCATCCAGAACGCCCATCTCGTTGGCTTCGCGTATCTCGTCCAGATCGGCCGTGTCTATGAAGAACTTCATCACTCGCCCTCCTGCGGGTCTGGTTATGCATAGCTCGTGGAATCGTGGAATCTTCGAATTGCAACTGGTGTTCTGTCTACTGATGAGTTGGAACGGGGTCCCAGGTGACTCAGAATGCCCTGTCGACGAGAAAACTGCACATCTCACGCATGGTTTCCCGGGCCTCGGAGCGAGGAATCTCGTTAAGATGCGCTTCCGCGTCCGCCGCCCACGCCCGACACGCGTCTTCGGCCCTTTTTATGGAACCGTAATGCTCCATCAGCGAGATCGTCCTTTCAACTTCGTCCGTTCTCGTCTCTGAACGGTCTCGATTCAGGATTTCCCGCACCCACTCCTGCTCATCCGGAGAACATCTGTGGAAGAGATCGATCACCATCAGGGTCCGTTTTCCCTCCGCGATGTCTCCGCCACGTTCCTTTCCGTAACCTCCGGAGGTCGTTGCCGGGGCCTGGTGCGCATCTTCGGCCCGTACGGTCAGATTCAGCAGATCGTCCTTGATCTGAAACGCCACCGCCATTCGCTCGCCGAACGCACCCACCGCCCGCTGGCAATCCGGGGATGCGCCCGCGACGATTGCACCGGCGGTACACGGCCCCCTCCCGCTGTACCAGCCCGTCTTCAGACGCAGCATTTCCAGAAATATCTCAACTTCGGGGACCTCGCCCGACTCGATCCAGCCGATGTCGTACGCCTGTCCTTCAAACGTGCGCTGGGCGCCGTAGAGCATTTCCTGTATCAAATCAAGCGCAATGGCGTCGCCGAGAATGTCCCGGTTGCTGGCGAGTATTTCGAACACCTTCGAATGGAGCGCGTCGCCCGCATTGACGCTTAATGGAACGCCGTGAAGATGGTGCAAACATGGCTTGCCTCTGCGCATTTCCGATCCGTCTTCAATGTCATCGTGAACCAGCGCGAAAGACTGGAACATCTCAAACGCCGCCGCCGTCCGCAACGCCTGCTCCACGGCGCCACCCAACCCCTCACAGGCAAGCAGTACGAGTACGGACCGAAACCGTTTGCCTCCCCGAATCGGATAGTCGCGCATCGGTTCGTACAGATAGCCGAATGGCTCGGCCTGAGGCAGAAACCTGAAGAGCTCCGCATCGATGAGGGGCACAAAGGAATCGAGATAGGACTTCAGGCGATCATTCACCGGCACATCCCTCGCGCCCTTCCCCGCAGCGTCTATCCCGGCGTTTTTCCCGGGCCGTGATTCGGGTGGCAAGACGCCCGCTTTATACGTAATACGTCGGAAGCAATCCTGACCGTTGCGTGGAGGAAGCGAATACTCGTAAGTACTGGTCTTGGGCCGTCTGTTGAGAAGGAGTATTACGAAGGAAGGAGGAGGATGGGGAGAAAACTGCCCGAGAATATAGCGACAAGCATGAACGGGGTCAACTGTTTTCGTATTCCAGCCAGGGACGCCCTGAACCGGTTGTCCGGACAGGCGGAAGACGCGCCGGAACGCCGTGTGTTAACACCGATAGGCATCGAAGACGATTCTCAGATCCCGTCTGGCTCTCAGAAAGTCCGAATACGGCGTCCTGCTCCTGTCATCCATGCATCGCAGGAAGTCCCGGGTCATCTCCCGATACCCCATCAGATCCGATAGTCCGGGAAAGTAAAGCCGGACGCCTCCACGCCCCTTCTGCAGCACATATAGACCGTTGCTTTCAAAGACGATCTGTCCGTGCGTGCCAAGAATCCGGGAGTGCTGAAAGGCGCCCTTCGTGTGGCTCTTCGTGTTCCACGAATACATTAACTCGGCCGTCACGTTTCCGGGATAGGTCAACTCGACGACCGACGTCCGCTCCGGTTCTCCGTCGCGCCTTCCGGGAAACCGGCCATTGACGCGTTCCGGATCACACTCGAACATTGCGGAGATCAACGCGACGAAGTGGATGCCGCCTTCGAGCAACGCGCCGTACTGGCGTTTCCAGCCGGCTGCCGCCTGCGTGAACATCTTCTTCACCTGTACCGACCTGATATCTCCGATCCGGCGCTCCCGGGTCAATGCCTTGATTCTCTTGAGCAACGGCTTGTAGTAGTAGTTTTCGGCCACCATCAACAGAGGTTCCGGACGCAAAGCCACCGCCGCGCCGACCTCTTCCACCTCCTCCGCATTTACGCACATCGGTTTTTCGACCAACACAGCTTTTTCGGCCGAAAGCGCGCGTACCACCTGGTCCTTGTGGAATGCGGGAGGGGATGCAATCACCACTGCGTCGATGTCGGGCGATGCCAGCACGTCCTCAAGACGCCGGAAGCTGCCGCTGCCGCGAAATTCATCATTGAATCGCCTCGCGCTTTCTTCGGACCGGCTGCAGAAAAAGAGCTCGGCAGAGCCCGAGAGATTCTTCGCGTGCAACCGGGCAATGGTCCCGCAGCCCACCAGACAGATTTTTCTCATTTTCCTGATTCCGGAAAGACGCGGCATCCTGTTCGCGCCAGCTGAACCCGACAGACCGCATGGAACCGGATGTCTACTTATGTTCCGTGCGAATCACATCCGCGACCCGTAACGCGTTTGCCGCGATCGTAAGGCTGGGGTTGACACCTCCCGAAGTGGGCATAAAGCTACCGTCGAGGACGAAAAGATTGTCTATGCCGCGAAGCCTGCAGGATTCATCCAGAACGCTGTTACGGGGGTGGTTACCGAAACGCAACGACCCAACCGCGTGGGAAAACGTCTCCAGATTGTAGATTCGGTGATACAGACCGCCCGCCTGCTTCAAGATGCGTCTGGCCCTGTCTGTCAGGTATTTCCTTCGGAGGCGGTCTCTGTCCGAGTATCGATGAACGACACCGGTCACCGCGATGCCAAAATCGTCCAGTCGAGCAGTCAGATGCACCCGGTTTTCGTATTGGGGTTCGTCCTCCGCGATGCAAAGCAGATTTTGCAGGTAACGCGTTACAAATGCCGACAGATTCCCGTATCCGAATGGCGCGTAGTGCTTCAGAACCTCCGGGGCGGGCGTGTAGATGTCCTGAATCGTTCCCACCGACGTGCCCAATCGGTCCCTCAGGTCTTCGTAGAAATCCGTAAAACACAACTGCTTGTGAAATACACGGTCGGGATTGGTCCGAAACGGAAAGAGACCGGTGACCACGGCATTGCAGTGCCGCATCAGAAATCGGCCGATCAGCCGGTGGTTGTCGAGTCGCTCCAGCCCGGAACGCAACAGAATGGCCGGGCTCTGCAGGGCGCCTGCGCTGAGAATCACGACCTTCGCACTGAATTCGACCTCCCGCTTTGTGGTCCCATCCAGACATCGGACCCGTACGACCCTTCCGTTTCGGGTTTCCAGTTGCAGTACGATCATCCCAGGCATGACAACCAGGTCGGACGCCTGTGCCTTCGCCAGAATTGTCATGGCCACATCGTTTTTGGCTTCGATACGGCACGGAAATCCATCGCAGGTCGAACATTGGATACATACCGGCCGGTCTTTGTTCGTGAAGTTCAGTGCGAGCGGAATCTTGAAGGGACGGTACCCGAGTGCCTTCGCGGATTCGTGTATCCGCTTTGCCGGAGAGGTGAGTTCAATCCCTCCGAAACGATAGGCTCCGGACCTCGGCGGCTCATGCATATCCGCCCCTGCCTGACCGTGTACCTCCAGCAGATGCTCCGCCTTCGTATAATACGGCTCCATTGCCGAGTAATCGATCGGCCAGCTCGAAAAATCCTTCTCACGCAATCGCAGCGACGCCCCTCCGTAAAATACCGACATGCCACCAACCGCCTCGTTCGGGTAGACGGAGTGAAGACCCCGGTCACCTTCTACTTCGAACGGCGAACGGCTCCTGTACCGCTGATCGATGAGAATCCCACGCGGGCTCCAGTCCAGCGCATCCCGCTTCACCCAACCGCCGCGTTCGAGCAGCAGCGTCCGGAAACCCGCCCGGCTGAGCGCGAACGCAGCGGCGCCGCCGCCCAGACCCGAACCGATCACGATGGCTTCATAGTGTCGTGAGCTCATAAACGTACAGAACGATCAATCCGACGATAATAATCCACGCCGTATAGTGGTACTTTTCGCGCGTCTCGATGCATCGTGTGATCCGCGGCAGGTCCGGTCTGAACTTCCCGGATATCGTGCGCTGCACGTATGTCTTGTAATACTCAACCAGAAACCGTTCCAATCCGCCGTTCATGAAAATCAGATAACCGAGCGGTATCGGCGAAAACGGGTTGTTTGAATAGAAAAATACGGGGGAACAAATGGCGAGTACCGTTGCGGAACGGAAGAACTTCAGAGGCGCAAATCCCTCAAAGGGAGCGTCCTTGTATGCGCCTCCTAGAGAAACCAGCATTCCGGTGGAAAAGGCAACCGCCGCGAACACCGCGAAGTCAACGATCCGCACTGAAAAAAACAGCAGGGTAAAGACACCTGACACCAGAACGACACCGGATAGGAGACGCAACGGTTCGCTGGTAACCGGCCGGCCGAAGAACGTGATTCTGGACGGCACCGCGTATTTCGACTGATCTTCCGATCTGAAGAATCCCTTGTACAGCTCCGCAAGGAACCGTTCAAGGCCCATGATGGCAAAGAAGACTTGAAACAGGCTCAATTGGCGGAATTCACCGCTGAAAAAGGGAAGCCAATACAGAGCGCAGAAAATAACGGCATGGAGATAGACGCTGCGGGGAAAGGTGCGGCGTTTCATGCCCTCATAGGGGGAGTCCTTGAATGCACCCCACAACGAGGTGTACAGACCTGAAATCAAACTGACGAGAAACGGGATCAAGAAACCCATAGGCGGGTACCCTGGCTGCCGGCAATACCGAGGATAGTCGACGGACGGTTAAGATAAATCCTGACGTGCGACGCGTCAAGGCGCAGACAAAAAAAGGACAGAACACGTGAAGGAGCGCGTATTCTGTCTTCGAAGACAATCGTATTCCGATCAGAGAGTCCGCAAGCGTCAAGCGGGTAGACATCCCGACTCGCACCGGCTTATGTCCGCGCGCTTCCGACTCTGACCGCACCCCGCTTCCGCTTGATGCGATCGAGGATTTCGAGAACGGCGGGCAGGACGATCACCGCCGCTACAAAACAGGTCAGAAGGCCGATCACGGCCAGTTTTCCAATAGAATTCAAACCGGGATGCCTTGCCATAATCAGGCCGAAAAAGCCGATCATCGTCGTCATCATCGACACGAGCATCGCGCCTCCCGTATTCCGGAGGATCACAGGTATCGAATCCGCGCCTTCCTCCTGATACCTGTGGAACAGGTGCACGCCGTTATCGATGCCCATCCCGATGATGGTGGGCAAGGCAACCATATTGTAGAAATTCAGCTTCATCCCGGCCAGAAACATGCTACCACACATCCAGATGGCGCCGCAGATCAACGGCAACATAACCAGCAGCCCGTTTCGGATGCTTCTGAAATCGATGAATACAATGAGGAAAACGACCAGAAGTGTGATGCCGATCGCCCACCTGCTGTCCCGGATCATCAGCTTGAGCATATCCGCGAATATGATACTGGAACTGGATGAATAAAACGTCTTTCCGGATTCGGTCGTAATCAGGTGGGTGTCGTTCGCGAACTCAATCGCCTGGCGTCCGTCCCGAAGTTGCACGCTGGGGTAAATGAAGGCAAAATGGGCCCGGCTGCCGTCTACAGTAGCAAACTTGCGCAGGATGTTTTTCGGCAGGTCGTCCACACCCAGCTTGTTCACGTCCATCAATTCCCGCAACTCGTCCACACGCTCCTTCTGCTCGCCCTTCAGCAATTTCGCTCCTTCGCCGTCCACCAATTCGCGAAGTTCGGCGATCAACGTCAGTTTTTCGTCCTCCTGTTCGGGAAGGAAGGACCAGAGCGTTCGGATCTTGTCAACCGTCGGTGTCGGATCGTCGGATGCGATCTTGCCGTTTACCGCGTCGACGACTTCATCCAGCTCCTCTTTGCTGTCGGCCAGCACCACGCTCGGGGAGTGAGATTCGCCCTTGAACTTCGAGAGCGAATTAATCTTGTCTTTCACCTTTTTCGATGTCGCAAGATTGGAACGCAAATTGGTAAAGTCATATTCGAATCGGATCCGGTCTAGATTGTATGCCAGGTAGACCGTAACGGCGATCGCAAACGCGAACACGACCGGCGCCATCGGAAACCGTCCCTTGCCCGCGCCGCGATGGTGTCCGAGCACCTGCCGCATCCGCACGAGCTTCAGGCGCTCGTCGGCAAGAACGAGAAAGGCCGGGAGGACCATGGTCATTGACACCAGCGACATGATGATTCCGGTGCCGACGATGAAACCGAATTCCGAGAATCCCTTGAAATCCGTTATCGTTAGCGAATAAAACGCCATCGACGTGGTCATTGCGGCCGTCAGGATCGCCTGCCCCGTCTGGATCAGCATCGTCTCGACCGATTGCCTGACATCCATATTCGCCATTCGATCTTCCAGGTACCGGGAAAACATGTGAATGCCGAAATCAATTCCCAGACCGAACAGAATCACGAACAGGAATCCGGTCATGGTGTTCAGGTTGCCAATCGCCCAATAGGTTATGGCAAAGGCCCACGTCAGCCCCATAACCAGCGGAATGGCAACAAAAAAAGCAGCCAGCGGCTGCCTGAAATAAAACGTGAGAAGCAGAACGACACCTACAAAGCCGAAAATGACTGTCGACTCGATATCGTCAAGAATGACGTTATATTCATCGATCTTGTTCTTATACGACCCTCCGATGGAGACGATCATCCCCGGATGGTAGGATACAGGGTCCAGCGTCTGTACGGCGCTCTGGATAACGCCGTACATCTCTTTGGCGAATCCGATATTGCTCACCGTTCCCGATGCCGTAACCTCCACGGCAACGATGGTACTGTCCGGATTGGTATAATAGACTTCGTGCCCGCGGTCTCCGTTCTCCTTGTACTTCGCCTCGATGTCCGAAAAATCGAGCGGTTCGTCGTCTTCGCCGTCGTCGAGACTGAAAAACAACGGGGATAACTTCAGTTTTTCCTGTCGGATGCGGTCTTCGATTCGAAGTTGAATGTCCTCCAAATCCTCGAGATCCATATACAGCAGCGCGTTTTCCTTGAAAAAATCCACTTCACGCTTAATATCGACGTAATTTACGTATTTCCAGTATTTTTCGGCCTTCAGTTCAACAAACAGGTCTTCCACAAATTTCCTGGACGCCGAGAAATCCCCGCACTCCGCCAGAACAACCAGGCTTCCTACGCCACCCAGACGCGCCTTGATATCTTCGAGCGTCTTCACGCTGGGATAGTGTTCCGGGATCAGGGCCGCGATATCCGTCTCGAGGCGCTGGATCAGACGATAGACAAAAAAACTGCAAAAGATCGAAAGGAGGGTCGAAACGATAATGATAGTGGCGTGTCGTCGATAGACGAAATCCGCCAGAAACCGCAACCTATCCTGCATGAATCATTCCTTCCCTTTCCCGTCTGCCTCGTCCTCGTTCAGCTTGTCTCTGAGTTTCTTTACAAGACCCTCGTACGACGACTTTCGGATTTCCTTGTAGAACTGAGATCGATTGTTTCTGGCTACGCTCAGGTCGTCGATCACCATATCGTAAACCAGCCATTTTTCGTTGACGGGGTGGAGCTTGTAGTCGATGTGGCTCTGTTCATCCCTGTAATGAACGATTGTCCGTACGACACCCTCCGTACTGTCGACCTCCGAACCCAAATACTCGATTTTCTCGGATTTGGTATATAGCTTCGGATCCGCGTAGTTCTTGACGATCAGCCGCCTGCACAGGTCCGCAAATTCAGCCTGCTCGGCCTCTGTGCGACGCTGCCAGTGACGGCCCAACGCGACCATGCCGAACCGGCGGAAATCGAACATGTCTTCGACGATTGCCCTCAACTGCTCCCGCTCTTCGGCCGTTTCTCCCGCGGTTTCCGAATTCACAATTGCCTTGATCGACCTGTCCCGTTTTATCATCGACTGGAGCAGTAGTTCAGCCTGGCCCGCGCCCAGGGCGAGGCCAGGATCCCAATGCCCGACAAAAGCATAAAACACAATAATATACGACAAGATTCTCATTTTATCCAGTCCCTTTTTCAGCCAGAAACAAAACGACCCGGCAAAGGAACACCTTTCCGGCCGGCTCGAAACCCGTTCAATGCTTCCGAAAACCTTCCCGCGGCCATCTCTCTCTTCAATCCGCCTTTCCCGAAACCAGCTTCTCCGCTTCCGTTGACCGGGTTCGCATGATGTGTCCGATAAATCCGAAGACGGCGCTTACGACCAGTCCGGACCCGAGTACAAAAATCCAGTATATCGCTTCGAGGCAGTTCAGAACTGCCAGGACACAGAACAATGCGGCGAAAAAGTCCCGGCGACACGCGAACTTCAAGCCGCAATAGATCCGGTGCAGCAATCCGCGGCGCTCTTCCGGCACCTCGCTCGAAAACCCCATATTGAAGCTGACGATGCTGCCCGATCCGCTATGCTTCAGGTAGACGCAGATGAGCAGGACCGCTAGTACATTCAGCGCGAGGGCACTGAAGCCCAGCGCGATGACAACCGATTCCGCCGTCAATTTGTACATCCCGTATATGACACCTGAGAAGAATCCTAGATAGGAGACGTTGTCAGCGACCGTATCCAGCCATTCACCGAAGCGGGACCCCGCAAACTTGAGCGTGGCGATCTCACCGTCGCAGCCATCAACAATTGAGGCGAACTGGAAAAGCAGCCCGCCCAGCGCTACGTACAGATGGCTCCCTTCCGCCATCGCCCAGCCGGCCAGAAAGGTCACCATCATTGCGGCGATTGAAACCTGGTTTGGGGTCACCGGCGTCTTCACGAGGAATCTGGAAATCCAGGAAGAGACCTTCCGGTTGAAATGCCGCGACACAATCCCGTCAGTCGGCTTGCCCAACCGGGCAAACAACGCCGTTTCTCCCTGGCGCAATGCTTCCGGTGTATCCACGTCATGCCAGAACAGACCATCAATGTCTACTGCCCGCATGTTGCCTCGCGACGCGATGATTCCTACGCCGCCTGAAAGCGTCTCGTCGCCGCCGGCAACGGCAAGCTCAAGACCGTCGAACAGAGCCGGACAGCAGAGAAAAACGCCCGTATCCACCGCGTCGTATCTGTTCAACGCCTTGCCGATCTTCCGGATCCGGTCGCCTTCGAGGACGACCTTGGTTGCGTCATCCAGGTCCTCAATCCGCTCCAGCCGGGTGTCTACGCACAACGCCGATTCGCCGGCCCCCAGCAACAGACGCCGCATACGGGTGATCACCTTCGGTTCGAACAGATGGTCCGCCATCAACAGAAGAAACGTGCCCTCCACATATTCACGCGCTTTAAGTACCGATAGCCCATTGCCACGCTTCCACTCCGGGTTTTCAACCCACTCTATATGCACGTCGATCTGCGGGTCGTTTGCGATGGCTTCGCGTATTTCATCGCCCCGATGACCGATGACGATGACAAACTCCGAGATCCCCGCCCTTCCTGCGGTCAGTATGGCCCTCTTCAGCAACCCCACACCGGCCACTTTAACCAGCGGCTTCGGCCTGCCGCACCCGTGTCCGTTAAGGCGGCTGCCCATACCGGCAGCAATAATCACCGCCTTTTTTACCATGTCATCCTCCCGACTTAGAAGCTGTCTTAAAATTCCCAGCGGTCTTCGCGCGCCTGCAAAAGCGCC
>JAAXHE010000040.1:0-63788 GCA_012271065.1 Candidatus Latescibacterota bacterium
CGCCAAGGGCCACCCCGGCGCGCAGGCCTGGGACGATGCCATATCCAAAGCCCGATTCGAATTCCGGTGGGAAGATCAGTTCAATCTCTCGCTGGATCCCGATACCGCCCGCAAGTTCCACGACGAAACCCTCCCTGCCGCGGGCGCCAAGGTCGCCCACTTCTGCAGCATGTGCGGACCACAGTTCTGCAGCATGAAGATCACACAGGACGTGCGCGAATACGCAGCGCAAAAGGGTCTGGACGTGGATGATGCCCTGGGTGCCGGCATGGAGGAAAAGGCGGAAGAGTTCCGGCAGAAGGGAACGGAGATCTATCAGGAGGCTTGATCTCGACGGGGATTGGTCCCCAGTTCTCCGCTCAGGACGGATCCGGTTCCCATCGACTCGAATGTTCGAGCCCGTTCAGCCGCGCAAATTGCTGTTTCATCACGGATATCAGGCCTGGATGGATCAGCTGCGTGCTTCAATCGGCGACACCCTTCGCTGTCTGCCTTCCCTTATTTCCGCCGGCAGGATTTCCGGCGTATCCTCCCCGGCCTCATCCATCCGCCGGACCAGCCGTTGTCTCATGATCCGCGCCACCTCGTGGTGCGAAGTCATCCCGATCAGGTTGCACAACTCGTACGGGTCCGCCTCCAGATCGTACAGATATTGCTCCACGTATCGGTCCGACCCCGCCTTCCGCGCCCCGTGGCACTCCGGTGCGTCCACACCGTACTTCCACCGACGGGTGCGCACGGCCCTCCCCACCTGAGCCTCGCTGATCTGCACGAACGTCTCCTCCGGCCAGCCCTCGCTTCTCCCGACCGTCAGCGGCAGGATCGACCGGCCCTGCATTTCATCGGGTACCGGTATCCCGGCCGCAGCCAGTAGCGTGGGCGTCAGGTCGACCGTACTTACCAGCTCACTGATGCGCCCCCCGCCGTCGAATCCCGGGCCCTGAAGAGCCGTTGGCACACGAATCGAACTCTCGTGGCATGACCGCTTGTATTCGGCATTACGGGTCTTGAAGTGGCAACCGTGGTCCGAAGTAAAAAGCACAACCGTCCGTTCCGCTAGATCCGTACTCTTCAGTGCGTCCAGCATCCGCCCCAGTGCCTCGTCCAGTCGTTTCACCATCCCGTAGTAACCGCCGAGATGACGATGGGCGGATCCCCCAAGTGCGGCCAGATCGGGCGGTATCCATCGGCCGTCATACCGCTCGCGGTAGCCGTCAGGCGCCGGATAGTCGTCGATATGGTTCTGGTGATGCGGCTCAAGATAGGAGACAAAAAGAAAGAACGGTCGTTCCCTGTTCGCATGAATATACCGGATGGCCGCATCGGTCACGGCATCGACCCGATATCCCGGCAGATCCACTGGATCTCCGTGATCGTCGTACAGGACCGTTCGATAGGCCTCCGACGTGGCTTCGAGCACGTTCGAAGCCAGCCAGTATTCATAACCTCCGCGCCCCTCCGGTGGCACCGGACCCTTCGAGCCCCTTCCATACAGGTGCCACTTGCCTATGTACGCCGTGCGATAACCGGCGTCATTGAAATGGTGTGCCAGAGTCCGGCTGTCCGGTGGAAGAGGGATTCCATTGCGAAAGCAACCCGTTTCCGTAGCGTACATCCCGGTCTGCAGACAGGAACGCGCGGGGCCGCAGACGGGCTGGCAGGTAAATGAATTGAATATATGCGTACCCTGCTGCGCCATCCGATCGAAATTGGACGTCAGGCCCAGAGGATTCCCATGAACGCCGGTTGTATCCCACCGTTGCTGATCCGTATAGAACACCACTACGTTCGGCTTCTCAGTCACACTTGCCGACACTGCAACCTCCGACTGTTTTGTTTTCCCGCGCGATATGGACGTTACAAAGGCGCGCCTGGGCGCTGCGCGCCCCTCTTGCCTCATAACCGCCGCTTTTTCGCTCGCTCCCGGGAACCCACCGGCAATTTTAAAGCAGCTTCTTTCGATCGCACTGCAAAGGGCGTGACAGAATGCGCCCATGGGGATATCTTATGTCTTCGTCAGCGGCAAAACAGGACTCCTGTACCAGATTGCCAGGAAACCTCTGATGAAGAATCAGTCGATGCGAGATCTGCTCGAAAAGGCCGACCGGTACCTTGCGGGCGGCTGTCTGGGCAGCTTTCGGATGCCGGACGAAGTCGCAACCGTGATGGAGTGCGGAAACGGCTGCCGGATCTACGACACTGATGGCAGGGAATATATAGACTACATCCTTGGATCCGGCCCGCTCATCCTGGGTCACGCCCATCCCGCTGTGGTCGAAGCAGTCCAGCGCCAGGTTGCGCTGGGGTCGACTTTCTACGCCCTCAATGAACCCGTCATCCGCCTGGCCGAGCGCATCGTTGAAGCCTCACCCTGCGGGGAATCCATCCGTTTCACGTCCTCCGGCACCGAAGGGACCTTTGCCGCCCTCCGGATGGCGCGTGCATTCACCCGCCGGGAGAAGATCCTCAAATTCGAGGGTGGCTGGCACGGCGCACACGATTACGCCCAGCAAAGTACAACGCCGCCAATACCCACCGACGGGCCCGTGGCCGTCCCCGACTCTCAGGGTATACCCAATGCGGTAAGCCAATCGGTTCTGGTCGCACCGTTCAACAATGCCAACGTAGCCGTAGAACTCATCGCGTCGTATGCGGACGACCTGGCTGCGATTATCGTTGAACCCTTTCAGCGCGCCCTTCGGCCGGAACCAGGATTCCTTGAAGCCCTTCGCCAGGCGTCAAGCGACTATGGCGTCATCCTCATCTACGACGAAGTCGTTACCGGCTTCCGCATCGCCTGGGGCGGCGCACAGGAACGCTACGGCGTTGTGCCCGACGTTGCCGTCTACGGAAAGACGATCAGCGGGGGGTATCCCATGGCCGCCGTCTGCGGACGCGCGGATGTTCTCGCGTGCGCCGACCCCCGCCGTAAGGGCAGTGCGCCGTATACCTTTGTGAGCGGCACCACCAATGGCAATCCCGTCAGCGCCGCCGCCGGACTGGCGACTTTGGACGTACTTGAAACCGAGGGCGTGTACAGAAGGCTCTACGACATTCCCGCGCGCCTGGGGCGCGGCCTGGAAGCGCTTGGCGCAAAAGCAGGACTGCCGCTTCAGGTCTTGGGCGAAGGTCCGGTGCTGCAACCCTTTTTCGCGGACGTTGAAATCCGAAACTACGCCGACACGCTTAAGGCCGACTCCGGCGCCGCCAGACAGTTGGGCATCGAAATGATGAAGCGCGGCATCTTCTTCAATCCTGCCGGCAAGCTCTATTTCTCACTGGCGCACACGGAAGCCGATATCGACCGTACGCTGGAGGTCGCCGAAGCGGCCATCCAGCGGGTTCGTGTCGATCTATAGATTTGGCGAGAGCAAGGCCGTGTCGCGCGTGCCGGCGTATCACTGACGGATTCTACCTGAAGCTCCCTTCCACCTTCAATCACGACTCCAATATATGGACCTATTCCTGGGCAAGTCCACCGTTGTCGGAGCCGGTCTGATGGGCGGTCAGATCGCCCTGGTTCTGGCGCTCGGAAGCCGAGAAACCTGGCTGATCAGCCGGCGGCCGGAAAGCCTGGACAAGGCACGAAGAAATCTTGAGCGGTACGCGGAGGATCTCGGACGGCACAACCGGCTTCGAGGTGAATCTCCGGCCGCCGTACTCAACCGCATCCACACCACCACGGACCTCGAGACCGCCGCCGGCGAGTCCATCTTTGTCGTGGAATCCATCACGGAAGACCTTGAATCCAAACAGGCGCTCTTCCTTCGCCTGGACGCCCTCGCGACAACAGATGCTCCCCTTGTAAGCAATACGTCCGGACTGCCCATCACCAGACTCGCGGAAAAATCCCTGCATCAGGAACGCATTGCCGGCTCCCATTTCGTCCAGCCTGCCCACATCGTCCCAGTCGCCGAAATCGTCCGCGGCAAACAGACCTCGGACGAGGCGATGGATCGTATAACCCGAGTCTGGCAGCGGCTGGGCTACTTTCCACTCCACGTAAACAAGGACGTACCCGGATTCCTCGTCAACCGTCTTCAGCACGCCCTCATTCGCGAGGCGGTCGACCTGCTGGCGTCCGGCGTCGCATCAGCCGAGGACATCGATGCCGCCTTCCGGCTGGGACTTGCGCCCAGATTCACCACCGCGGGACCGTTGGAGCAACGCGACATCAACGGCCTGTCCATGCACGTCCGCGTCGCCTCGCACCTGTGGAAGACCCTGGGCGGGTGGGAGAAGCCACTTGCCTATCTTCAGAAAATGGTCGACACGGGCGCAACGGGCCTGGAGTCGGGAAATGGTTATTACAACTGGACGGGTAGCGACGCGCATACGGTCCGTACCGAAAAGGACGAGCAACTCCTTCGCAGGACCGCCGAGGTGATGGCGGACTGGGAGGCGGAGCGGGAGACGCGTCAGCACGGGCCGAAAGCCAGGGCATCAAATTAGCCCAACGACCGTTTTTCGTTGTTTAAGGAGGCACGATGGGCGCCAATACATACGAAATGTCGGCTGAAGAACGGTACTTCTTCGACCTGAGCGGATACCTCGTTGTGCGCAGCGCACTCACAGCGGAAGAGGTCGACGAATGCAATGCCGCGATCGATCACTTCGCGGAACTCGTCTCCACCCGTTCGGTCGGCAAGCAGAGTCTCGCGGGCGGTTCATCTGCACTGAAAGGCGCGCAGGGTCGCAAGGAACTCACCGGGATGCTGGGTTGGCCCGCGCCTTACAGAGAGCCGTTCCGCAGGCTGCTCATCCATCCCATTGTCGTTTCACGTTTAAATGATATGTCCGGCAAGGGCTTCCGACTGGACCACGGCCCCCTGCTCATCGGTGCGGAGGCCGGGTCCGAAGGCCACCAGTTGCACGGCGCGGGCGAACCGTTCAGTCCTTCCGTGTGGTACCACCAACAGAACGACAGGATGTACTGCAGAGGCGTCACGGTCGCCTGGCAACTGGCCGACGTCAACGAAGGCGACGGAGGCTTCTGCATCGTACCCGGAAGCCACAAGACGCGTGAACCCACCCCGGCGGGTGTGCGCTCCGTTGAAGACCACATGGACCTGATTGTGCAGCCTGCAATGAAGGCGGGCGATGTACTGTTCTTCGCCGAATCCGCCACCCACGGCACCCTGCCATGGAAGGGCGAACACGAACGCCGGTCCGTACTCTACAAATACGCTTCACGAGGCGCCGTTCGCGCAACGGGGCGTCACTTTACGCCCGATACCCGGTGGGGGAACTGGGTCCGGGACCTGACCCCTGTAGAAAAGGCCGTTCTCTACGGTCCCGGCGTCCACACCGGACAGGACTTTCCCCGCCTCGTATCCGACGGCCACAAGACCTCGATCGCCTGAACGACCACGTTGCACCGCCACGAATCGCCTCCGGGGAACGCCATGGACGCAAGAGAACGCTACTTCTGGGATCTGGCAGGCTATATCGTTGTGAGGAACGTGCTGGATTCCGATCAGATCGCCGCCGCGAACGAAGCCATCGACCTGCACCGGGACCGGATGCGTTTAGCCGACGACAATCTGGGAGCGCGCGACTCGCGTTCCCTCCGGGGAACCGGCCGCCCCACCATGCACGACCTGCTGCAACTGGAACGCCCCCACTGTGAACCGTTTCGGCAGATGCTGGTCCACCCCGCCGTCGTCCTGCGACTGAACGTAATGTGCGGTACCGGTTTTCGACTGGACCACGGCCCGTTGCTCATATCCGGCGTCAAAGGCACCGAAGGCCTGACCATGCACGGCGCCGGCGAACCGCACAGACCCCACGTGGCTTACCATCATCAGAATGGCGGGACCTACTGCGGCGGCGTTACGGTGAGTTGGCAACTCGTCGACGTCAACCCGGGGGACGGCGGCTTCGTCTGCGTCCCCGGCAGCCACAAGTCCGGATATCCGATGCCTTCAGGGGTTCGAACATGCGACGACGACATGGGTACCGTGGTGCAGCCGGCCATGCGAGCCGGCGATGTCCTGTTCTTCATGGACGGAGCGCAGACCCATGGCACACGTCCCTGGCAGAGCGAGCGGCCCCGCCGATCCGTGCTGTACAAATACGCTTCCAGATCCTCCGTCCGGGGTGGTCCGGCAAGGGAACTCGCCCCCCCTGAAATATACTGGGGCGAAGACCTCGTGGACGGCATGACACCGGAGCAGCGCGCGGTCATGTTCGGCCCTTGCTCAAACCACGGGGGCGAAATCCCGTTCCTCGCCGTGGACGACAACGGAGTCGTTCGCATCGAGCGCTGAAAGAAGTTTTATGGAAGCCCCCGAAACCGCAGCGATTTCACACCTGATTCAAAATGCCTATTCCTCGTTCGCCCTGCTGGCCGGTATGCAGCTTGGCGTCTTTACATCCCTGGCCGACGGTCGGCTGGATTCACAGCATGTTGCAGAGAAGATCCGTGTATCGTCCGAGCGTCTCTCCCCGGTGCTTTATGCCCTGGCGGCAACGGGCCTGCTGCGGGTTGAAGGAAGTCGCTTCGTCAACAGCGACGAGGCACAGCGCTATCTGATAGAGACAAGTCCGGATTACGTCGGCAACCTGCACCATCTGCTCTCCGACCTGTGGTCGGCAACCCTAAGGACCGCGGACTCGATTCGGCTCGACCACCCGCAGGCTGAACACAGCTTTGCCGAAATGCACCCCGTGCAACTGCACAACTTCCTCCGCGGACTCCACGACGAAGCGCTGGCAACCGGACGGAACCTGGCGGCCAATTTCGATTTCTCGTCGTACACGCGTCTTCTGGATGTTGGCGGGGGTTCGGGCGGATTGGCCGTCGCCGCCGCCGAAGCCTGTCCCGATCTCAGCGCAACCGTTGTGGATTTGCCGGAAGTGATCCCGTTTACGAGACGCTTCATCCGTGAGGCGAAGGCAAACCAACGGATCCGCACCCTTGCGTTGGACGTCACCCGCGAACCCGTACCAGGCGAGTTCGACGTTGCCGTGGTCAAGGCCTTTATCCAGACCCTTTCCCCGGACCAGGCTGCCGTGGCCATATCGCACGTTGGCGCCGCGCTCCGACCCGGGGGCGCCGTATACATTCTGGGTAACGGTATTCTGGATGACTGCCGGTACTCACCGCCCGATGCGGCAATCTTCAACATCGTCTTCCTCAACATCTACCGCGGGGGGCGGGCCTACACGGAAAGCGAGTACCGAAACTGGCTCCTTCAAGCTGGACTGTCGGATGTCCGCCGCGTCCGGCAAACGAACGGCTCAAGCATTATCACCGCACTGAAAACGTGATTCATTCGACACCGGCGAAACAACCGAAGACTGGTTTCGCATCAGTCTATTGGGAAATTCATGGACACCGATCTGGAAACGTACCTGTTTGACCTTCGCGGTTATCTGCATCTCGAAAATGCGCTCTCCAACAAGGAAGTTGGAGAACTCAATGCCTGCCTGGATGAAATCCCCCCACTCGCGCCAGGGGAATGGTACGGCCACGTTCAGGCACATACCTACGGCGACGACACCTCCGGTCTGAACCTCCAACAGATATATGAAGCTGGAGAACCCTTCGAGAAGCTGATCGATCATCCCTCGTGGTTCGAAAAGGTGAAGCGCTTTGTGGGAGGCGAGGGCAGCTTCGATTACCACCACGGCCCCCTGTTCATCGACGAAAATTTCGCCAACTTTCGCGAGCCCGGCGAAGCCATCGGCCTGCACTCCGGCGGGTTTCCTCCCATTTTGCGCAACCAGTTTCGCTACCATGGCGGGCGTTTCATGTGCGGCCAGATTAACATCCTTATGGCATTGACCGACATCGGGCCGGGCGACGGGGGGACAATGGTCATTCCCGGAAGCCATAAATCCAACTTCAAACACCCGCACTTCGACAGGCACCGGATGGCCAGAGACGCCACTGTCGAGGGCATCGAGGGCGCCGTCGAGATCCACATGGCCGCGGGTGACGCGCTTCTGTTTGTAGACGGCATCTCACACGGCTCCGCCCGCCGGTCCAAACCGGGTTCCCGGCGCGTGGTGGTCTATCGCTACGGTCCTTCGTGGGGCAACTTCCGGCATGGCTACCAGCCGTCACCGGAACTCCTGCAAAGGCTCACGCCACAGCGGCACCGGATCGTCCAGCCGCAGCAACGCCTCACTCGAGAACGGCAGGAACGTGCCGATTCCAGGTGACAGGCTAAGAATATCGCCGCAACTACTTCAGTCCCATTCCAGTAACGAAGGAGATTACAATGGCTGACTCACAGGATTCGTTGGAAGAATTGAAGAACTTCGACACCCCCTCGATCACGAATGTCGTAGCCACCTATCCCGGCGACCCGCTCTGCCTGAGCCTTTACAATCCCTGGACGGAAAACTGGTACACGGACCAGTCCATCCGTTGTATGTACCCCGAACTGGGCCGCACGGTGGGTTACGCGGTGACGTGCGTCTTCGGGCTGCCGGACCCAGACTACGACTCTCTGTCGTTTCTGGACGTGATCGACGCACTGGATGCGTCTCCGAAACCGACCGTTCTTGTCTTCCAGCAGAAATTCCCGCCTGAACTCGCGGCCAAGGTCGGCCTGGCCGGCGGAAACATGACCTCTGCAATGAAGGCTGTGGGGTGCGTAGGCGCAATCTCCAACGGTCCGTCCAGAGACATCGACGAGATCCGTCCAATGAAATTCCAATACATGCTCAGCGGCGTCACCGCCGGCCACGGCGGAATGGCCGTACACGCCGTGAATGTGCCCGTCTCGGTCGGCGGGATGGACGTGGCGCCTGGCGAGATCGTCCATATGGACGAGAACGGAGCCTGCAAGTTTCCCGCCGAAAAACTGGATGCGGTTCTCAGCAACGTCCGTGCACTGCAAGAGGAAGAGGAAGCTCGAATGGGCGCCCTGCTGAGCGCCACGTCCGCAGCCGAAGTGAGGGCAATTATGGGCGGCCATACCTACGCCGACGAGGACGAAGAAAGCTAAACGACGATTCTGACGCGATCGCCGACGGCCGTGGAATACACTTCGAATGGTTCGCCGATAACCTTCGAAAAATCAAACGTTTCCTCGACGAAGAATGTCGTGCGACGTCGAACTTTTCGAATCGTGAATACACGGTCCCCGATCCGCAGCCGGCATCCCGGATATGCACCTTCTTTCGGGTGATCGACATCGCTGTCGAACCTGGATCGCCTTCCGGATGTCACCGCACCCCTGCCCCTGACGAATCTGGGCATATCCGCGAGGAATACGCGGCTGCCTCCGCCCTCACGCTCGATTCGATTCACGAGGTACACCGTTTCGAGTCCTGACGGATGCCGGACGTAGACGACTTTGCCGTGCAGCGATCCGTCGTCCGGCAACGCGACGTCCAGCACGAGTTCGCTGCGCCCCGGTTCACCCGAAATGTCTCCCGCCAACTCCGTCACCGTCCCCTCGTAGTCACGAATCCGCTGAACCGCCGCGTCGCCCACCCGGAATGACGATCCGTCGATCACGTCGAGGTCGGCGTCCGCGGACGACTCGCTCAACACGCCGGCACGTCCACTGAGGTCGAGGCGTCTTCCATCGGGCAGGGTTGTGGCCAGCCCCTCTCCCTCGGGATCTATTGCAATTGTCCGATTCCTGCCGGTTTCATCCACTTGCAGCACCATACCGGAACCGTCCCGCGCGACGATTTTTGCATCTTTGACGAACCCCTCTCCGGTATGCGCTTCGATGACCGACACGAACAGGCTTGAATCGTCCCTATGGCGCAAACACACCGTACGAAGCCAGTAATCGTCCAGCTTGCCGTCATCCTCCTGCGTCCGGCGGATGGACGGCGCGTCGCTGACCAGCAATCTACCCGCCTGGACGCCGACGAACCTGACATCAACGAATGTGCCCTCGCCTTCGAACCGGACCTTGAAGTCTTCGGATACGTCCTTCCCCCGCGTACGATGAAAATACCCGTATAGCGCGCCGCGGGTCCCGTCTCCGCTCAATATCATCTCGCCTTCAGCCGGGCTCAAGTCAGGCGCCGCCGAAATCACCTGATCGAAATCAGCCGATCCGTGCAACAGGTAGTCGTGTACGTCCCCGCCCTTTACCTCGAACAGGTCCACGACGTAACCGCTCTCAGGCCCCGTTGGAACCAGCATCATCGTCCTGCGATACACCGACGTATTCTCAAATGCCCCGGGTGCTTCCGCACAGACCAGTCCCGCCCGCGTGCGGGAAGCAGGGCGATAGCAGCGAAGCCGCCCGCTGTCTGTCGTCTGCTCCTGCCCGTCGACGACCACGGTATTGTGGCTGCCGACCTGCGTTGCCCACTCCCGGTAACGCGTATGGGTATATCCGATGTCAGACAGCAATTCCTTTCCGAACACATCCAGGCCCATCGCCAGAGAATCGTAGTGGTGATGCCCGCCCCAGTATCCGTAACACATCGTCGCCCGGATGGCCCTTGCGGATCTCCCCACGCCCAGGATGACATCGCCCGCCCCCGGCAGGAGATAGTTCGAAGGTACCAGCGCCAGCAGGTTCTTCTCCGTGACACGCCTGTCAGATTCCGAAGTCCTTCGAAACAGTGCGAACTCGACGTCGGCGACGGGAATCCGGGAGGTACCTGCGATTTCATCCGCCGCCTCCACGAATTTGCCCATCGATGCAATCCGGCTCGAAACACGCGCGAAACCTGTACTGATCCCCCACGTATCGTTGGCCATGAACGTGCGTCCGTCCGGCATGAATAGTCCCATCGGCGCCGTAAAGATCCGCTCCAGAAAGGGCATCTCTCCGTAAACGTCGATTCCGCCCGGCCCACTGATGACGTCCGGCACACGGAGGGTCCCCGACGTAATCATATTGAAATAGTTGAGCGTATCCTCGTGCCAGTACCCGTCGAAATTGTAACAGTTATCGATCAACGTCCGGTACAGCCCGTAACCCTTTGCCACGAAATCCGGTTCGTCGAGGACCCGCCCGACGAGGGCCAGCCCGTTGATCCTCCCACCGTCGTAGTTCGTGGAACCATGGGGGACCTCAAGTGTGTGTCGAATTGCCTCGTACAGCAGGTCCCGTTCGATTGCCGCGCGCACGTCCCGGCCCTCAGCCCCGGAGAGCTTCTCGATCGCGCCGCTGTCGGAAATCAGGTCGTAGACCTGGGCGAGTCGGAACGCGTTGTTTGCGTCTGAAAAGGGACTGGCATGGAAATTACCCATGCGGGCAGACACAAAAGGGAATGGCGGGTCCTTGTAGAAGTGGTTTTCGTAAAATCCCTTTCGGTCGGCGTGAAGATACGCCCGGCCCAGACCGTGTACGGGGTAGTTCTTGTAGACTTGTGACAGCCGATCCAATATCACCGTGGCTTTTTCCGCGTATGCCGCCTCACCCGTCAGGACGTAGGCCATCGCCAGCGGATCCGCCATTCGGACCACATGGTATTGTGTATAGTTCAGCAGCATATTTTCGAAATAATACCGCATCCCCTCTTCATCCTCCCAATACCGGTATATGACCGTCCCGCCCGCGGGGCCAATCACCTCGATCTCTCCCACCGGCTGGTGTTCCGGTCCCGGGAACACACTCCCACAGATTTTGCACCTGACGTGGCCGGGATCCTCAGGCGACCACTCCCAGAAATGGATCCGCCAACTTCGCTTGCGGCGGTCTACCGGACAGCGGGGAAGCGGAAAGTTGACCTGCTCGGAGATACCCGCCCGTATCGCCTCGTCCGGCATCTCCAGAATTCCCCGGCGGGCGATCCACCGCAACCGGCCGTCCCGGAACCGCTTCGCCCAGTCGTGGGACTCCACCCGCCGCCGGGCACGCTCGATCTGATCCGGGGTGTAGAATAGCGGGTGCGCCACGCCTCTGGGAAACGGCCGTTCGCCTTCCCAGTACCGTTTTTCTCTCGAGCAGTCGATTCGTTCGATTCCCATATCACGCCCCCAAAAAGATGAATCGCATCCCGCCGCAAGAACCACCGTCCCCATCCCGGCGTCTCGCAAAAACTCCCGTCTCGTGAGATCCTTCTCGGACATTCCAGGCACTCCACGTATCGCGCGGAAGGGTCAGATCCAGTCCCACAAACTCTAACCGCACGCACGCTCAGGGTCACGCATCCGACTTCAAGCCGTCGCGATTGGCGCCGGATTGCGAAATATACGGCGACCGCAAATTGAAGTCCAGAAACACGTGAAAGTGGACATCAGTGGTCGTTAACGAATGTGCAGAAATCAGGAGTCGATACCGCTGGAACTCCCATGGGAACCGCGACGGCCTCGAATCGATTGGCCGACGACGAATATTTCGGATTGTATTTACAGGGAATAAAAAAAACAAAAAAGCCAAACACACCCCTTGACACCTCCTAACGAATTCGTCATATTACTAATATCTTCGTAGTTTGCGTCGTGCAGTTCACTGGATGGCTGGTGGAAGCCCCCATCCACGGGGGCATCGCGGCATCGAACAGGTCTCCTCGGGTTTAGCAGCCCGTTGAAAAGGCCGATTCGGGCTGCGGCCGGCCCTTGCAGTCGACAGCCGACCATGGAACTGAACCCGTCATCGCGATCGACGACCGGGAATCAGACAGAGACAAAGGGAGATTGATATGGCGAAAAAGAGACGATTGGCCGAAGTCGAGTGGGAGGTGATGGATGGCGTCTGGAGATTCGACCGCCAAGTCACCGTTCGCGACGTCGTGAATCACCTCTACCCCAACGGTGAGAAAGCCTATACGACCGTACAGACGATTATGAATATCCTGGCTGAAAAGGGCGTGTTGGATCGTGAAAAGATCGGGCCGGTCAACGTGTACAGGCCAGCCGTTACGAGAGGAGACGTCGCCCGGGCCGAGACACGAACTCTGGTATCGCGGATGTTCGAGGGCTCGTTTGGCGCCCTGGCGACCTATCTCGTGGATTCGGGCGAACTATCGCGGAAAGAGCTGGATGAATTGCGCGCATTGATCGAGCAAAGGGAGAAAGCGAAGGAAGGAGGCCCGACGTGAACACATTGATCCATCTGGCCGAAACGTGGTGGCCGCTCTACGCGGTACACATGGTTGAAGTCTCGCTTTTCATTTTGCTGGTATGGGCCGTGGACCGGTGGCTGACACTGGAAACGCGGTTGCGATACGCGCTCTATCTGCTGGCGCTGGCGAAGGTGTTTGTACCGCCGGTTCTGGCTATTCCAATACCTGCATTTCTCGTTTCTCCAGCAACAGTCGCATTGGATGAACCCGTGTATTCCGGAGTGGTATCCGGGGCTGTCGCAGTCTCTCCGGGACCAGTGACTGCCTTTCCACCGGCGTTCTATCTGTTCTGTCTGTGGACACTCTCAGTCCTGGTCTGGACAGGTGTGGCGCTGTGGAAGAACGCGGCCTTCCGTCGCACGCTGAAACCGGCAATCCCGGTGGACCTGGCAAGCGAAGTTCCTTCACTGAATGCGCCACGCAACCTGGATGTCTTCTCCAAAACGGACCTGCCTTCTCCCATCCTGGTGGGCCTGATAAAACCGCGGCTGTTCTTGCCCACGAAGTGGTCTTCCTGGACGCCCGAAGAGCTGCGGGGCGTCGTAAGGCACGAACTGGCGCATTATGAAAAACGCGACATTCACGTCCTCATTCTGCAAGCCATCGCAACGGCTCTTTTTGGCGTAAACCCGCTGGTCTGGCTGTTTAACCGCCGCCTGATGTTACTCCGGGAACTGCGCTGCGACGAAGCGGTCCTGCGCGAAACGAACCTGACACCCGCCGAATACGGACGTCTGCTTCTGGGTTTGGTCGACAGAAGATCTGCACCCCGCGCCTTGTCTGTATTCCTCACCGATCGGGGAACGACGCTGAAGAAACGCCTCGAGCACGTCCTCGGCTTCAAGGAAGGGCGCATCAAGCGGTCGAAACGACAGTTGGCTGTACTCATACTCGTCGGCCTGGCGATTGTGCCGCTCTCGATCCGAGAGGCATATACGCGGATTGATAGTGAACCTCAGCCGTCAATTTCCGCCGTACACGACAAAACCGCCAATCCTGAAAAACACCAGACCGCCGAGTCTTCACCTGGTGTCGTTGACAGTACCGAGGTTGTTTCCGTCGTCTACGACATAGAAGAGGTCGACGAAAAGCCCCTCCGGTGCAAATCTTCGCGCCAGATTATCCTGAAGATGCGCTGAACCGCAAAATAGACGGTGTCGTGCAGTTGAAGTTCATCGTCAATGTCGACGGTTCGGTGAGCGACATAACCGTATTGAAGGGACCAGGGATATTTCATAGTGCCGCGATAGATGCGGCTTTGCAGTGGCGGTTCCGACCGGCAAAGCATCGTGGCGAAGTCGTCCCTACGTGGATGATGATGCCAATGAGTTTTTCCACTAAACCTGAGAAAAAAGACCAGTCATTCGAATCTGTATATGCATCACGGCGTGGGAACGCATTTGATTTGGGTGCGGTGGTGGATGTGCAGCCGGTCATCCTGCATTCCGTTCCTCCAGTTTACCCGGATGTTGCACAAAAGGCAGCACCCGAGGTCAACGTGTTCTTGAAGTTCAAGGTCAACGTGGATGGATCAGTCAGCGACGTAAGCGTCCTTGGGGTCAGCGTAAAAGGGGCTAAACGTGAAGGTTGGCACACGGACGATACGTTTCGCCGACCGGCTATAGACGCCATATCCAAATATCGGTTTATTCCTGCCCAGCAGGAAGGCAAGCCAGTCCCTGTGTGGATGACGCACCAGATCAGCTTTGAGCTGCCCAAGCAGAAAGCCGCGCCGCCCTCCGACAGGAGCGAGTTTGGTGGTGACGAGATCTTCGAGTTTTGGGACGTGGACGTAAAACCTGTCGTCATACATGCTGTTGCGCCAGCTTATCCCGACCAAGCACTAAAGGCGGGCTTGTCGGGAAACGTGTTCCTGAAATTCAAAGTCAACGTAGATGGTTCGGTGAGTGCTATACGTGTGCTCAAGGGTCAACCGGTATTCAAGCAACCTGCCGTGGATGCGATTTCACAGTTCACGTTCAAACCTGCGGAACGCGAAGGCAAACCTGTCACGGTGTGGATGTCGCACGTGATAAGGTTTGGGCGACCCAAACCAAAGGCCATGCCGCCTCCTGTCCCAAGTAATGCCGACGGTGAGAAGGTGTTTGATATTTCGTCGGTGGACGTAAAGCCAATCGTCATACATTCCGTTCCACCAGTCTATCCCGAATGGGCACGATTTACCGGAGGGGACAAGGGAGTTGTGAACTTGAAGTTCAAAGTCAACGTGGATGGATCAGTGACCGACGTACGTGTCCTCAATGGTCGATCGGTATTTGTGAAATCTGCCGTTGATGCCATTTCACAATTCAGGTTCCAACCTGGGGAACGTGAAGGCAAGCCTGTGCCAGTGCGGATGACGCACCGGATCAGTTTCAGCCCGCCCAAACCGATGGCCACTTCGTCTCCCGGCGCAGGCGATGCCGCCAGCGAGAATGTGTTTGAGTTCCAGTCGGTAGACTCAAAGCCCGTCGTCATTCATTCAGTTCAACCGGTTTATCCCGACATCGCGAAAGAAGCAGGCTTGGCGGGAGACGTGGCCTTGAAGTTCAAGGTCAACGTGGATGGTACCGTGAGCGACGTAGACGCATTCGTCCTGAAGGGCGGTGAGATATTTCGTAAACCTGCGATCGATGCGGTAAAACAGTTCCTGTACAAACCTGCTGAACACGATGGCGAGGCCGTCGCAGTGCGGATGACACACCATTTTGCATTCGCGCCCTCGGAACACCAGGACGAAGCGGCTACCGACAGTAGCGGTGTTGAAGGCAATAAAGTTTTCGAAATATCGGAGGTTCACGTGATGCCGGTCCTTCTGAACCTGAATGAAGTTCAGCCGGATTACCCTGACGTAGCGAAAAAAACGGGCTTAACGGGCAGAGTGATTTTGAAATTCAAGATCAACGTGGATGGCTCCGTGAGCGACGTTCAGGTACTGGAAGGAGATGAGATATTTCGCAAGCCCGCGATTGATGCAGTTACACGATTCAGGTACAAACCGGCTGAGCGTGACGGCAGACCCGTACGCGTGTGGATGACGATGCCATTTAAGTTTGTACTTCCTGAACATCAGGACGACGCAGTTCCCGAAACCGGCGAGCCCGGCGTCGGGAATTGACGTTCTATGGCATGTTTCATTTGAGACGCTGACGCCGGTTTCCAAAGTGACGCTTCGAAAACTCTTGGAAAAAGCCGCACAACCCGGGCGTCTTCGGACCAGCGTGCAAAGAAAGCAGCCTTGGCAAACGCCGCGTTTTCCGCCCTGTGTCGGCAGCCGGGATAGCGGATTGTAACCGATCGGGTGACGGTAATGGCAATGCACTATTTCCGAATACACGGTCGCAGGTATTTCGATAGGCTTACCGGCATATTCGAGACTCCTTCAAGGATGATTGCAGTGGCCCAGATCTTGTTGATTTGCACCACTGTTTTAGACGCAACACCCAAAGATTCATTACGAGTTTCAATTGCCATAGATTTGCTCAACAAGAACTCCTCAGATCGTGAGGTCGCCGCCGCCGCACTTATCCTTGGCAAAGTTGATGGAGATGCGGTAGGATCAGAGAAAGCCGCACGGCTACTCAGGATGAGACTTGATCGGCCCGTCGGAGATGGTCAGGAGATGTTGGGTGAGGGTTACAGGTACCTCTTCTGGCGAGCAATATCCCGTAAAAATGTCCCGAAGTCAGAGCTCCTTTATCTGTTCAAGGAACTGATCCGGCGTGAACGAAACAACCCCATAGAAACTTTCGCCGATGCACCAATCGCATTGGCCCTTAATACGACGCTATTTGATGAAGCTAAGTCAGCAGTCCAGAAAGGGATAAATGGCAGTCATAATGCGAAAGATCAGGCTTTCCGACTATACGGTGCTATGGGCAGGATTTCGCTTATTGAGGGACGCCAGCAGGAATCACTGGAGGCTTTCAAGAGGGCGGAAGTGTACTTACCAAAGGAACGCGACGTTCAATTGACGATGTACCGGCGCGACAAGAAGACGTTGGATTATTTCATCCATTACGGCGACGCCAGTCTTGCGACAGCGAATACAGAGAAGGCTCGGACGTTGTGGAAGAAAGCGCTTTCCATCAAAGCACAAAATGGAGAATCCATTCTGCCGTCCGATCCCTTCGTAGAACGCCTCGTAGCCATTCCTGTATCACCAAAAAGGACAAAACGCGAATTTCTGGCTGAATTCTTGAAGGTTGAAGAGCGGACCATTAGACGATCCGATATACTGGCATCGAAAATTGACGATTCACTTGCCTGTCCCGGTTTTTCCTTAAAAAATCTCCAGGGGGACACTGTACTCTTCAGAGATCTCAAGGGAAGAATCCTCGTCATCAACTACTGGGCGACCTGGTGTGGACCTTGTGTTCGCGAACTGCCGGATATCCAGGCGCTCTTCGACAAATACAAGGATGACGGCGAAGTCCAAGTCATCACAATCACTGCCGACACTGACCCGAGCAAGATCGTACAATGGCTTGAAGACATGGATATTGACGTCCCCGTCTTGTTCGACGACCCACAACAAGAGCTTGATCTTCTCAGAGGACTGCCGAAGACTACGTTTGTAGACCGAAATGGCCATACAAGATTTCGTGTCATCGGTTCTCGACATCACCTGGTTGAAGAATTCAGCTGGCGAATCGAGGCATTGAAGGGTTCAGAGAATCCACAGTGACTGATCAACCAGACTTGCAGCTCATAAGACATAACACCTGTGATTGCAGGTTGCAATCTGGCTCTTGAGTTTTGCAGCAGCGTGACCCTTAGCCGGACACCTGGACCGCTCGAAGTGTCCAATGTGTATTTTGAATCGTCCGGGCAACGATCAGGAAAGGGCGGCCGATGGATGAAGGGTCGACAAAGCGCCACGCACCAAATTCGGGCTTGTTGTTGTGTGCGATCCTCTCACTCTCCTGTTGCGATTCCAGTTTGGAAAAGGACATACGGAATCTTAGCCATGAGCGTGTTGGGGTTCGACTTCACGCAGTCCGATCGCTTTCCCGGAACAGAGACCTGCGTTCAATTGAAGCACTGAACAGCGTGCTCAATGACCCCGACACGCGTGTCCGTCTCAAAGCGATCGAAGTCCTTGGTGCGATTCGGGATCCTAGTTCCGTAGGTCCGTTACTCTCTAAAATCGACGACCCTGAATCGATTATCGGGCTGGCCGCAATTGAAGCCCTCGGCGGACTGAAAGATTCAATGGCCGTGGGTCCTTTATCAAATTTGCTGACGAATACGGATCCAAATGTTCGGATGACCGCACTGACTGCATTGGGAGATATCGGAAGTGTCGGTTGTGTTGAGATTCTCTCCAGATGTTTGAACGACGAAAACAGGTTCGTCCGCGCTGCGGCAATACTTGCACTGAAAAACATCGGCGATCCTAGTGCGATTGATCCGCTTACAAAGGCTCTTGTAAGGGAAGTCCAAGACAATGCATTGAGTTCTCTGACCGTCCATGTTCTGGACACGATGGATCCTGACTGGGAGAAAGAAGAATCCACCAATCATGCATTATCGAAGTTCATCTCTGAATACAAAGACGCCAAACTCACTGAGACCAAACGCCGGAATATTGCAGCGACGTTTGTGAGAATAAATCGACACTGGACGGATGAAGAATGGGCAGAGTCACTGAAAAACGAACTTCTTGAACTCCTGAACGACGAAAATCCGCTTGTCAGAGAAGCGGCAGCCGAGGGTCTCGGTGAATTTAGAGATGTGAGCATACTGTACTCCCTGACCAGTGCCTTGGCGAAAGAACCCGACTGGAGCGTCCGTGCCGATTTGTTGTACGCGCTAGGCGAAATCGGTGATGCACGCGCGCTGGAACCCTTGTGTCAAGCACTCGAAGATTCCATTCGACCCGTTCGATTTGCCGCAGCCGCCGCTCTGGGCAAGATTGGCGACAAAAACGCCGTTATTCCCCTGATCAACACCTTAGATAAACACCAAGTCTCCGACGTTCAACGGCCATTGATGGAATTGGTGCTTGAGAGTCCTCAGGATGTTCGAGTTGGGATCGCTCAGGCGTTGGGAGATCTAAAGGATCCGAGGTCCGTAGATACTCTAATAGAACTGACTTTAAGTCGAAGCACTTTTGTCCGCGGCGCTGCAGTTGCGGCGCTAGGAAGAGTTGGAGACCCCAAAGCCGTCAGGCCATTAATCGCGGCATTGCACGATTCTTCGCTCGAGGTTCGGATGGAAGCGGTGTTGGCTTTGCAGAGAATCGGGGAGGTTCGTGCTGTACACGCCATTTTGCAGGCGATTATTTCAAAGAGACTTGAAGTCACGGAGGTCGCTCGCACTCTGGATATCCTGGATCCGCACTGGAGAGAGGAAGATCTTGCGAAGCGCCTGACGGAAATGACTTTGCAGGGCATTCGCGATCCGGATCTCAAGACTCGAATCCGTGCTGCAGAGGATCTGGGCGAGATTGCGAACAAACGATCCACCGGTGTACTGATGCAGGAATTGAGAAACCGCAACCTGCCCATCGTAGCTGGCGCATATCGGTTCTTTATCAAAAGAAAAACAACTGGTTATGAGCCCGTACTTGTCGACGCTCTCAGGTTTTACGGCGATACAAATATGGCTGCTGTCTTTCTGAAGTCGCGAAACGCACGTCTTGTAAAAGCGGCCAGAAATTGGGCAAGGAGCCGAAACCTTACGTTGTTTTCCTGGCCCATCAAGGAAAACCTCGTTCAGCAATAGCGGTGTCTCTCTTGGACGACCGTACAATTGCCCCGAGTACCGATTTCAGACTCTTCAATTCTGTCGGAATTGGAACGGCGATGCGATCGTTTAGACAACAACCGATCGCAAATTTAAAAATGGATTTACCGGACTTTGATCTAGAAATACCTGTCAACGCAAGCTCCTGCGACGTTTATTGTGGTGAACCCTCACATATGGTCCGTCTCTTCGGAGTTCTGATCAGCATGTTCGAGGCCTTTGGCTGCCAGAAGTCAGAACGTACTCAATCGGTTGACCGATCCAGCATCTCATTCCGGATTTCTTCCCTTGTTGTACGACTGAAATTTGCCTATTTTTGAGTACCGTAGTCTATGCCACAAATGGCTCGGCCGACCTTGAGATAATGGACAGCAAAGCAAGATGTGAGCAGGCACTGTTAGCAGAGCCTGCGAATCTTCCAAATGTGGGTGGCATGTGGGCGACAAGAACCAAAGAGTAAGTTCATTTGAAAGTAACCAGCTTGCGCTCTTTGGGCGTTCTGTACCACCGTGTCCGCACGTAGGGGACGAATCGCAAGAACCCCATGTTCGAGTTGACACGCTGGGCAGAGCGCCATTCGAGGCGATTACTCGCCCACTGGTGATCTGTGGCGATGCCACGCAAGCTCTGAAGCTTCTACCTGAAAAGTCCATTCAGACGGTTGTCACGTCACCGCCCTACTGGTCACTGCGCGATTACGGGGTTGCGGAGCAAATTGGGCGCGACGACAGTCTACGAGGTTATATCGAGAGTATTGTTTGCGCCTTTGAGCAGATAAAGCGCGCCTTGCGCGACGATGGCACTGTTTGGCTGAACGTAGGTGATTCCTACACATCCGGCAACCGGAGATATCGGGCGCCGGATCGGAAGAACCGTGCTCGCGCTATGGCTGTGCGACCACCGACGCCAGAAGGACTTAAGCCAAAGGACTTGATAGGTGTTCCGTGGAGATTGGCCTTCGCTTTACAAGATGCGGGTTGGTGGGTTCGAAGTGAAGTCATATGGCACAAGCCGAATGCCCATCCGGAGTCCGTTCGAGACCGTCCAACCAAAGCACACGAGACTGTTTTTCTCTTGTCGAAAGACAAGCAATATTACTACAACCACGAAATCGTCAAAGGGCCGCATGACCGTCGCCTGCGAACGGTTTGGGAGATGCCCACTGAACCGGTGAAACGCGTCAATGGGAAAGCAGATGACCATCCAGCGATGATGCCTCTGTCGCTTGCTCGTTGCTGTGTAGCCATTACAAGCCGCGATGACAGTATCGTACTTGACCCGTATGCTGGTTCGGGTACAACGCTTCTGGCGGCGCGTGAACTCGGGCGAAGGTGGGTTGGGATTGAAATCAAACCCGCTTTCGTGGACCTGATTGAACGGCGGTTGTGCATATCATGACGCTTGACGAACTCAAGGCGACTCTCGATGCATTCTCACCGGTCAAGATCGAATTCGTTGCAAGGGTTATGGAGTCTTTGGCGAATCCTCCGAGCGCCAACATTCGATCAAGAGGAACATGGCTGACGGGCGAGCCGGACTGGATTGAATACTTCGGGCTCGCTTTATCGGTTCACCATGGAGCTACTACTGAGCCGTTGGGGCTCTCGTCGTTTGAGACAGTATTCAGAAACGCTTGTGAGCACCTTCACTGGTCAACTGATCCTCCGGGCTCCCGAACTCAGCGATTCGTTGATATGGTTGTTGTGCCGAAGTCAGGTAACCGTCGGCGATTGTCTCTAAAATCCACTGCCGCCAAGAACTTATCCAAGACAGCATTGCATATTTCCAAACTGACAGAGGCCGCGTGGATTCAGGATGCGCGCACCGCCAGAGATCGTCGGGACCGTACACTCGAATTGTTCAGGCAGTACCAGAGTGCCGTTACTCAGATCGTCATGCTCCGAGCGTTTCGGGAAGACATTGACAAGATCCCGCACAAGTATCAGCTTGTTGAGGTTCCGGTTAGCATCTTTGACCCCATTCAGCAGGCGCCCCTTAAGGTCTTTGAACGGGATGCACCAGTGATCGAATGTATCGTTGGAGATCGCGTGGCGGCAGTGGTGGCGGTCGACCGTTCCGATGCAAAGATTACGGTCAGGCGAGTTCAACTTTCGGCCTGCACGGTTCATGCGGAATGGGATAGGGCGTAGACACGGATGCAGGATGGGCGATGTCCACAGGTCAATGTGTATGGTTGGCAACGCATAGATTGCTGTGTAGAGTGCGGGGAGAAGATTCGAATCTTCAGTAGCAGGGCAGCCATCCGATGGGAGCGACGCATCTATGGGCGACGAGACAGATAAGTCAATGCGATCGGAATATGATTTCTCTGAAGGCGTTCGGGGAAGGCATTTAAGGGCCTATCGTGCAGGATCCTCGGTTGAGATAACAACGCAGGACGGATCAATCGAAACCCGCCGCTTTACCGAGGAAGACGGATATGTCATGTTGGATCCCGATGTAAAACGGCATTTTCCCGATTCCGATTCCGTGAACAAAGCGCTACGTTCGTTAATCGAGGAATAGTGACCTCTGGCATGATGTTAACCCGTCCTGAATGTGGTGCAGCCTCTCGAAACGCAATCCCGAACCTCTCAGCCGCACCCTCCTGATACGATTCCTGGATCAGTCCCATTGAAGCACTCAATCAGTGGTCGGCCCGCACTTCAATAAATCTCCAAAAAAGCCCGGCAGGTGATTCCCCGCCGGGCTTTCGCGTATCGATTGCAACGAAGTTGTCAAAGATCGCCAAATGCCTCCCTCGTCGGCTTCAGGAAGGTATCTCCGACGATCCGTGAGTCTATCTCCAGCAATCGGGTTTTGCCTCCTGAATCCTCCATTCCACTTTCACTTCCGGATTGGCCATCCTATCGACGTTCAGAAATTCAATGAACGACGAGATGTCGCTGTGGTGGCCCCGGTCAGGCTCCGGAACAAACCCGAAAACAACCCTCATCTGCCCCATGGAGTTGCCTGGCCAATCACCGGTGAACACATCAGGTTGTGGTACACGTCAACGCCTGTGTTCAATTGCTTGAGATCAATCCACTCGTCCGCCGTGTGTCCCTGCGCAATGTCGCCAGGCCCCAGCACAATCGTGGGGATGCCCGCACGGCTGAAGCTGCTGGCGTCCGTACCGTAGCCGACGCCAGTCAGGCCGTCCGGAAGTCCCAACGATTTCAGCACAGAGGCCGCGAATGCGCCGAACGCTCTCCCGCCGGCCGGGTCCAGCGGATTATCCACCATATCGGGCGTTTCCTGAATGACCGTCAAGTCTGGAGTGTCCTCCCGAAGTTCCTCCAGAATGCGTTCCACAGCCGGAATGACCGTGTCCGGGTCCTCGCCCGGCACCACGCGCCGGTCCACGTGGATTTCGCAGTGTTCCGGTATCATGTTGATCTGGGTGCCGCCGCGTATGAGATTGATGCTGCACTGCGCAGCACCTGTGAGGGGATGTTCTGACGTCAGCTGCGAAATGTAACGCTCCTCAAGCGCCCCGATCACCCCCGTCATCATGCGAATGGCGGACCGCCCTCGGGAGGGATCCGAAGAGTGAACCGCCATGCCCTCCGTCCGAATCCGCCAGCGCACCACGCCATTGTGCGCAACCACGGCCCGCAGCCTCGTGGGCTCCCCCACGATCACACCCGCCGGCCGCCAGTCCAGTTCCGGCATTTGCGACGCCACAAACGTGCGTACACCCGTCTTCCCGACCTCTTCGTCCAGGGTATACAGGATCGCCACGTTGTTCGGGCCGTTTCGCCGACGGTATCGTGAAAGCGCCCAGAGCATTGCCGCGCCGGTTCCCTTCGTATCGCACGTCCCCCGGCCGTACATTCTCCCGTCCACAACCCGCCCCTCGAACGGGTCCACCGTCATCCCGTCCACGCTCACTGTATCCAGGTGGCTTTCAAACAGCAGCCACGGGGCTCGAGCGTCCACCTGGTGAGAGACCAGCAGATTGAATCCATCCCCCGTCACCGGCAGCCGGCGCGTATCCAGCCCCATCGCAAGAGCCTGCCCGTCCATATACCCCGACAGCGCCCGTTCCGCATCCGGCTTCCCCGAAATCGCCGTATTCACGGTGTCGAACCCCACCATCGCCTGGAGCAGGGATTCGCATGAGTCGTGGATTCCTGTGGCCATCCCGCCCCTCTTCATCGCCAGCGTTCCTCGAACACGGAAATTGCTGTGCGAGCCGCCAGCATGGACGTCTCCACCCGCTCGCGGTAGCCGCCCTTCATCGTCATCCCGGTCTCTATGGTGAACGATGGCCCGTATCTGTTCGCTCCGTAGTCCGCCAGATTCAACCCTTCGCCGCGTTCCGCTGCGATCAGCCAGAGTACGCCGCGCTCAGGCGTCTCGAAGAACGGACCCGGCGCGTACCCCTGCGGCGCAAGCTGCGCGCCCGAATCGGCGACTGCCCGAATCATCGATTCGGCCATTCGTTTTTCCCACATCTCGTCGTCGTCATTTCGCTGGTGGCGCGCCGAGAACCAGAAACCGTTTCCGCCATACTCGTGCAGGTCCAGCGTAAGGCCGGGATTGACCCTCGCCATCAGATTTCGCGCGCATCGGGATTCAACCGGCGCCCAGGGCGTATCGTGAAACCGGTTGATGTGCAACACCTCGCCCTCCGGGCTGACGATCAGCGTATACGCTCTCTGACAGGGTGCAGTGCCTTCAATGCCGGCCTCGCTCGAAGGATAGAAGATCCGTCGTCCAAACAGGGGTTCCAGGAATTCCGCCCCCACCTCGAAACGCCCGAGTAGACCCGTCGTCGAATACCCGTACTCACCTATGATTGCGAGAACCGTATCTTCCTGTTCGTAAAGGACCTCGCCCCGCGATTTCAGAAGTGCCCGAACATCCTCAACCGATCCCACCTCCGGCTCCTCGCCCAGCCCCAAGCTCAACGCGTACCCGTACCCATTCATCCCCATGGGATCGCGACTGGGAATCACGTAGACCTGATGCTCGGTCTGCAGTTCCGTCAGAAGCCCGACGGCAGACCCTACGCCCGCCTGTTCCGTTGAGTGGCTGCCGGCACTGATGAAAATCGCCGGTAATTTATCTCCTCCCGTTCTGACACACACCACCGGCGCGCCATCGGGGGCACATCCAAGTACTTCAGGTCGATAGCCCTGGGTTTCAATCCAACCCAGAAGATCCGCGTACCGGTCGAAAATCCGCATAGAATCTCTCCCCTGTGAATCCCTGAAAAAAGACCGCAATACTGAAAAACCGCCTGCGTTATAATGACGGTTGGGGTCTCAGTCTTCCCCCCCTTTCCAACCGGCATTCAATATTGTCACCGTTTCGGTTGGAATCGCCGGATAGTCCCGAACGGTAATAGCGTTCTCTGTGGCCGATTCAATCTCGAAGCCCGTTTGAGGCGCCTCACCGACAAGCAGATAGAAACCGACGACGCGCCCGGGGTCGGGTACCGGTTCCGATAGAAGGAATGTTCGACCGCTCACGGATCGGACGTTCAGTGTCGTACTTGCCGCGGGCAACGAAATAGTCAGATCGCCGCAGGTCAACTCCGTTCCATTCAGCAGATAGGCCTGGACGGCGCGACCCTGCCCGTCCACCGATGCGAATCCGAATCGACCGGCCAGGCGCACGGGACCGTACTGGCGCTGTTCCAGGTCCATTGACGATATGATATAGTCGGTGCGGCCGGCCAACTTCACCTCGACGGCCACTGCGCCTGACTCAGGATCGTTTTGGATCAATCTCGCACTGATCACCGGCGAGTTTCCGGCAGCGTACGGAACGATTAACGCGGCATATTGGCTTGAAATCGACTTCTCGCCGTCAGCAGCGCGGTTTTCCGCCAATACGTGCCCGATGGACGGCTGTTTCAGCTCCTCGGTCGTAAATATCCGCCAGCCCGGCGCATCGGCGACCACCATTCGCTGCGGCGTATTGAGCACCATCAGATCCAGATTCACGCCTCGATGCTGCCATGTAATCGTCGTTTGATTCTCCGGTGAAATCGCCCTTGGTTTCTCCAGCCATTCATCCCAGACATCCGAGAGCCCCACCGCACCGTACCCGGACGGGTCGGGCGCGCCGCCTAAAAGCGTTCCGTTGCACTGAAAGCCGTACTGATGGGTTTGTCCTCCGCTGACCCGGAAAATGTCAACGACATAAGTCTGATCTTCAGGCGCGTCCACCATAACGCAAACACGCTGGTAGACGTCGCACTGCGGATAGACGTTTACGCCCGAAGCCTGCACCACCTCGATGCCCGGCGCCAGGCCGAAAAGCTCGAGGTTCGAGCCGCATTCGCTTCGCCCCTGATCTTCTTCGTCGACGACCACCAGATTGTGAGAAAGGGTGCTCTTCATCCATCTCTGACCGCTCCGGCCGTCCGGAAGGCGCTGATCGCTGCCTGAAAAATAACCGCGGTCAGACGCCAGTTCTTCGCCATAGCCATAGAGGCTTAAACTCAATACATCCTGATGACGATGACCCGTCTGTACCGTCCACTGATGCTCATTGCCATTCAGGTATAGGGCGGTATCGTTCGCGTCACCACCGCCGCGCAATACCCCCACATGCCATCCCGGGAACCATTCGGAACGCAGAGGTACTTCACTGGCATCCGTGCGTAGACCGACCGGCAGGAACCAAAGTGCATACTCTCTGCCTTTCTCGGACAATTTCGCGCCCTGTACAACTTCAAGCAACCCTGTGTAGGGGCCGCCAACACGAGCTGCCAGCATCTCGACGGAGAGAAGGTCAGCCCCGGCGACATATTGTGTATCTCCAATCACAGGCATCCGGTTTCCCGGCGCCAGCGATCTGACCAGTGACACCAGGGAATCATGGAAACGCCCACTGGAGAATACGTCCAGCGAATCGATTCGTTCTACTTCATCGGGTAGGTACCCGGGCGGGTCGCTGTAACCATGCAGCAGGTCGGCCAGTTCGTGTACGTTTGAAAGGTTGTGGGCCGAATAAGACGGACATTCGGCGTAGAATCCATCGTGGTGGTAGCGCTCGTCCAGCATTCGGTGGAAACCGTCCAGCGCGTGCCGGACACGGTCCGGATGCTCGAAAAGCATCCCCACACCCGCGCTCAATACGAAGACGGCGGTGCCCTTGTTGGAGAGTGAGTTCCAGTGCTCCATATCCGCACAACCGACCAGGATCAGATCATCCAGAATTCGACGTTCCGTGACGTCATCCAGCACGCGGCGGCCGTCCGGATACGATGCGTCCCCGATCAGGTCATACGCGACCAGCAACGAGAACAGCGGGCCGGCATCGCTCCCCTTTCCGTGCACGCGCAGGCGCCCCGCGCCCCAGAACCCGTTGTTCAGCGTGGAATAAGCCTCAAACTGATGCAAGCCGTAAGCGTGCCGTACCGCACCCGGTGGAAAGCGCCCGCCCGTCGGACCGCCCGCCAACTCCTCACCGCCCATATTGGCCGCCACTTCCGCGGGCGGCAGGTCGGCAATACTGCCGTCGTACGAATGGTAGAGATAATTCGGATAAACGCGCGCGAATCTGTCCAGAATCCAGACCACCCGTTCAGCGTACCTGGCCTCGCCTGAAACGGCAAACAACTTCGCCAGCGTCAACGCCTGACCCGTTGCCCAGCCCACCTTGCAATCTCGAATATGCCCCGTGAAACTCGTCATCGTGGGACGTTCGCCTAGCCACTTGAGCGCATGTTTGGCCCTGTTATCGGGATCGGCCTTTTCTTCAGGCGTCTGGTAATACGTAAACCGCTGCCCCATACGAGGGCATTCCAGAACGCCGGTTTCAGGATACCGCGCATTCGGGTAAACCGTCCCGCAGACACTGCACGAGATTTCATCCGGACGCTCTATGGTCCAGTCAAACCGACCCCCGCCCATCAGGGAAAGCGTGCCCACGCAGTGAGGACAGTTCTGTCCATAGTGGGTCCCCGGCGTCAACTCCGGAATCAGCGTATCGAAAAACGCTCGGTCCTGCCGCATCGCCAGCGCAACATCGCTCTTCCATCCCTCCACGATTCCCTTCGCCCAATCGTAGCGCACCACGTTTCGGCGAGCGTTTTCAATATCCGCGGATTTGTACAACGTCCGGGGACCGGCGCACGCGCTTCTGGTTGCCGCCAGGAGTACAGCCGGGAGGATTAACAGGAACACGAGAATATGGAATCGCAAGAACCAGGTGTCGATCAACGCCGACTGTACGCCGGGTAGTGCGACCGCCCATGCCATCGACCCCAGACATGAGAGATTTAACTGCCACATGACGATTTCTCCTATGGGTTGCGGCCATAGAGGGAGTCCGCCGTCTTTCCCAATATCCAGGCCATGTCATCGTCAGCGAGAAAATCCATCGCTTCTTCGATCACGCGGAAGCCGACGGCCTCGCCACGCTGAGGGTCTTCGGGGAATCCAGTACATCCCAGCATCCGTCGGGACCCGAACGCGTCGTAAACGGCCTCGACATACCGATGGACGTCTTCGTGCGGCCATGGCTTCTCCGATATCCCGTCAATCCTGGTGGCTTTCACGTAGAGATTCGGATGCTTTGCGGCCGCGAGCAGGTGCCGAAAGCTCCCGTCCAGGCCTTCGGACAGGACGGGCTCCCCCAGGTGATCCACGATCACGTTTACGTCCGGGAATCGCTGCAACATCGGTTCAAGCAATCGAATCTGATTGCAGCGGCCAAACCACGTGAACGGGACACCCAGCCTCTTCGCGGTCTCCCAGAGCGCAGTCTGATCGTCACGTGACAACCATGAAGCGTCTTTATCCTTTATTGGATACAACCGCATCCCCTGCACCCCGTGTTCGCCGTGGAGGCGTTCCAGCTTTTCGGCCGCGCCCGGTCTTTCGGGGTCGATCAGCGCCACGCCGTGCAGTCGTTCGGGAAATCGTCGCATGCAATCACACATGTAACTGTTGTCGTACCCATGATACATGCACTGGATGAGTACGGTACGGTCGATGCCGTTCAGGTCCATGTAGCTGATGAGATCCTCCACCGGACCCGGATATACCGGCCGGCTGGCCGACATCTCATCGTTATGCGTAAACGGCGGCGAACCCATCGTCCACACGTGCACGTGAGAATCGATTCGCATAGGTTCCTCCAATCAGGAAAAGAATCCGGCCTTCTCATTCACGACGCGTCTTCCACTACAAGCCTGCACAATGCGTCCAGGGTAATGCCCTCCGGACGCAAACCCATCCGGCAGCAGGTGTCCATGATTGTACGGAGGATGAGTTCAAGATTCAACCGTGCCGGATGATCGGGATCCCGGTATTCCTGATCGTTATGGCTGTCCGTCACGATCACCGGAAAACGGGGCTCGTCGACAACGAACCGCTCCAGCACGTTCCGGATAACCGCCGCGTGATCGTACGGATGCGGTACATAGGACCATTCATAACCCTGTTCGCCCGCGTGTCCACGTCGAACCGGCCGCCCTAACGCCACGGACACCGGCACATTGACCAGATTGGTTTTCCCTGCGATCAGGCGGCATCCCGAATGCGCCCGGTGCGGATAGTTCTGTGCCCCCTCCCAGACGCTATGGTGCCCGGGCAGAACTCGCCCCGGATTGGACAGACTGCCCCCGGCGAAACCGAGTTGGTTCAGCACGCCGACAGTGTCATCATTGGCGGAAAAGTAGCCCGCCCTGAAGTAACGGGGTGGGATGCCCAGCGCGGATTCCCAAACCTGCATGGCTTCGCTAACGATCCCCGACTGCTCTCCGGCGGAATATGCCCCGAGGTCAAGCTGGTATTTCAGGTGCCTGAGCTTGTACGGGTGTGCATGCAGCCCCAGACATGCGCCGCGGTTCCGCAAGTCCAGGAGCAGTTCCGCGTTCTCAAGCGCCACCTCGGGATGCGCAAGGAGAGTGACGGGATATCCGTACTTCGCTGTCGTCTCCGCGTATCCGGAAATCGATCGTGCGCTCTCCTTGTAGTTGGCCGGACCGCTCCCGGACATCCGGATTGCATAGGGCGTCAGGTCCGATCTGGCGGTCTCGCAGTCCATCGTCAGCAGCACGTAAACCGTCCTCAAATCGTACCTCTGCCCAACGCACCGCACAAATGGGACCTTTTGCACGCCGAAAATCGCCTGGCTCTATCCACGCCAATCCATATCGATGCTGGTGTAGCCATGCGTATATTTCACTAAATGGTCCGGCAGATTCTCCAGAAACCATCGTCCAGACTGCGGGATTTCCCACGGAACATCGATACCGTGCCTGCGGTCCCGGAAACCGACGCCACACGACAGTCTCGGCTGTTGCAGCCGGTTGGGAAACGCGCCATGGTACGTCCGGTGGGCGAATACGATCATATCACCGCCATCTGTAAACAGAGGCACAAGGCCGGGAACATCAAAACCGGCATATGGCCGCTCTTCCTCGCCTTCGGGATAAAACGACCGCCTGTCGGCCGTCATCCTGAACCCCTCGGGACCGTCCCAATCTTTCACGTGGGAGTCTTCGATGACACACAGACCACCATGAACCGGGCGGGACCCCGTCAGGTAAAACCACTTGCCCGACGGCCACAGACCGCGATTCAACACGTCACCCGAATTCCGGATCTCCGTCGAATACCCGCACCAATCCGTATGCCAGGCCACAGGTTGAGACCCCGGCATGCGAATGATCGCGGCCGACCGATGTAAGGTGAGATCGTCCGTACCGATCAGATGACGATGAATATCCATGAACGGTTCAAACTCCAGGAGCGACCATGCTCCGGGCCCGGATTCAATCCACGCATGGCGCGTGCTGCTCTGACCCGGTGTCAGCGCGACGTCCGGATCCGTGCCGTCCCACACCGCCTGTTTGAGCTCCTCAACCCGTTCCGGCGGCAGCACGTGTTTGATGACCGCGAATCCATGCGCCTCCAGGCATTCGCTCATTGCGTTCAGATCCCCTGCGTCAAACTCATACTGATATCCGGTGTCCGGCTTCATCACGTGTGAATAATCGTCCATCGCTATGTCGCTTTCATTCAACGTTCGTTTCGCCATGCCGGTTTACGTGCCGACCTTCACGCCGTCGCACGACGGAATTTCAACGTGTCGGGAGACCGGGCTGACAGGCTCTCAATCCCCGACAGAGGTTCGCATCATTGGATCTTTCGAACCCAGATAGTGGTCCAGGGTATTCCGGGTTGCCGGCCGGGTACGGAAATCGGCGATCCACGGCTCACGAAAATAAGCCTGTTTCTCTCGCGGCAGACTGTCAAGTACGTCGGGAGGCACATTCAGCCGGTGCCAGTGCGTTGCCAGGTGCGAATAGGCGTGAAGGACGGCAATACGCGGCGTATCCCGGGTCCACTCGGGGCCGGCGTGGCACACGTTCTCGGTGAAAAATACGGCGCTTCCCGCGGGGCAGGCATATCCCATCAGATACGGGCTTCGCTTACCCGGCTCCATCGAAAGGTGCTCGGGATGCATGTCAAAATTCGCCTTATGGCTGCCGACGATGAAGTGCGTGCCCCCGTCTTCCGGTTGCACCTCCGTCAACTCGAAGACCACGCGTACCATCCCGGCGTGAATCCGTCCGTTCTGACAGCGGTATCCGAATATCGGATCGATCTGGCCCGGTCCGCCCCCGTGAAGGCCGCCGCCGTGGGACTGCCCCTTTTTTCGCCATACGCAGTAACAGCCTTCCATTCGAATCTCTGGCCCGATAATTTCATGCAGGACCTCCACGACCTTCGGGTGATCGATCAGAACGCTCGACGGTCCCCCTGGAACCGTGCGGTGTTCCGGCGGCAGTGCGCCGGGATCATGCACGATGCGATCGATCTGCTCGACAATGGATTTGATCTCATCCTGATTCAGAATGGCCGGTCGCACCAGAAAGCCCGTCAGATCGAAACGAAACTTCTCTTCATCCGTCATGCCCATCTCGAATCCTCCGCAGTATGGTTCACTGTTCGCCCGCCCGCCTAACCGCAATATATGCAAACGCCGGAAGCCGACAAACTCACTTCGCAGGGTCCCCACCCGGAACCGGATAGTCCTTTCCGGGAGGCACGCAGATGTTATCTTGTCATCTGACGGAAAGGTTGGAAAAGGCACTCGGGAACTATGGAGGAGGCGGGATGGGCAACTTCGATAAGCAGCGATGGATCCACCCGGCTGGATTCGTGGACGTGGCGACCCTGGAGGAGATCAGGCGAAAAATCCGATCCCACGACTGGGCAAAGAAGGCCGCGCGGGAATTGCGCGCCAGCGTGCAGCCGTGGCTCGAGCGGCCCCTCGAACAAATCGAGTCGCTCATGCCGAAACGAAAGATGCAGGTTTACTGGCTGATGATCTGTCCCGTCTGCCAGGAAAGGCTCAGGTTCGAACCGTTTAACGACCGGGAAGCCACCTGCCATCGGTGCGACATTGCCCATGCGCTTGATCAGCAGTCCACGGCGGTACATCTGACCGGCAAGTATTCCGGGACCCTGTACGAAGGCTGGGGCTGCTCCTACATCCAGGCAATGGCGACCGCGGCCCAACACCTCGCACTGTTGCATGCACTGGGTGCGGACCGCTCGTACGCCAAAAGGAGCGCCGGCATTCTGAATCTGTTCGCCAGACACATTCAATCGGCGCCCGTACAGGGGAGCGGCACCCAGCATGTAATCTGGACCTACAACATGGAGGGAGACTGCGTCATCGTACTCGCGCTGTCGGAAGCATACGAACTCCTCAGGTCCACGGACGGCCTCTTTACCGAACAGGAACACCTGCGGATTCGGCAGAATCTGCTCCGGCACTGGGCAGACGCGGTCTTCCGTGTTGAAGAGGACAGCAGCCCGCGCCACAACGGCATGTTCGCCTATCTCAGTTCGGTCGCCATGGTCGGCTGCGCCATTGAGAGTACGGATTACGTGGACTGGGCTTTCGGCCACCGGGATTACGCTTCCGATCGTCGCCCCGACCACCGCGGCATCCGTTGGCTGACGCGCAATAACTATCTGGCTGACGGAGGTTTCTGGGGCCTGTGCAGCGCGTACCACCTGTATGCCCTGGGTCCGAACTGCCGCGCGCTCGTACTCGGCCACAGGCTCTCGCGTCAGATGCCGGACCTGTTTCCCCCGGAAGTCTATGACGAACTGGACCCCGCGAACAGCAGTTACCGCGCCGTGCGCCGCGCGATCAAATGGTTCACGACCCAGGCATTTCCTGACCTGAGCGTAGCGCCGACGGGAGACATGGGAGGACGCGCCAGCCTTGCCAGCTATCCTCTCACCGCCGAAATCGGATATCGATATCTTGACATCGACGAAACGGGATCGTACCGCGTACTTCGGGAGGGTGACCGAGGACTGACCGGGCTTCTCTTCGGTGCGGACACAATTGAGAAGAAACCTGTACCCTACCAGAGCGCCAATCTCTCCAGCGGGTTCGCGGCATTGAAACGGGAGGCCGGCGGAAACCGCCTGTACGCCGGATTGAACGCGCTCCTTCCGGGCTCCGGACACGCGCACGCGGACCGGCTGAATCTAGTTACCTACGCGCACGGCCGGATGCTCACGGGCGAGAAGCGCACCCGTTACGAAGATCCCGCTCAGCGTATCTACAGCGGCGCCTCGTACGCCCACAATACGGTTACCGTAGATGAAATCTCGCAGGTTCACGGCGACCAGCTTCGGGATGAACAGGTCCCGCTCATCCACACGTTTGTCGATCTCCCGGCGGGCCAGGTGGCCGAGGCCCACGGCGACCGGGTGTATGGGCAGACCGACATCTACCGTAGAATCCTGGTCCAGTTCGACGCGTACCTGCTGGATATCTTCCGTGTTCAGGGCGGGAACATACACGATTGGTTTTACCACGGAATCGGAGAGGAGCCGCGGGTCGGTCTTGCGATGAAGGAGAAGAGCGGATTCGAACCGGCGGATTACGTCACGCGAGGCCAAACCGATTATCGTGAGGGGCTTGCACAGGAGACGTTTGCGGCGACCTGGCGCGTACCCGCGGAACCCGAAGCAGGAAACGGCGCGAACCGGAACGACGTATTCAGCCGGGTGACAATGTCAGGTTCGCCGGGGCAGACCGCCTTTCTGCTGAACACCTATCCCGATCCGGGAAGGCACAGCCTGATGGTTCGCCATCGGGAGACAGACGCACCCTTTGTGGCCGTCCACGAGGCCTACATCGAAAAACCGGTTGTCTCCGACGTTCGGACGCTTTCGGGGAATGCGGCGGCGTTTGTCCATATCACTCACGCCGACGGCGGCAGCAGGCAGGCGATCTACGAGACCGGCTCGGGGCCGGATGATCTCAGGATGACGGGTCGCTTCGCCTCGATTGCCCACGACGCCTCCGGGCGTCCGCTAAGCGTCATCATGGTCCACGCCACAGAATTCAATTGCCGTGGGATCCGTTTGCGATCGGAACGGCCAGTGACGTTATCTGCCGTATTCGACGGTGACACGATCCGAATGGTCTCCTGTCCACCGGTGGCCTATCAGACGCTGGAAGGCCGACCGGTGTACAAGAACGGCCAGGATGTCGACGTCTGTGTCGAACTCGCGCCCGACGCCGCGCGAACGGGCAGGGAAATTGAAGCCAGGCTGCCGGGACAGACGGGGAGCGGACCGATCTGTATCGAGGTGTAGTATATCGCTGGACCGCTCGCGAAGATGCGCTCACCAATGCCTATTGCGGCCCAAATCGTGCCGAACAAGACGGCACTCACTTCCGCTTTCCGCTGGCGTCCGCAATTTTCGGGCTGCCCGGCCCCACCGCGTTTCTCACCGCGAAATAGTCTTCGCGGGACAGGCGCCGCCCGCCCGCCCCCACGGCTTCGGCAATCTGATCCGGCGTCTTGATTCCAGAGATGGCCACGTGAATCGCCGGATGCATCAAGGTGGCGGACAACACCAGCTGGTAAATCGTCAGTTCGTTGCGATCCGCGATCGGCCTCAGGCTTTGCACCTTCGCACACAATTCCCTGAACCGTTCTCCGCTAAAATCGGGATGATTCATCCGGAAATCGTCGAACGTCTCTCCTCCGGTGTATTTCCCGCTCAGCAGCCCCTTGTGCATGGGCGAATAGATCATCACCCCGACATTCTCCGACTGGCACCACGGCAACAGATCGTTCTCTCCGGCCGGATCGATCAGGCTGTACGGAGGTTGGACGACGTCGTACCTGCCGAAACGGCGCTGCGCCCGGCATTGTTCCACCGTGTGGTTGCTGAGCCCGTAACGCCGAATCTTGCCCTGGTCGCGAAGTCTTTCCAGCGTTCCAGCGATATCGGCAAGCGGCGTCAACGGGTCGTACATGTGCAGCAGATACAGGTCGATTGTCTCGACCCCCATCCGATCGAGCGACACGTCGCACCGCGCTGTTATGTGTTCGGGCGAAAGATCGGGATACCGGGAGCCGTCGGGATTGAAGTGGTTGAACACCTTGGTTGCCAGCACGAGTTCGTCCCTCGGCAGATCCCTTACCACCTCGCCAAGTACGGTTTCGGCGTAGCCGTCGCCGTAGGCCTCGGCCGTATCGAAAAAGTTGATCCCGCGATCGAACGCGAACTTCATCGCGGCCATCGCATCGTCTTTCGACTGCGGTCCCCAGAAACGGGGACTGAGCTGCCACGTGCCGACGGCGATCGGGGATACCGACAGGCCGCTATCCCCAAAAACAACACGGTCCATTGCAATTCCTCCCAGGGTCAACGTAAATTCTGATTCTTCGCCCCAAAACCCGCACAGAACAGGGCACTCCCGTCAATCGGCTGCTTGCACGCCCGTTTCAACCATTGTACCGAGGCCCAGACCCCTCAGATCTGCGACCGTGTCCCGTTCCTCCGCTTCGTACAGTTTCCAGATGACCTTGAGTCCCTCGAGGCTGGAAACGGGGTCGGTCAATGGCTTCCGGCCGGTCTCGATGCAATCCACGAAGTGCGCCATTTCCACTTCCGTCGGTTTGGCGTGTTTTTCTTCCATCAATACGATCTCCCGCTGACCGGGATCGTGTTCGCCGGGCACGTGTTTTTCAACGTCGCCCAGGTACACGACCCGTCCCGTGCGCAGATGAAGTTCCACCATGCCTTTCTCGCAGTGCGCGTGAAAGGAGTATCCGAGCCGGGTGCCCCTGGCCCCCCAGGTGCCGAAGTGATACCCGAGGATGCCGCCTTCGAACTCCAGGCACACGTTACTGGTGCCCTCTCTTTCCATCCACGGCGTGCCTCGATTCGTTCCCAGGTGTACGCCCTTCACCGGCCTGCCAAGCATCCACAACATCAGATCGATATAGTGGCAGCCGTGGCTGAAGAACTGACCTCCGCCGAGCATGCCCGCCCGGCAGTGCCAGCTTTCCGGATCGCGCTGCGTATGCTGCTCGGTCCAGATCGATAACTGGAAGACCTCACCGAATGTCCTGTTGTCCACCACTTCCTTGAACTTGAGTATCAGGGGGTGAAACCGCATGCAGTAGGCCACCATCAGAACCCGGTCGTTCCGTTGTGCGGCTTCGATCATGTCCAGACACTCCCGTTCACTGTTGGCCATCGGCTTCTCCACCAGCACGTGCTTGCCCGCATTCAGGCAACGCACTGTAACCGGGTGGTGGAGATGATGGGGAAGCACTACGAGTACGGCGTCGACATGATCCAGGACCTCCTCGTAGTCGGCCGCAACCACGGGGTCATTGGGAAAGTGTCCGGCGACCGCCCGCGCCCGCTTGAGATCGATATCCACCACCGCCGCAATCTCCACCCTGTCGAGTACCTCGCTCATCCGGCTGGCATGGGACCGGGCCATGCCGCCGCATCCGATGATACCCACCCTTGTTCTCTTTGCCATTTTCCGTTCCTCCATTTCTGTTCTACCGGACTCAAATTCCTATGGATGCAAACCGCCTGCGGTCCCGCAACAGTTCGATATCCCTGTGCGTTGACCCATCACAGGGGAAAATCCCTTGCAGGATGTCCCCGCTCAGCGGTCCTTACGAACCTTTTCCGAGATAGACGACGCCCCTCATACCCTCATCTCCCGCCGAGTGGCTCCCATTGCGAATGTAACCGATTCAGGCACGGATCAGCGACTCCCTTTCGCGAGATTCTGTAGCCGGCATTTCGACGCAGGGCGGCGGTCTGCGATTGAATTCCCCCGTTTGATTCCCTATCTTTGTTCCCTGCTGTCAAGATTCCATGTGGGAACGGCCATTTCTGATTTCGGCTGAGGTTCGTCGCGCGCCTGCCTTCCTGAAACGGAATCCTGGCCTGGCGTTCCTTTCCGGAACACTGAGCGGGGCTCCCGCCACGGCGCGAAGGTAATGATACTGCGAAGCCCGATCCTACGCAAGCAGACATTGCGAAGGAACGCCGATAAGCAGGTCGAGTCCCATAAGCGCAGCCGGACACCTTCCAACCCTTCCAAGATCCATGGCCCATACAATCCCTTTAGCCGCAACGCTTTCCAACGTCGAGCCGTCGCGCATCCGTGTGCTGGCCGACGTCGCTTTCGGCATGGACGGCGTCTACAAAATGCACTTCGGCGAATCCGATCTGCCCACGCCCCGATACATCAAGGACGCGGCCGTTCAGGCATTGGACGAAGGATACACGTTTTATACCGAAAACGCCGGCCTGCCCGGACTTCGGGAAGCCCTGGCCGAAAGATACGCCGATATCCACGGCGTGACCCTCGCGCCCGGCGAGATCCTCATTACCGCATCGGGCGTCCAGGCCCTGAACGTCTCAATCCGCTGCGTGATCGATCCTGGTGACGAAGCCATCATTCTCACGCCGAATTGGCCCAATGCGGCAGCCATCGTCAACCTCTTTGGCGGCAGCGCGGTTGAGATTCCGTTTATCAAAGACGGGGGTCGCCACACGATCGACTTCGCCGTGCTGGCATCCGCACTCAGCAGGAAGACAAAACTGCTCGCCTTTACCTCGCCATCCAACCCGCTGGGCTGGGTCGCCTCGTTAGACGAGCAGCAGAAACTCCTCGATTTCTGCCGCTGCAACGGCCTCTGGCTTCTCGCGGACGAAGTCTACGAGCACATCTACTACAACGGACCCGTCGCCCCGTCCATTCTGCGGCTGTGCGACCGAAACGACGCCGTCATCGTGGTGCAATCCTTCTCCAAGACCTATCGAATGACCGGGTGGCGCCTGGGCTGGGTGGTCTCGCGCCCGGACCTGGTTGACAGGGCCGCTCAACTCAATGAATTCATCGTATCACACGCCCCCGCGATGGTTCAGCGGGCGGGTGAGATTGCGCTTCGCCACAGTGAGTCGAATGTTCACGATATGGTCGATACCTATCACAAGAGGATTTCTTACTGTTACGATGCCTTGAATTCGACAGCGGGCGTGTCAGTCAGTCCGCCCGAGGGCGCCTTCTATCTCTTTCCCAGCATCGAGGGCGTCAGTGATTCGTTTGCGTTCGCGCTTGAACTGCTCAATCGACGAAGGGTATCGGTTGCGCCAGGCATCGCTTTCGGCGCAGGCGGTGAAGGTTCAGTACGGCTCTGCTGCGCGTCGGACCCATCCGTATTGGAACCGGCAATGGATCGCTTCTGTCGATATATTGAACATCGATGAAGATCCGCTGCTACCCCGATGGCAGACCTGCAGGAAGTGAAGCAATCCCGAACAGGAGAAACTCATGCCTGAAACAGTGCTGTCCGAACCACGACATTCTGTACGCGTAGAACGCAATATACCCATAAGAATGCGAGACGGCGTCGTCCTGCCAGCCGACGTCTACCGGCCCGACGACGGCGGTCGACATCCTGTCATCGTGGAACGGGTTGCCTACGAACTCGTCGGCCGTTGCACGTCGAACGGCGAGTTCTTCGCGAGCCGGGGATACGTCTTCGTCGGACAGAACGTGCGGGGCACGTTTGCCTCCGAAGGCGAGTGGCAACCGTTCCGGGACGACGGCTGGGGCGCCAACCGCGACGGATACGACACGATTGAATGGGCAGGTGTTCAATCGTGGTCCAATGGCCGCGTGGGTATGGCCGACGGCTCCTATTCCGGATTCTCTCAGTATATGGTCGCCCCGACCCGGCCGCCGCACCTGAAGGCGCTCTACGTTCGGCAGGGCGGAGCAGACTATTACAGCGGTTTCTGGTACCGTTACGGCGCCTTCTCACTGCCCTTCCAGAAATGGGCGATGCAGACGCTGCTGGCCCAGTTGGAACACGAAAGCGCGCCGCCGGGTGTGGATGCCGCGAGGGCCCGCCTTGCAGCGGCATTGGACGAATACGAAGACTGGGAGCAGCATCTTCCGTTGAAGTCATTCCCACCCCTGGAGGGTCTGCTCGACTGGTACTTCGATTACCTGGACCACCCCGAAGACGGCCCCTACTGGTGGCCCACGAACATCGCGTCGAAATTCGGCGATATCGACACGCCCATGCTTCATTTCGGCGCGTGGTTCGACGTCTTCCTGGACGGTACGCTGCAGTCCTTCCAGGGAATCCGAAAAAGCGGTCGAACACGGGCTTGCCGACAAGGCCAACGCCTGCTGATCGGACCCTGGATCCACGGTCCGGGCAACGCCGCCAGGCGTGTGGTCGGCGAACTCGACTTCGGCCCGCAGGCAGCGTTCGACATGAACGCGCACCGTCTGCAGTGGTACGATTACTGGCTGAAGGGAATGGACAACGGAATCATGGACGGACCGCCGGTACGCATTTTCCTGATGGGAAAGAACCAGTGGCTGGACCTGGACGACTGGCCGCCACCGGGCATTACGTACCGATCCGCGTATTTGCGGGAGGGTTCCGGCAAAGACGAAAATTCGCTCAACAACGGCGGGCTGGCCTTCGATCCGCCCGATAGCGCCGAACACCCCGACAGCTTTGAGTACGATCCGAACGAACCCATGCCCGGGCTGCGCTTCTATCCCACGCTGGGTCCGGTGGACCACCGGCACCTTGAAGGAGGGATGCTAACCTATACTTCGGCGGTACTGAAGCGAGACCTGACCGTCATCGGACCCGTCAAAGCCATCCTGCACGGCCTGTCCTCAGCCCCGGATACGGACTGGGTGGTCCGACTCTGCGACGTCTGGCCGGACGGCCGGTCCATGCCCGTCTGCGACGGCATCCTGAGGGCGCGATTCCGCAACTCACTGCAACGACCCGAGTTGATGACGCCAGGGAAGATATACAGGTTTGAAATCGACATGTCCACTACGGCCCAACTGTTCCAATCGGGGCACCGCCTGCGCATAGAAATCACAAGCAGCGATTTCCCACGGTACGATCGGAATCTGAACACGGGGGGTCCGTTCGGAGAGGAAGCCACCGGCCAGATCGCCGTCAACACGGTCTTCCACGACGCGGAACGGCCGTCGTACGTCGTCCTGCCCGTTGTGGAAGACTAACCTTGATTCGCCACTTTTGGAGACGTTAATTCGAATAAGTGCAAGATAATAAAGGCGATTAGGCTGCGGATTACCCGTATGCACCAGGTCTCTGGACGTGAACCGAAAAAACGTCCTCCTGGAAGACCTTTACGCCCCGTTTCGGGTGCTTTCGTCGCGTCGCCGCGTCGCTGTTTTTTGCTGGGGCGAAGCGGCCGTCTCACAATCCGAGCCGTGGGACCCCGGTATCTGTCCGTGCAACGACGGGGCAGAAAACCGCCCTGCACGGGTACGCTGTTTCTCGTCGTAACAGCCTCCCGGCAGGGCCTTTTGACCCTACAGCCTCTTCCACAGTTCATTCTTCCGGAAATGCATTGCACCCGGGGGGCGCCTTCCAGTGACCCGCCAGATCGTGGTCCACGACGCCGGCCCACCGTCGCAACACACGACGTCCCTCGGTCAGTCGTTTCAGCTTCGCCCCGATCGCGCCCCCGTGCCATCCCTCCCGGACCCGCTCCAGGAGCGCCCCCTTCACCTCCGCACAACCCGGGCCTCTCGCCAGGTCGTTGAATTCATGAGGATCGTCGTCCAGATGGAATAACTGGGGTTCATCGAAGCCATGGTAATAGTTCAATTTCAATGGCCCCTGGCGGACCATCCGGCCCGGCGGTTCGTCGGCGCCGCTGTAATTTTCGGAAAACACCTCATTCGACCAACCCGGCGCCCGTCCGTCGCCCTCAAGAAAACACCTGAGGCTGCGGCCTGCAACCTCCGGCAGCGGATCTCCGCAGGCCAGGTCGATCAGCGTGGGGCCGACGTCCAGCAGGCTTGTCACGGCATCAACACGCCGACCCTCTCCGAAACGCCCAGGAAACGACGCGATCATGGGCACGCCGGCGGATCCCTCGTAAAAGCTGCTCTTCCACCACATCCCGTGCTCACCTGCCATCTCCCCATGGTCCGAGAGATAGATCACCGCGGTGTTGTCCGCGAACGCCGTTGAAGCCAGCGTCTCCAGCAACCGTCCGATCAGACCGTCCAGGAACGTGACGAGGCCGTAGTAGGCCGCGCGTGCCCGGCGCACCGCGTCGTCGCTCAATCCGTTTACCCCGCGCTTCTCGCGCCAGAGACGCATTGCCGGATGCAGCTCATCCAGGTAGCTTTCGGGAACGGCCGGAAGCTCCACCCGACGGTGATATTCCTCGTATAAATCTCCTGGACAGATAAACGGGCAATGCGGCAGCACATAGCCCGTTACGAGGCAAAACGGTCGGTCGGCGCCAGTCCTGTCGCGGCTCTCAAGGAACTCACAACAGGCCTCGGTCACCGCCACGTCGTACGCCTGATAGGCCGTACGGCCCGGTCCGGAGACTTCAACCGATTGGCGGGATTGGCCGGTCGTCCCGGTCGGAATATGTCCCAGATCGGGACCCGGACCTCCCGGCAACGGACCCGATACATCTCCAATGATGCGCTTCTCGAATCCGTGAAGCTGGTCCGGTCCGACAAAGTGCATCCTGCCGCCAAGGACCGTCTCGTATCCCGCCAGCCCCAGACCGTGTGCGAAGGTGGGAATGTCCGACCTCAGAAAACAGGAATTGGACCACACCTCGATATCTGACGCATGTCTTCCCGTAAGAAACGTCATCCGTGACGGCACGCAAAGCGGCGCTCCGCAATAGGTATTTTCGAACAGGACGCCCCGTCCCGCAAGGGCGTCGAGGTGGGGCGTTCTGACAGTTGGATCCCCGGCACAACCCATATACCTCCGATTGTGCTGGTCCGACATGATCACCAGAAAATTGGGTTGGTCCGGCACGACAAGCCCCCTCGCCTCCTGTCCATCAGCCACGTGCGTTTATTCGCACTGTCTTTTCAGAGACTTCCCGATCCCGAGAGCGTAACGAGCCGGATGCGATGGTTGTACGTATCGGCAATGTACAGGCGTCCGTTTGACCCATCGAACGCGACGCCCGCAGGACGGTTCAGCGCAGCCGTTGTCGCCGGACCGCCGTCGCCGCTAAACCCCGGATTCCCATTTCCGGCCACCGTTACAATTGTACCAGAAGACAGATCGATCGCCCGGATGCGATGGTTCTTCTCATCGGCGACGTACAGACGCCCGTCCGGGCCGAACTGTATGTCGCGGGGGTTGTTCAACATCGCCCGTCCGGCAGGTCCACCGTCCCCGCTAAATCCTGCAGCCCCCGTTCCCGCAACGGTTTCGATCAAATCCCTTTCGAAGTCCACGCGCCGAATCCGCTGGTTGAGCGTGTCGGAAATATAGAGGTTTCCATCGGGCCCCAAAGCCAATCCGCCAGCCGGCCGGGGATTGTTGCCCGCAGGGAGGTTCAGTTGCGCCAGACGGGGAGGACCGCCGTCGCCGCTGAATCCGGCCGTGCCCGTTCCCGCCACCGTTGTAATGACGCTGTTGGCATCGATCTTTCTCACCCGCAGGTTGCGCTGATCCAGGACATAGAGCGTGTTGTCAGGCGCAAGCACCGTCTGCGACGGATGGTTCAGGAGCGCGTCCTCCGCGGCGCCGCCGTCGCCGGCAAAACCCGGCGTGTCTCCCAGAAATACGCGTACCCTGCCGCTGACGGGATCGAAAATCCGCAGCTTGTGGTTTCGCCATGCCGTGAGCAGATAAGCCCCGCCTGACAACTGGACGAGATGGGTGGGATGACTCAGATTGACCGACCTCCCGGGCGCCCCGGGCGGGATGCGCTCGGACTGCGCGTAGGATCCGTCGCCCATCAATCCGCTGCCGATCGCCGTCTCCAGCGTGCTATCGCCTATGGCCGTGCGGCGCACGCGATGGTTGGCCCAATCAAGAACATAAACCCGGCCCTCGTGCGTGACCATGACGTCGACCGGCCAGTAAAACGTCGACAGAAGCAACACGTTACCGTCGCCGTCCCAACCCGCATCCCCTGTACCCGCCCACGTGCAAATCGTCCCCGGCGTTTCCGAACATTGCGAAGGCGGTGCAATGGGTTCCTCGTCGTCGTCGGATTCGACCGGGTTGTCGTCACCGCAAGCCGAAAGAAAACATGCCAGCAACCCGAGGACAAACCAGAACCTGCGCCGCCTCAATCTATCCGTTTCAATCTGCATCTTCGCTTCCCGTTACATCTTGTCCCATTTCACCGGCCTTCTCAAACCGTATGCCTCCTCTCGTCGCGGGCGTTGCCTGCGACCCTGCGACCCGACGCAGAAACCGTCAGAAATCGCTCGCACACCGGAAACCGATCTGTTCATCCGTGGCAAACGGGGCATCGAACCACCTGGTAGTCGTGTCGGCAAGGTCCCGGAATTTCCACGATCCGCCCCGCATGACGCGGTTGAGTCCGATGTCCGGCCCCTTTGGATTTTCTTTCGGCGAATCGTGATAATAGTCGGGATTGAACCAGTCCTCGCACCATTCCCAGGCATTGCCGGACATATCATGCACTCCGTAGGGACTCAGCCCCTTCGGGTGGCTGCCGACGTCCACCGTACGTCCAACGAGATCTGCGATATTCGCGTGATCCGGAGTGGGCGTGGCGGTACCCCACGGATAGGGCCGCTTGTCCGTACCCCGCGCTGCCTTTTCCCACTCCGCTTCCGTGGGCAGGCGCATTCCGGCCCATTCGCAGTAGGCCCTGGCGCCATACCAGGTCACGTTGGTCACCGCGCGGTTTGCGAGATAGTATGCCTTCAGCACGAACTCATCCTTGATGGTGCGGCCCAGCTCTTCGCTTTCCTCTTCGTCGTCCGCACCGCGCCCGGCCAGCACGTCGATCGAAATCCGTATATCCGCTCTTCTCGATTCCAGATTGTACAGCACGTTGTCTTCCGGATCCCGGTTGCGATTCACCGCGTTCTCGTAGGCGATATCCTCGTCGGTCTGCCAGGGGGCGGTGCGGCCGACGATTTCGGTGTTCCTGTTCCTGTCGTTCAGAAAGGCGATAAACTGCGCGTTGTTCACCTCGTATTTGTCAATCTTGAACGCGTCCAGGTAGACGACATGCTCAGGCCCATCCGGAGGCAGGCCTCCCCGGTCGGTCCCCATAATGAATTCGCCGGCCGGTACGTCAAGAAGCTCATGCTTGAGTATGGGCAGCACAGGCCCGTCGACCACTATCCGTCCGAAAAATGACGCGAAGATTACAAAGTCGGGCAGGTCCACTGCTCGACTGCCGTCCAGATCGTAGATCGGGTCGTCCGACTGATAGGCCCGCGCGAATAAAACAAAATCGGTCAGATCGATGGTTCCACTGCCGTCAAAATCCACATCTTCGACCGTGACCCTTTCTGCCCAGACGCGCACAGGGACAAATACGAGGATACCGATGAGTAAAAAACAAAAGAGACAACGCGCCATGTGCGCTTTCTCCTTCACCGTGATTTTCGTTCGAACAACAGACGACCTCCCCGGCGCGACAATTCTCGGCAATCTCCTCATTTCTGCACCACGAACGTCGTTTCCTTCGCAAATGACTTTCCGCTGTTCAGGTCCGTGACTTCCACGTTCAGGTAATGTCGCCCCGATCGCGCCTCTCCAAGTTCCAGTTCCGTGTAGGCCACTTCAGACTCCTGTACGCCCAGCTGCTCATATCCAATCGCCACACCCTGTTCTCTTGATCTCCCCGTAAGCGTCTGTGCCAACCTCGAAAGCACGCCACCCGCTTTCGGCCCCATGGTGTACTCGACCCGGTACCGGGTCTGGCCGAACTCATCCCGCTTCAAGTTGTAGATTTCGTAATACACAAATACGTTCTGGCCCGACCCGTATGTTCGAGAGGGCATCGGTACCACGTTCAACCCATGTTTTCCGAATTTGCCGGCATCGCCGGCGGCATCGCTGACCCTGTATGCCAACTCCAGGTCGCTCACGCGGAGACCCTCACGATGGTAGGATTCGACCACGACCTGCTGCCGGTATATTCCCAGCCGACCCGTCATCCGGTCCCTGGCCTTCACTTCCAGCCTGTAGACGCCGGGCGGCACTTCCAACCTGACTACATCCGGGAGGACCACGTCCGGTCCCGTTCGATTACCAGGTTGCTTGTATAATACCTCCGCAGTCTTGCGGTAGACTTTGTCCGATTGGGGCGAGAGCAAAGCCAGCTGCCGGCGCACCGCGACTTGCGTCACGTTATGTTCGGGCAGATAGTTAGTCACGGCGCACGGTATGCCGTAGTAAATCTCCAACACACTCTTGCCGTCTCGCCCCTTGAAGTCGGCCAGTGTATAGTAAAAGTCAAACGGAGATTCAGCATATTCCGGTGTGTAGGTATCCGGAGTCATTGCGACCGCCTGCTTGAACACCTGCGCCGGTGAAAAGCGACGAAACTTCGTCACCTGCTCTATACCCAGGTCGGGCGCATCGGGCACCGGCGCAAAATCAAAGATCCGGGAGTTGAACTCATCGGTAAACGTGATCTCTATCCCTCCGTCGATATTCAGATAGACCCACGACTCCCACGGCGTGGACCCGAGGTCGGCCCCTGCGCTCAGAACCGGACTGAAACCCGATCCCGCGAAAATCTCCGTGTTGATGCTGGACGGGAGGGGTCCTGTAACCATGCTTGCGAGTTCACGCTGTCCGATATCTCCGCCCTCGCCAATCGTCCCTGCAGTGCTGGAACGCTCCGTATCGTTACGATCCGACGACGAGCCACCGTCCCGGCTTCCCTCCGACGTCGTCATCTGCCTCAGATTCGAATCGGAACCATCCGGGTCCCCGCCCGTGAACGCGTCACGCTCTCCCTCGATGCCCAGATCGGCCGAAGTGCTCTCGAATCCAAGAACATCCCGCTCCAGAGCAAAATTGCGCAGGGGAAAGACGGGACCCATAAACGACGCGCCAATGGCCTCCGTGCCATACAGCTGCCTGGCCAGCCGCTCTTTCACGCGCATCACGGGCAAGCTGTGCCGGAAATTCACCTTCCGCGAACTCGTCACGTGGTCCGGGTCGCCAAACCGCACGTACACCTCGCCTCGACGGTCCCAGGGCTTCTTGCCACTGGAGAACTCCAGACTGGCATACCAGACCCTGCGGTAATGCTCCAGCAACCGCTCATTTACCGTAGTGCCTATGTCGGGGTCCCTTACGTTCCAGAAGCTTTCCAGGTAGGCTTCACGGGCAGCGCCTGACGTCCGTTCGTATACGGCCATTTCCTCCGGCGACGCAATCAGACTGATGTCACTATAGAGCTCTCGCTGCTCCAGGTCCAGCCTTGAGATGTATGTCGAGAAAAACCCCATCGCCATATCGTATTTGTTGCGCTTCGCGCAGGCCTGCGCCACAATGGGCATCAGTTCGATTGCATCAGGGTACTCGTGCGTAAACGCCCGAACCTTCTTAAGGATCCGGTCGTAGTCCTTCACTTTCAGGTACGCATGGCCCAACCGCCTGCCGACTTTCCGGTCGGCCGGCCTCATCGCGAGATATCGGGTGTACCAGACAATGGCTTCCTCGTAATCCTCCACAAAGTTGGCGTACCAATCTCCCATCAGCAGATAGGCATCGGCGTATTCTGGGTCCGTTTTCAGCACCCGGTCCAGCTCCGGCTTTACGTCGTGCTCGTTGAGCATATATCTCACGAGCGCGATTTTATACTGTGCATCCACAAAGTCCCGATCCCGCATCAACGCCTTTCTGAAATACGTAATGGCCTGGTAGCGCTCGTTGTGGAGTTCCATCAACACGAGGCCCATACCGTAATAGGGTTCGGGGTCGTTGCCTGGCAGCGCCGCTGCTTTTCTGAACGCCCATTTCGCGCCCCTGTAATATTTGTCCTCCAGGAATGCATATCCCAGTTTCAGATGCGCATTCTTATCCCGGGGACGCTGGTGGGCAACGACACGGAGTGGAAAGATCGCCTCGTCCACTTCATTTCTGTCGAGACGCGTCACACCGAGGTCGAAGAGTGAATCGACCCTGGCGCGCGGCATATTCTGTGCCTGCACTGCGTAACCGCCGGGACCGCCCAGAAGATATTGCACCCGCCCCCGGTGCCAGTAACATTTCAACACGGGGCCGCCGGCATGAACTGCGGGACGGAAAGAATATCCGATTTCAGGCATGTGGGGTTCGTCGGTTGCAGGACAATGGAAGAGTTGTTTGAGTTGCGTCAGATCCCGCGCTCTCCCGGATGCGCCCAACCGCCGCTTTTCCAGTTCGACGGACGCCCATGACAGAAGTCCGCTCAGGTCTGATGTTTCTTCATTGCTGCGCACCGAGTCGAACTCTGAAATCAGGTCGCCGACAACAAGCAGGCGTTCCGAGCATACCGCTTCCTTCAGTGTCTCGTCATTTTTGATTCGGCTCCGAATCGCATCGATGTAGCCCTGGCAGCTTCCTCGGGACAGACCCAGCGGAGCATAGGACCTGCGAATATCCTTGAAACCGCTGACCGATTCCCGGTAAGCATCCCTGGCGCCGCGGTACTCCCCACGATGCATCGCGTGATGACCACGAACCCACCAGTTCAACGCCTGATGCACCATCAGCATTGCAGCGTCGATCTCCTTTTCCTGTGTACGCTGCGGAGGCCTTGCGGCGCCTTTATCGCGTGAACTGCGCCACGCCGGCACTTCGCCACCATCCATTCCAACATGGGACAACTTGCCGTCCACCACGGCGGCAACCGCATCGGCGTCCGCAGACCACCCTAAAGGACCGCGCACGTGTCCGCGCACAAGCAACCTGGCGCGGCCGAAGTAATCAACGGTCCACAAACCGTTGCGATCCGTTACGGCCAGCCGAGTCCCATCCGGGGCCACCGCAAAGTCGATTGGGTCCACTTCGTCGGGCAACGGCCAGAGTGACTCCCCGGATGCCTGAATCCGCCAGATCCGATTGCGTACCAGGGGCAGGCGCCGCTGTTTTCGCGCGTCGGACGTCAGCCTCCCCAGGGGCGTGGTGCCAAACGCGACGTGATCCAACCCCCGCTCCAGGTAAACAAGCCCGCCGCCCGGCAGGAATCCCACGTCTCCCGGAGGGCCCAGGTAGATTCCAGCACGGGTCGGCGCTGTCCCGTCGGTGCGTCCCTGCCAGACCTGTGTAAACAGTACCATCGGCTTCCCGGAAGGGATGAGCCAGACAACCCGCTCACCGTCACGCGAGTAATTCGCGGGCGGCGCGGCAAGGGCCCCCGAAGCCAGCCAAAACAGGGCTGCTGCAATTGCGGCGTATTTCAGCAATCGTCCCTCCGAAACTTACCAATGTCCGAAAAGCGAAGCGTGCGGAACAGTGACAGGGAATGCCATAAAGATACGAAAGTTATCCCCTGTCGAACAACCCTTCTATTGCCATTGCTTCCAACGCCTCGCCCATCGCACGGACGGCCTCGTCGATATCCGCTTCGGTGTGTGAGAAATTGGTATAGCAAACCGAATAAACGATGATCCCACGCTTCAATACCTCCTCGTTGAACCTGAGAAACAGCCGGGCCGCATCAGGACGATCGAATACCAGTTGTCCGACCGGATGGGCTCCCACGAAACGCACCGGCAGACCCAGTCTCTCGCCGTACTCATTGAAGCCGTCGTGAAGCTTTTCGCCGCGTTTCCACAGCGCGCCGATCACGTCCTCCCGGTCGTACACGTCCAGCACGGCCCGAGCCGCGGCCAGGCCCAGCGTATCCCCTCCGAAGGTGGACGACACGACGCAATCCTTCACCTTCTCCATCACATCGGCTTTTCCCACGAAACAGGATAGAGGCACGCCGTTCGAAAGTCCCTTGGCGAACACCGCCAGGTCCGGAACCACCCCGAAATACTCCTGCGCACCCGCGCGCCGCAGCCTGAACCCGGTAACGATTTCATCGAAAATAAGGACAGCGCCGTGTTGCTCCGTCAGCGCACGCAATTCCCTCAGAAAGGAACGTCCCTGTTCAACTTCCGCATAAGCGCAGGCCACGCTTACGGCCGCTATCTCACCCGTTGAAGCTTCGAATGCCTCTGCATACGGCCCAATGTCGCCCCACGGCATCGCGATGTACGTCTTGCGCGTCGCCTCCGGCACCCCGCCCCGAGCCATCGTGTTGACCCAGCCGTGGTACCCGCAGGTCAGGATGAGCTCCCGTTCCGTAAACGCCCTCGAAAGCCGGTGCGCGGCCGCCATTGCCTCGCCGCCCGTCTTCAGGAATCGGACCCGATCCGCGCAGGGCAACACTTCGACCAGCCGCTGTGCGACCTCAATTTCCAGCGGGTGTGGATAGCTGAATATGATACCGCTTTCGAGTTGCTTCCGGACGGCCTTATCCACCTCCGGAAACCGGTACCCCAGGGTGATGGGTCCCAGCCCGTTCCTGAAATCGATATATTCGTTACCATCGGCGTCCCACACCCGGCATCCATCGCCCCGAACCAGGTAGCAGGGCTCCACTCCTCGAAGCGCCTCTCTCGGGGCCTTGGAATGGGTCTGCGTGCCCAGGGGGATAACCTTCTGCGCCGCGTCGTACATTTCCCACGAGCGGGCGACCGATCGCTCAACCGCCGTTTCCATGATTCACCTCCAGAAGAAATCCATATCCAGGTCTCCAACTTAATACACAATTGGGTCCATCGTTGCACCTGCACACTGTGGGTCAATACCCGTGGATCGAGTGCCCGCCACCCGGAAACCAGACCATATCCACTGCCAGCGATAGACCTACGCCCGTGGAGTAACCCACGAGTACACCCAGGAAAAACGGCACGTAACGCCGGTAGAGTGCCGCCCCGCCGATCCGCAGAATCAGGAATTTGATGGCCCAGGCCAGAAAGACCGAAAACACGGTATAGCGCACGGACGTCCCCGTACCGGCCAACGCGAATCCAACCGGGTGGAACGGCCACCAGGGAAACCGGTACTTCAGAAACGTCAGCAGCGACATTACCGCCGCGCCGATGCCGAACAGACCCAACTGCAAACGGTGGGGCGCTTCCGGGTTGTTCATCTGGGTCATCACACGTCCAAAGCCGGATTTGCTGTACCTCGTGAACGGCCAATCGTTGAAATTATAGGCCCCGTACGTATATCCCAGATACAACGTAAACACAACCGAGAAAATACACCCCAAACCGAACGCCAGCAGCAGAGCAGCCAGCACACGCCGCCGCCCGTCCCGGGGGCATATGTCCGCCAGTTTGGCGCCGTGGATGACAGAAGGCATGAACAGGCCCTTGCCGTAGGACGCGATGCCGTTCGTGAATCCGAGCGTCGTCAGACTGGATCCCGAAAGATTCCGCGACCCGAACAAGGACGTGACGAACCGCTGCGGCCCCACCGGCATGCTTATGAAGACCAGACCCACATCGGATACGATGCGCGCAACGCCCAGATAGAGGATGAACGCCGCCAGCACAAACGCGCAAGCCAGGACAAGACTCATTCCGGCCTGCCACCACCAGAAAACGGCGAATAAAACGCACACAATCAGCCCGAACACCGCCGTCCGGAACGACATCATCTCATCTTTGTCATCCAGGGGCGCGTCCCTCCCTAGCGCCTTCATGAAGACCAGTTTCAAGTGGTTCCGCGACGTCCAGAACCCCCATCCCACCATCGCAAAAAAGGCGCCCAGAGGCACCCACTGGAAATCGGCGGAGGCGTGGGACCACGAACTGGCGTTAATGCCCAGCCGGTTCAGAATCCCGCTGCGAACGATAAACAGAAGATCAAAGAACCACAGACTGAATAGCACGTCGATATTGGCAAAATAGCAGAAGGAAATCGTAAACATATTGATCCGCGTCCACAGCCCCGGGAAATATCGTTCGAACCTGATCCAGGGTCCCCATCGGATATTCGGAATCTGTGGAAATCCGGGAACGAAATAGTTGATCATGTTCCAGGCCAGAATGCCGAACGCGACTGCGAATCCGATCCAGAAGAGCCGCGGGAATTCCCACGTCGCCGCCCGTTCGGTAAGGTCGGTAACCGGGCGCAATATAGGAAACGAAATGCGTTCGCTTTCCATCCACTGCTTGCGCAGAATCACCGCGAGGCAGACCGAACCGAAAAACAGCGCGGTAATCAGACCCATCCAGCAAACCACCGGTACGAACCAGGCGTTCCAGGGAATGGCGTCGCCGGGCGGCAGTCCTTCGAACAGGTGATTCAATGTGCCGTTCGTGTTTCTGGGCGCCAGCCAGTGCGGGATATTCGGATGGAAGAACTCCCCCCACTGATTCTCCGGCGTCGCAAAATAAAACGGCGCCGCGATCGCACCCAGGAAATAACCCGTCAGCCCCACCGACGGTATGGCCCCACCGACAAGACCGCCCGCCAGCACGACCAGCAGTTCTGTGGGCGACAACGCATACCGGCTCGCGAGCAACCGGCACAGCGGATTCAGTCCCAGCGCCAACAGCAGGTAGAGCAGCAGAGTGCCCATCGGAAAGTGACTCAACGTCATCCGAGACGCGTGGACAACGTACTCCACGTAGTTCACAACGACGTTTACTCCAACCGCCAGCGCTCCTGCCAGGAAAACACTGCGCAGCGTTACCGGTTGCCTGTCACGTCCGTCCTCAATGTCGGTCGATACTGCGACTGCCGAACCTTCTGCCATTGTACCCTTCCCCACGTCGTCCGACACCTGAGACAGCGAGGCGCCGTAATGACTCTAGACCCGGGACCGATGCAATCGAAAATTGTGACTACCGCGACCAGCCTGCAGCATACACCTGGACAAAGCAATATACAAAACGAGCGAAACAAACACAAAAAACGGGCCCCAACGACCAGGCCCGAAGTGCATTGTATGAAAATCGCATCTGAATCCCTCACGGGATTGGCTGTCCCATAGGGAACGGGATTTGCTGTATAAATGCCTTACTGTTCACGGCAGTGCCTTTATGCCCACTTTGCCGCCGTCGATAACCTGTACCTTCAACTCGTAGCCGTCCAGCAACGACATACCAATCAGCGGGTCACTTTCCACGCGGTCCACAGCGATACGACGCGGCCTGCCGTCCCATATAACAGTTGCTTCGTAAACGTCGAAAAGGACCTCACTTCCGTCCGCCAGCACGGCCCTGCTTCGCCGGCGCCAGCGAAGTCGAAGTTTTGCGACCAGAGAAGCAGGCAGGGTCAACCATCCATCGAACCCCGTATCAATCACCGCCTCGACCTCTTGTGTCTGTTCCTCAAGGCCTCGCACCGTTACGGAGATTACGGCCTCCCGGTAGGCGGTAACGATTCCGGCTATCACGTCTCTACCGACCGATAGCGCGGTCCAAAGCGGCGGGTATAGCGAGAACCGACTCGCCTCATCCACATTTGCGCATCAGGCCTGCGGGACAGAAGACGATCTGACGCCCCAAGTTCATCAGCGTCAACTTCATAGTCACCAGTCTCGATATCGATGACTACAAACTTCCCTTCGTTATCCGGCTCAATGCGGAGGCGTATGTCTCGCTCGTAAATCTCATCACCGCGCCGGGCGAACTCTTCTTTGCTATATCGGGGGTGTGATACTGGCATTTTCCTCCTCCCGTCTTATGTTTTCATCGTTTTTCACAGTAATGTGAAAACAAACATCTACTTGAGAAATATACAACTTGAATATTGTCATGTCCAGGCTTCAATGTGTCCTGCTTCCGGATATTCCTTAACCTCAATTCGAAAAAAGACAGCCGGTATATTTAGCACAAAAGGTATCAGCGCGAAACCGGGGTATCGAAGTCGTTCAAATGGTTGAAATTTCCGTTCACGTCCAGTGACCTGGTTCATCCTGGTAATCCGCCTTCTAATCGCCTTTATTAACTATCACTTATTCGAATTAACGTCCACGAGAACTTACGAATCAAGGGTAGTCACTTTCGCTCCTTGCGGCATTCAATCAGACTAAGAAAATTGGACGTTTTGACCGACAAAAGCCAGTTCAGCTCGAATGTGCAACCTGCACCAACCGCGGCAATGCCGTCCAATAGCGCATCATCTCCACCTTCCCGACCACGGCCCGGCTAAACGCCTGTCGCCCACGTGTTGCCACCCGCCCGTACCTTTCCCTCCCGCTTCAGGAATTCCGCGCAGTGCGCGCCGCCCGCGACGCCCCCGACCACGTTCAGTTCGTGCCCCATCTCGAGCAATCCATCCCGGATGGTCCTGTCCAGCGATCGCGTTACCATGATGGGCTCCTCCATCTGGACGTGCATCCTGGGACCGGACACGGCTTCATAAGCAGACGCGCCGAAATCCACAATTTTCTGCGCGATTCGCGCGTTCACACTTACGAGCCGCCTTCCCCCCGGCAGCCCCGCCGCAACGTCCCGGTCCGGGAGGCAAATTATCAGCGGCGCTGTATTGTTCAGGGGCCGTTTTCGGGGCGCCACCGAATTTCTGCGACCGGGCCGCGGATCCAGGCGACACATCCCGTGCCCCAGGATCAGGCCGGTACCCGGTACCGTAACCAGAGACCCGAATGCGCCTCCCTGCGAGATCGTCACGGACGCCACGTTGCCCTCCGCGTCCGCCGTGGAGACATGGAGCGTCCCGGTAGTCGATTCTCTCTCGGGCCACGGTGACCGCCGATCCACAAACTCCGGAAACTGTCGCATCGACTCGACTCGCCCTGCCGCATAGTCTTTGCTCAGCAGCCGCTGGACGGGTACGTCCACGTGATCCGGATCGCCCAGGTACAGCAGCCGGTCGCGCCACGCCAGTTTCAGAATTTCGGCCAACCGGTGCCAGTACGTCAGCGTATCCTCGGCCACGGGCTCGAAGCATTCCAGCATGTTGAGGATCTGCAGGGCTGTCAAACCGCCGTTCGGCAATATTGCTGCATAGACGGTCGCGTCGCGGTAGGAGGTCTCGTAAGGCGCGGTGACGCGCGGCTCGAATCCCGCCATATCCTCCCTGCTCAGCGCGCCGCCAGAACCATTCACGTGGTCCGCGATCCTCCGCCCGATTTCTCCATCGTAAAAGTCGCGCCACCCCGCCTCACATGCACGCGTCAAGGATTTCTCCATATCCCGACGGTGCCAGATATCGTCCGCTCTGGGCAAACGCCCTTGCGGCATCAGGTGCCTCTCCGTCGCAGGAAACCGGCGGATCACCGGCTCGAGGTTCCGAATCGCTGCGGCCGTGGAACCGAACGGGAATCCGTTCTCCAGCAGTGTCAGGGACGGGGCCACGATATCGGACCACTTCAAGCGGCCCCATCGCTCCCACAAAACCCCCATCCCCGCCATCGTTCCGGGCGGCCCCACGGCGCGGGGTCCGTGGACATTTGCGTTATCCCTCACGGAACAGAGATACTCGTTCTCGTTGATCCCCTTCGGACCGTCCCCCAACGGCATCACGTCGTACATCGTCTCACTGGCCGACGCGGGTGCAATGGAGTTGGCATCCAGAGACCATACCCTCCCGGTCCGACCGTCGAGCACCAGCGCACAAAGCACGTAACCCATCACCCCCGTGGACTGCGGCTGCAGCATACAGCAGGCCATGCTGGCTGCGGCAGCCGCGTCCATCGCGTTCCCGCCCCGGTCCAGCACACGCGCGCCAACGCGAGCCGCCTCCTCCGGCCCGGCGGCCACGGCGCCCCGGCACGTGCGGACCTCTTTCCCCTCAATCATTGGATGTCTCCCCTGGCGGGCGACCACAAGGGTCGCCCCTACGCAGCGCCTTGCTAGAGTTTCGCGGCGACTTTGTTGATTGCAGTCCATAACGGCCGCTTTTGCCGAACAGATTCTGGCTTCGCACCGCATCCAACAACAATTCCTCCTCCCGCTGCCCGAACGGCGTCCGGGCAGGAAACGGTCTGGTCCGTACCTTCCTCCCTCCAACTATCGCCAGTTTTGCCATTTTGCCTCCATCAAAAGAAGAATCCAGAAGCCGGCAATCAGAATCAGGAAGAAAAACTGATCTACTTCCATATCCTGACCTTCGACTCCTGGATTTCTCAATGACGCGCCGCCCGGTCCGCCACCGTTCCGACCCGACTCCGCTCACTTACCGCTCCAACCTGAACAGGACCTCCTTCTCGGCTGCCGCATTGCCGTTCTGATCCTCAACGCGGACCGTCAGCCGGTTCACGCCTGACCTGGCATTCCCCAGGTCCATCTCGAAATACTCCTGCAAATCCGTTTCCTCACGGATCTGCTCCGTGGATACCGAAACCTCCGGATTTCGTTCGCCACTGCGGAAAAGGCCGCCGACCCCCGCCCAGAGCCGCCCGAACGTGCCGCCCTTCTCCGGCATTGAATGGATCGTATAGTGCAACGTAAACCGGCTTTGGCCGAATGTATCGGGTTTCAGCCCATAGGCTTCGTAATAGACAAACGGGTGCTGGTTCATTCGATAGGTCTTGGTGGTCATCGGAATCACCCAGATGCCGCCACCCTTGTCATATTTCTCCAGGCCACCCTCCGTGGACACCTGAAATCCCAGTTCCAGACCGCTCAGCTTCAACGTATCCAGCGAATAATCCTCAACCTCGAGTCGTTCCTTGTAAATCCCCGAATGACCGGAAACCAGATCCTTGACCTGTACGCGCATCTCGTAGGCGCCCGGGCTCACGTCCAGCGCAAGTTGATTCGGAATAAAGGTCCCCTTCCCCGTATAGAGTTCCTTCGAGGTGCGCAGTACCAACTCTTCGCTATCCTGCAGCGTGTGTCCCGTTTCCGCATCGTACAGCGCAATCGCGCAACCCAGCTGAAACACGGGCTGGTCTTCCGTTTCTGACTCGCTCAGACTGCGCGGGGGGATTCCATAATAGACCTCCACGCGCGTCTTGCCATTGGATCCTCTAAACGTCGCACGATCATAATAGAAGTCCAGAAATGCCTCGCGTCCGCCAGGCAGATAGTGCTCCGGCATCTGCCGGATGCTCCGGTTCATCACCATCGCGGGCGAAAATTTCACCATCCGGCTGGTCCGCCGCAACGCGCCTTCGTCAAATGCCGCAGCGGGCACGGGAGCAAAATCGAATTTTCCACCCCCCCACTCGTTGGTAAACACCACCTCGATTCCCCCGGCAACGCCCGTATACACCCAGGACTCCCATTTTATAAAGGACATGAAATCCCCACCCGTCACCTGCGCGCGGTTCGGGGACAGGGTCACCTCGTAATTGTCGCCATCCAGCGCCGACATGTCAGCGGGCGCCAGCGGCTCATCGGCCAGAGCGGGCGCACCCTCTTCCACCTCCAGCGGGTCGGGCGCCTCGCCCTGATCGGTACCCGGGGGCAGTTCAGCGGGGAAATCCAGACCCACCTCGTGCATCCTGCGAACCGGAAAGACCGGTCCCCGGCCGACATCCATCATGCTGTGTGGCCCGTAGATATCGTGTGAGACACGCTCCTTGATCCGCTCCACTGAAACCGGCATGGGCGGCGCCACCGCGGCGGACGTCGACCGGTAATCAGGCGCGCCGTACCGGATATAGACCTCTCCCCGCCGGTCCCACGGATTCGCCTGTTCGGAAAAAGCGGCCCGCGAATACCACACACGCCGATAGTGCTCCAGTTTGCGCTCGTTCACGGCAGACATCAGATCCGGGTCTCTCACCGACCAGAACCTAACCAGAAACTCCCGCCGCGCCGCCGGATCCTCCTCAGTCGCCCGATAGCCAATAAGCTCCTCCCTGGATGCGATCTGACTCACATCCTGATACAACAGGCGTTCCTCGGGCGGCATTCGGGAAAATCCCCTGCCGTAATATTGCATCGCAAGGTCCAGAGCTTCCCGGCTTGCGCAAGCCTGCGCAACAACGGGCAACAGCAGCCCTTCGTCCGTCGTTACTTCCAACGAATCCAGGGCTTGAGAGGGTAAGTCCTCAAAGACGCCCGTACGGATATAGGCCGTGACCACGGCCTGGAGCACGGTCGGATCCCGCGTCCGGTCTACCGATAGAGAACGCACGTAGGCATCGAGTGAATTTTCGTAGTCCTCGATGTCGGAATACAACCGTCCCATGAGCCGATGGACCAGTTCGAATCCGGGCGAAAGCGCGGCTGCCCGGGTGGCATGGTAGATTGTCTGCTCGGAATACCTCCCTTTTTCTCCCTCCGCGGTCCCCGACCTGTAGGAGGCCAGCGCCATCCCGAAGTGGGCGGGCGCAAACCTGTCGTTTTGCGATAGCGCCGATTGAAACGCCTCTCTCGCGCCCGCCAGGTCCGCCTTTAGAAGCCGCGCGTATCCGATCCGGGTATCCATGCCGGCCGTATCCGAGATTATTCGAGGCCAGTACGCGCGCAACGCTCGTTGAACCTCCACGTCGGGTCCGGAGGCAGCGGTCGTATCAGCGGCCGTCTGCGGTGCCGTCGCTGCGGCGGCGCCGGTCGGACTTCCCGTAAGCAGAAACGTCAATCCCGCAAACATAGGGACCACCGTCCGCAATCGATTCCGGTACATCGTCTTCATCCTTGTTTCAGGTTGGCGGCAACAGGTTAGACCCCACCCGCATGATTTGCCTCGATAATTTATAAACATAAACTTACATGGATGGACAGGATGAACAGGATAGAGACCCAATGGACAGTAAAACGCACAGTTTTCCGGGCAATGGCCGTGAACGCATTACCCGCAGGCTGTACGACTTACCTGCACGACGCGCGAAACCCTGGTACTAATCTCAATAAATATAGGATGCTCACAGGCGCAATTGGTTGCAGAAAATCACAAAGGCGGGGAGACGGGAGACGCAAGAGGTAAGAGATGACTCGCCTCGTCAGGATGCAATTCATGCCGAAGGCGTAAAGGAGGAACATATCGGCAAAGACCTCTTCTCACGTCTACCCTCTCCCGTCTACCCGCTTCTTACAATAAGAAAGGAGGACGATCCGACGGACCGCCCCCCCTCTATGTTTACCGCGCACCGTGCCCCTAGAACGTCCCGCCCACGGATAAACGCAACGGTGGATCGAAGATGCCCAGATCCGCGTTGTGGTAGGAGAGGTCCACGGTGATCAGCTGACCGCCCGGCAGTTCGTGCTTCAGACCGGCGCCGACGCTCCAGCTTTCAAGAGCCGTATGCGTACGGTAACCCGCACGAAGCGCCAGCGTGTTCTCCAGCCAGAGTTCCCCGCCCATGCGGGTAATCGGCCGGAAGTCCGTCACGAACTCGTGCTCCATTGAGAGCGTAAGGTATCCGGGATCGCCCTTCTGCCCGAATATCTCCATCGCGCCGCCAAGGGAGTACGTGGTGGGCATTACCGCCGTGAAACCGCCCTCGGTCGCCTTGACGTTCGGACCCAGGTTCCGGAAACTCATGGCGATCCTGCTGCTGCGGTACCCGGTGTAGAAGTGGGTGCCAATACTGTAATCCAGCGTTGAGACCTTCTCAAGGTGCAGATCTTCCTGGATCCAGCGAATCTGACCGCCCAGCATGAATTTGTCGGTCATCTTCTTGGCGAAAATGGCGCCGAGGGCAATATCGCTGCCCCTGAACTTGGTACCCGTGCCCCAGGGGGCCGTCGGCGTCGTGACTTCCATCTCCTCCGTCTGAAAGCTGTTAACCGTAAATCCGATGGTCCCGAACCCTGCGTTGAACGCCAGAGCCCCCGAGACCAGCGAAGAGTTGGACAGCCAGCGGGTGTAATTCAGCGTATAGCCGACGTTCTCGATGTGCCCGATACCCGCGGCATTCCAGAACGCGGAGGTGATATCGTCGGCGATGGCGGTGTAGGCCCCGCCCATCGCCTCGGCGCGGGCGCCCTGGCCGATTTTCAGGAACGGGAACTCGGAGAGTCCCACGCGCTCGACCCAGAGGCCCCAGGCCTTGTCAACGTTTTCCATCTTCGGATCGATCAACGCTCCGTCGCGCGACCCGGTGCCGGGGTCCGGTTGATCAACCGCCCACCCCGGCTTCACGGACAGGAGAGCGATGGTCGCGAGGGCCAATCCCAAGATGAGCCATCCTTTTTTCATAGCAATTCTCCTTAAGACGTCGCGAGGTTCGTTATCGGATCACGACAAACGTGCCCGTCTTGATCTTTCCGGCGCCTGCCGAACCTTCCACGCCGTGCACGGCATAGAAATAGATTCCCGGACCCACAAGCGCCCGGATCGTGGAATACGGTCGGCCGGTCCACCGCGTCTCGCTGGACGCATTGTTCTTCTGACGCAGGACCTGGATCAGCTGCCCCGCCGTGTTGAAGATATAGATGTACGAGTTGGACGGCACGTTCACGAACCGGATTGAAAGGCCGCCGCCGTACTCGTTCGTGCCGTTGGCCATGTACGGGTTCGGCACCACCACGATATCGCGTTCCAAAGCGTCAGCGGCCGCCACGAACGGCAGCACCGGCGACCCGCGGTTGACCTGTAGAAAGTTGGAGAACGGCCCTTCCTGCCCGTTCTGCAGGAACTTCTGCGCGCGAGGCGGGAGGTCCGCGAAGGTCATCGTGCCGTCGTTGTTCACCCACTCGTTATGCGGTTCCTGGTAGGCCCGGATGCTGTAATAATAGAAGAATCCAGCGTTCGAACTCGCGTCGGACCAGCCGTACATGCCCGGTCGCGCCGCGCGCCGTCCGTTGCCTGCCTGTTCAGCCAGACTCTCAGCGGCGCTCTCGTCGGTTTCCGCGGCGGCCACGGGCCAGTCGGCGCCGGCATCGTACGTGACGCCGGCAGGCAGGGGACCGCCTACGGGAATATCGCCCACCAGTGAGAACGGTCCGGTGGCGGTGAGCGTTCCACGCAACCCGCGATAGATGCGGAAGCCGGCCACGTCGGCGGCGCCGAAGTCGGGATGAACCGCGCCCTGGGCCTCGGCGGCCCAGAACAGCTTCACCTTGGCGTTCTCGTCGCTCTTCACGTAAACGTCGACGTCCGGTGGGCCATCCGGAATGTCAAAGCCGCTCTGATAGGCGAAGAGCGCGTGCTCCAGGTGTTCTACGAGCGCCTGCTCGCCCGATAGGTAACTGGCCTTGTCGGCCGTGAGCGACCACTGCCAGATGTCTATGGGGCTCTTGCCGGGGCCTGCATACTCGGCGCCGGAGCCGGCCACGTACGCCACCACCACCTTGGCCCTGTCGCCCGGGCCCAGCGCCCACGGGCCGTAGACCTGGGCGTTTGTGAAACCGCCCACCTCGGTGGGGTTGTCCTGGGCGGAGGTTGCCGTCAACTTGGCAAAGGCCTCCGACGGGGTCTCTCCCTCCAGGACGGGCTCGTCGTAGTCGGCGGTCGTTCGAACCGACCACCAGCCCTGGTAAACTGGCTGGTCCCCCACAGGCTGCACGTACTGACCCGCGTCGTGCATATTGAACGCGTGCCTGGGATCGGCCGGGCTGTCCGCGAAGGCGATTGGCGCCATGCCCACGAATGAATGGGCGGACAATTTGCCATCGGGAAAGGCCATCTCCTTCAGGTCGGAGGTCTCGATATCCTTGATCCACGGGTCGCCGGTATCTTCCCAGGCCTTGAACGGGCTGTCGCCGTCGAACTGGTAGCTCAGCTTGAGCCCCTGCGCCCTGGCCGCGCTGATGGCAACCGGCCCGCCGGCACTTCCGTCCACGTAGTTTCCGGCTTCGGTGTACCGGAAGTGATCGTCGAGACCGTCGTCGTACCACCGCCACCAGCGGCCCCCCCCCTGGTTGTTGTCGGACGTTTCGTTGATCTTCCAGGTGGCCACCAGCGGCAAGTACACTTCATTGTGCCTATCGCTGCCGACGTTCTCCAGCGTATATTCCACGATGACGAAATCATCGAACATCTGGTGGGCCCAGTTGTGCACCTTCCGGGTGACCGTGATGTCGAACTTGTTATTCCACCTGGTAATCAGGATCTCTTCGGCAAACGCGTCGTCCGGTGTGTATTCTCCGGGCGAAAAGTTCCAGATCAACCTTGGTGGCGCGCTGGCATCCATTTCGTCCGGGACAGTCGCAGTCGGCCAGTAATTGCTGGACGGCGTAAACGACCCCGAACGCTGCTGCTCCCACTGTGTGGCCGCGCCGAGATGCGCCTCGGGCCCACTGGACGGATCATAGACCAGCGGCGTGATATCGACGCTCTTTCCCCGGGGACCGGTCCAGGCCGCATCCACGCCGCCGGGTCCCACGACCATGATCCACGTGCCGAAACCGACCGCGTTGCCGCCCCGGCGTGTATAGTTGGAACTGGCGTTGCTGCTGGGGATATTCGCCCAGCCGGGATACCAGAACATATCCGGCTCTCCCGTCTGCCCGCTTCCCAGGTTCCAGCCGCCCATGGTTCCATCCACGTTCCAGCTGACCTGGACGTGGCTCCGGCTGGTTGAAAGCCGCGGAGTATCGCTCTGGTCTACCGCCCAGGCGCCTACCGGCAGGAGCAAGCCGCAAACAAGCGCCATAAGCTTGATGCCTGGTTTCATACTTGCTTCTCCCTTTCGTTTAGCGGGGGGCGAACTCATCCGCCCCCCGATTGGGTTAACACGTGCTTAGAAGTTGACTTTCAGACCCACGCCCACCTCGCGCGGCTTCCCGTAATACCGGGTCAGTTCGTTGTAATCGCCGTACGTGAGGTAGTCCTGATCGTTCGGCCTGGGCACGTTCAGACCCCAGCGAACGTAGTCGGGATAGGAACCACCGACGGGGCTGTCCTGCTGGTTAAACAGGTTGAAGACCTCCACGTAGAAGACGGCGTTCCGGTGCCCGCCCTCCACGAGCGTCTTCTCAACCTGCAGGTCGGTCCAGGTGCGGATGGGCCTGTGACGCAACTCCGGCTGCTTGCCCGGTGGCGTGTACCATTGGGGCCTGCCGCTCTGGATGCGCCAGACCAGATTGGTGCGCAGGCCGCCCACCGCGTGGAACTTACGCAGCCCGGGACCGAAGTCCATGGGCGTGTCCACGTACAGCGAGAGGCTGGACTGGACGCGCAGGTCGGACCCCTTCGGATTGAACAGGCGGCCGCCGCCGTACGTGGGCTGCCACACGCCGTTCATATTGGCCGGGGCATCGTAGGCCTTCTGGATGTCCATGAATTCAAAGATCACGTATTGATAACGAAGGATTCCGTTAGCCCGGCCCCGCCAGTTCCTGGCCGCCCTGGCCGCGAGCACCATGCGCTCTTCCGGCGTAAAATCCTTGCGCACATAAGCCGATCCGTTCCATTCCCAATCGTGATACTGGTCGGGGTTCATCACGTACGAGGAGTCGGGGTAGAACATAGTGGCATTGGAGCCCACGCGCGCCGTAGACGCCCAGCCGAAGTTGATGGCCGCGTTGAACGAGAAATAGTGGCTGAAGCCCTTGCGCACGTGCAGCTCGAGCCCTCTCATATCCTGGTAAGTACTGGGTTTTCGGCCCCAGACCCAGGTCGTGCGCTGCGGCTCGTACCAGTACCGGCTGCCTGAGGAAATCTTGCCGATGGCACTCTTGTAGTAGGCCGCGATACCCGCCGTATAGTCTGCGACGAAGTTCCAGTCGGCGCCCGCCTCGTAAGCCCTGGTACGCGTGAGGGAAACGTAGGGGTTGGCCATGCGGACCTGACCGTGCAGACCCCGGAACGCGTCCCACGCCACGTGGGCGTCGGGACCGTTGGACCGCCACTGTTCGCGGAAGTACTCGAACAGGTCGGGCACTTTGGCGTAGAGACCGGCCGTGAAGTGGAAGGCCGACCGCTGCGTGATGGGATGGGAAATCCCGAAGCGCGGGCTGAACTGGGTCGCCCACTGCGGGTCGACCGTGACCATATCCACGTGTTTGATCAGCCAGCGGTTCTGCGGTGTCTGAAGCTGCGAGACGTTGTAGAACCGATGGTTGGTGTATAACGCGTCGAACCGGATGCCCGCGTTCATCACCATGCCCTCGAACTCCATCTTGTCCTGCAGATAGAATCCGATCTGAATGGGGTTGATGGGGGCTTTAACGTCGGGCAGATTGCCCGAGTGGGTGATGAAGTCCACAATCCGCTGGCTCGGATTCGGCGAATTGTAGTTCAGGTAATAAATGCTGAACCGGGTGAGATCCACCCCGCCCTTGACAAAGTGCCCCTTGGTCACCTGAGAAGACACGTCCAGCTTCAGATTCAGCCGGCTACGGTCGGCGATGGTGTAATTCGCGACATTGGCGGGCTTCACGTTGAACCAGCCGTCGAGGTCCTTCTCGCCGAATACGGTCACCGGGAACCCGAACCGGTCTCTCGGCCAGTTGGTTTTCTGAGTATCTTCCAACGTTGTGTAGAACGACACCCTGGCTTCGTAGAACGTCTTCGGGGATACGGTGTGGGTCAGCGACGCGTAGGTGACCCGGTCGGTCACTTTCCGTCCGCCGGCCCCGGACCCCTCGGGCAGAAAGATATTCTGACCGTTGGACGCCCTGTCGCGCTGGGTGTTCGTTCCCCTGTTGAAATAGTCCGCCGTGGAGTAGATCTGCCCGATGCTCACTTTCGCGTCGGCCCCGGGGCGGAACGTCAGCTTGGCGTTGCCGCGGAAATCCAGCGGCGTCTCGAGTGTGGGAAAACCGCCCGACATCACGCTGATCAGGCTGGTGGCGCCGAGGCTCGGATCGAAGGTGGCATTGCGAACGGAGGTGTTCAGCACGTCCGTAGGCTGCCGGGACCACCGGGCGCTGGCGAAGAAACTGGCCTGGTCGCCCATCGGGCCGGAGATGCCGCCCTCGATATAGTAACCCTTCACGTCGGTATAGTCCACGGCCCTGTGCGCCAGGCCCACCTCGTCGTCGGGCGTGCCCGGAACGCCGTCTTCACCGTCGCTCAGGATCACCGTTTCGGCGCGCCACTCACTGTCGTCCCACCTGAGCCTGTCGCGGTGATACGCGCTCTCATACAGGTTGGAACCCCAGTGCTTCTGGCTCGG